>JALURZ010000126.1 GCA_027058735.1 Hyphomicrobiales bacterium | reverse complement strand
GAACTTGCGCTCGCCGATTTCCACAATTCGGCCCCGTGGATGAAGATGCGGGTTTCCTAGAGGCGCGCGCATGGGCAATCGATCGACAACATGCCGTTCGCGGCCACGGCGATCCTGAACGGCGAGCGCAAGTTCCACTCCGCCAAATGGGCCGCCCGCTGGATCCTCATCCCCAACCCGGTCTATGGCTCCTGGGAACGCGCCACCTGCGGTTTTGCCCGCACGCTCCCCGACGCGGGCCAGACAAACGCGGAAATTCGAAGCGCTGGAAGGGTATTGACCGCTGCCACGATCATAGATTCAAAGTTTCGTCATCACCCGGCCTGACCGGGTGATCCAGCAGCCGCCAACGGTTCAGACATACCGCAGCCGCCACGGAATACTGGATTGCCCGGTCAAGCCGGGCAATGACGCTGAGACAAGCGCCCCAGATCAAACCCCGCACCGCGTCACCCCGGCGAAAGCCGGGGTCCAGAAAGCAATCTTTGCATCATCCACCGCGCGACAAACTGGATTCCGGCTTTCGCCGGAATGACGATGGCCTAAAGCGCTTCGTTGCTCTCCTTGACCTGGTCGGCGTCCACATAGACTTCCGCGCCCAAATTTTTGAACTTTTCGCTCATCTGGTCCATGCCGACCTGCCGGTCGTTGAGTCTGGCGGCATAGTCGCGCACGTCCGCCGTGATCTTCATGGAGCAGAACTTCGGCCCGCACATGGAACAGAAATGGGCGACCTTGTGGGCTTGCCTGGGCAGGGTCTCGTCGTGATACTCCCTGGCCTTTTCGGAATCGAGCGACAGGTTGAACTGGTCCTGCCAGCGGAAATCGAAGCGCGCGCGCGATAGCGCGTCATCGCGCGCCTGCGCTCCCGGGTGCCCCTTGGCGAGATCGGCGGCGTGGGCCGCCAGCTTGTAGGTGATAACGCCGACCTTGACGTCGTCGCGGTTGGGCAGACCCAGATGCTCCTTGGGCGTCACGTAACACAGCATGGCGGTGCCGAACCAGCCGATCATGGCGGCCCCGATGGCCGACGTAATGTGATCGTAGCCCGGTGCGATATCGGTGGTCAGCGGCCCCAGCGTATAGAACGGCGCTTCGCCGCATTCCTTCAGCTGCTTGTCGATATTGACCTTGATCTTGTGCATCGGCACATGGCCGGGGCCTTCGATCATCACCTGGCAATTCTTCTCCCAGGCGATCTTCGTCAGTTCGCCAAGGGTTTCAAGCTCGGCGAACTGGGCGGCGTCATTGGCGTCCGCGATGGAGCCGGGGCGCAACCCGTCGCCCAGCGAGAACGACACGTCATAGGCCGCCATGATGTCGCAGATATCCTCGAAATGCTCATAGAGGAAGCTCTCCTTGTGATGGGCCAGGCACCACTTGGCCATCATCGAGCCGCCGCGCGACACGATGCCGGTCACCCTTTCCGCGGTCAGCGGCACATAGGCGAGACGCACGCCCGCATGGATGGTGAAATAGTCCACCCCCTGCTCGGCCTGCTCGATGAGGGTGTCGCGAAACACCTCCCAGCTCAGTTCCACCGGATCGCCGCCGACTTTTTCCAGCGCCTGATAGATCGGCACCGTGCCGATCGGGATCGGCGCATTGCGGATGAGCCATTCGCGGGTGTTGTGGATATTGCGCCCGGTGGATAGGTCCATCAGCGTGTCCGCCCCCCAGCGGATCGCCCAAACCATCTTTTCGACCTCTTCGTCCACCGAGGACGCGACCGCCGAATTGCCGATATTGGCGTTGATCTTGGTGAGGAAATTGCGCCCGATGATCATCGGCTCAAGCTCGCCGTGATTGATGTTGGCGGGAATGATGGCGCGGCCCGCCGCGATCTCCGCGCGAACGAATTCAGGGGTCACGTGAGCCGGAATTTCGGCGCCGAAGCTCTCACCGTCCGCCAGGGTGCGCGCCGCGCCGTCTGGGGCCTGCGTGCGCCCGATATTCTCGCGATGGGCGACATAGACCATCTCATCGGTGAGGATGCCCGCGCGCGCATAGGCCAGTTGCGTGATCGCCTTGCCTGGTCTGGCGCGCAGGGGATCGCGGGTCACCGGAAAGGCGCGCGCCAGATGCCTGCCGGTCGCATTGCCGTTATCTTCCGGGCGCATCTCGCGGCCCCGGTAGCTTTCGGTGTCGCCCCTGTTCCCGACCCACCGGTCGCGGGGACGCGCCAGGCCCGCCTCGACATCGATGGTGGCCCGCTCGTCGGTATAGGGCCCGGAGGTGTCATAGACCCGGAACGGGGGCTCCTGGGCCGTTTCGCTGAGAGCGATCTCGCGAAACGGCACCTCGAGGCCGTCATGGCCCGGCGGCGACGAAAAGACCTTGGTGCTGGCCGCCAGCGGCCCGGTGGTCACGCGCGGCGGCGTTATCTTGCGTTCGGGTGTGTGTTTGTTCATTGCTTCAATTCTCCGAATTCGGGCCTCAGACTAAAAAAAACCTTTGTAGGTGAGAAAGGCGCCCAGCAGCACATTCGCGGCGAAAACGCCCTTCATCAGCGCATTGTTTTTCCCGAAACGATTGGCCATCTTCCTGATGGCGCCGGGAAAGGCCGTGCGGACAATACCCACCAAGAGCGCCAGCCAGCCGTAGATCGTGATAATCACCGGCCATCCGGCGACCCACAGATTGTGAAAGATCACCACCGTCAGGCCCACCATGAGCGCCATAAATCCGGCAGTCATGAGCAGCGCCGGGCTTCGCAGAACGTCCGCCATGACATCGCGCGCCAGGTGTTTGTTCAAGAGCAGCGACGTGCCGGTCAACAGCATCACCGGGCCCAGATATTTCGCAAGCAGAACTGAAATGTCCATTGCATCACTCCGCCTTGGCGCACCAGCACCGGCCGGGCCGCACCGGCATCGGAAGGAAATGGACGTCACAAAACAGTCGGTTCCATCCCTTCGCCGGCATGACCCGGATCAGGTTCTAAGGGTTCGGCCGATGAACGGATAGCGGCCATCTCAGCGCCCGGTCAGGCGCACCCCCCGGAACGGGTATGTGACAGTCAATGTGGGATGAACGCCGCGAAAGCGCAAGGCAGGAAACCATGTTATGCGCAGCAGGCGCATGAGCGGACCGGCACGCAAATGACTGTTTTGCGCGCACGCATTGCGCCAGGCTGTTGGCACGGCCAGTCTTCATCAGGCTACCGACAACCAGCCGGAAGCGCGCCGTCTTGAGCGAGAGGCACGCCACGCACCGCAGGAAACCCGGCGCTGCGACCGCTGCACCCGGACAAAAGCACAACCCGCGACCACGCCGGACGGTCAGGCCACAACCGTGAACTGGCCCATCATGCCGGCGTCCTCATGTTCCAGGATATGGCAGTGATACATATAGGCCAGTTCCGGATCGCTGTGATATTCAAAGCGCATGACGAGGCGGACGGTTTCGTTTGGGGCCACCAGCACCGTATCCTTGAAGCCGGTTTCACCGGCGCCCGGCGGTTTGCCGTTGCGGTCGAGAATCTGAAACTGCACATCGTGAATATGGAACGGGTGGGCCAGCACGGAGGGGTTCCTGATTTCCCAGATTTCGATGTCGTTCAGCCTGACGATCTCATCGATGCGGGACTTGTCCATGGGCTTGCCATTGATCGACATGATCTTGTTGCGCCCGCGCATCATCATGCCGGGGCCCATGCCCATGTCGAGCCTGAAGCGCCGGGTGCGCGCGGCGTCCGCGGGATCGAGCCGGGCAAGCGACACCAGTTTTTGCGGCAAGGGCGGGGACGTCGCCGGTTTCGCGGCCGGGCGGATTTCCAGCACGTCGAATTCCTGCGCGTCGCCGCCGGCCGCACCGCCCATCATCCGCCCCATCATGCCGGCGGGCCGGATCGGGCTGGCATAGCTGCGCAGCATCAGGGAAGCGCCGCTGCCCGTATCCACCACGATTTCCGCACGCTCGCCCGGAGCCAGCAGCAGCCGGGTGCGCTCAACGGGCCGCTCAAGCAGGCTGCCATCCCCGGCGATCTGGCTAAAGGCGCGCCCGTCGCTCAAACCCAGATTATAGGTCCGGGCGTTGGAGCCGTTCAGGATGCGGAACCGGATCAATTGCCGGGTGGCGGCGAAATAGGGTTTGAGCGTGCCGTTGACGAGGATCGTGCCGCCGCGAAAGC
>JALURZ010000125.1:3015-29725 GCA_027058735.1 Hyphomicrobiales bacterium | reverse complement strand
CGCAAGCGCGCCCATCAGGCTTGCGAAAAATACGACGCCTGCCAGCGCATGGGAAAACCGGCGGACCGGGGAATTTTCAACGTGTTTCATACTCTCTCCAATACTTGCGTTGAATGAAGGCGCCCGCGCCGAACTAGCGGCACCGGCCGATGGCGTCGCGCCCGAGCACGGAGCCGTATTGATCGAGTTCGACCCTCACGCGCCGGTTCCCGCGGCACCCCTCCACATAGATGGCGGCGTCGCGAATCCCTTCTCTTTCAAGCTGTTTGAGGACATTGCGGACCCGGCGCGAGGCGCAATCGCCGATCCGCGTCTGGCTGACGGTCTCGCCATAGCGCGTCAGGTCGAGGCGGAAGCGCGCGCCCTCTTCGCACACCTCGGCGATGAAACCACTTGCGTCGTCGGCGACGATGCGCACGGCGTCATAGCCGGCGTCCCCCAGCCGGGCGCGCAGGCTCGCAGCGCTCATGGGCGGCGCGCAGCGCCCGATCGCACGTTCGTCCACGATCGTGCCAAAACGGTTCATGGTGATTTCGAGACGGCGGGTGTCGCGGCATGCGCGCGCCACATAGCGCGGAAGCGTCCTGTCGATCACATCAATGCGGTCAAACCCGTTGCGCGCGAGCAGGGCGGGAATGGTCGCGGGATGAATGGGAGGGTCGCATCGCCCGATCCGGTTTTCCCTCAAGATGCCGCCGCCGGGCCCCACCAGCAAGGCGACCCGGTCATCGTTGCGGCAGGCATTGACCGAAAAATTCCCGCGCCGGGCGGGTTTGGCCCGGATGCGGCTGAACCCGTAGGCGCGCAGCAGCGCGACTATTTCGCGGCGCGTCAGATCGGCGCCGCAGCGCCCGAGCACCGTCTGGCTTCCGATATCGCCAAACCGACTCACCGAAACCCGGATGCGCCGGTTGTCCCGGCACGCCGTTGCGACAAAGCCCGGTCCGCCGGGAACCAGCCTGATGCGCCGGAAACCCTTCTGGCGCAATATCTTGCGGGCGAAATCGATACCGATTTCTGTGCGGCAGGCACCGATGGGCCGGGCTTTGTAGAGGCGCCCGTCGAGACGCACCTCGACCTTATATTTTATCGTGCCCTTGCACCCCGAGGCGCGGGTGCGCGTCAGCCTGCGGGTCAGGATTTCTATATCGGTATATCCGTTGCGGGCCATGACGCTGAAGACCATGCCATCGGAAATTCCCAGTTGGAACGGGGCACCCTGGGCGTGCTCGACAAGCGTGTTGCCGGCAGCGATCGAAGGCGCGGGCGTGGCCGGTGCGCCCTGTGCCTGATAAGCGGCGAACATGGCCGCGAGGCCGAGCGCGGCGGAGGTTCCGGTGAATTTCCTCACAACATCCTCACTTCAATCCTCATTTCGCTGGACGTTCTCCCAGGGCACAGCCGAATCTGAAGCGCCGGCTGCCTGAAGTCAATGCGCCGCGCTGCTGCGGAAACGGCAATGCGGCGGCCCGTGATCGAAAACCGCGCCGGCTCACCCCAGCGTCTTGGTCACGATTTCGAAGGTGTCGCGCGACAGCCACTTTTGCGCCGCGATTTTTTTCAGCGCCGTTCTGGCGCGCGCCCGGCGGCGCGGCTCCAGAATGCGCCAGTTGCGGAATGCGCCCGCCAGCCGCGCGGCCACCTGCGGGTTCATGGGATCGAGCTTCAATATGACGTCGGCCACGAGGGTATAGCCCTCGCCGCCCGGCGCATTGAAGGCGACCGGATTGGCGGTGGCGAAGACGCCGATCAGCGCGCGCACCTTGTTGGGGTTGGCGAGCGCAAAACTTTCATGGTCCATCAGCCGGCGCACCGTATCGGGGGTATAGGCGAACGGGGCCGCGGCCTGAAGGCTGAGCCACTTGTCGATGACGAGATGATCATCCCTCCAGCGTTCATAAAACGCCGACAGGGCTTTGGGGCGCTGCGGGCAATCGAGCCGCGACAACACCAGCAGGGCGGCCATCGCGTCGGTCATGTTCTGCGCGGTTTCATATTGCGCAAGCGCCCGGCGCGCGCCGTCTTTCGGATCGGCGGCGGCAAGATAGGAGAGCACGGTGGCCCGCAACGCCCGTTTGCCGGCGCTGCGCGCATCGGGGTTGTAGGGACCCGGCACCTGGAGTTTCCCGTAGACCGCTTCCAGATCGCCGCGCAATTGCTGGCCGATGGTCGCGCGCAACGCCTCGCGGGCGGTGTGAATGGCGCCGGGGTCCACATCGCTTGCGATTTCGCGCGCCAGATCGGCTTCTCCGGGCAGTTGCAGCATCAGCGCGATGAAGGCGGGCTCCAGCTGGTCGCTCTTCAGGCTGGCGCCCAGGGCGCGCGCCAGATCCGCGCCGCGGCGCGGCGGTTTTTTCGCCCGCACCGCCTCCACCATGGAAACAAGCAGTTTCGTGGCATGGATCTGACCCGCTTCCCAGCGGTTGAACGGATCGCTGTCATGAGCCATGGCGAACAGCAGCGTTTTTTCTGCACGGTTGGCGCGGATGGTGACCGGCGCGCTGAAATTGCGGTTCAGCGACAGCACCGGTTTCTCCTCGATGCCGGTGAAGGTCAGCGTCTGCTCCGCTTCGCTCAGTTCGATGACCGGCCGGTCCATGGGCCCCTGGCCCTCAAGGGTCAGCGGCAGATCGTCGCCGGCGGCATTCATGAGGCCCAGGGTCAGGGGAATTGGGAGCGGTTTCTTGTTCGCCTGGCCCGGCGTCGGCGCGCAGGTCTGGACCAGATGCAGCCGGTAGGTTTTTTTCGCGGGCGAATATTTCTCCGAAACCACGATTTCCGGCGTGCCGGCCTGGGCGTACCACTGCATGAAGGGATCGAGATCGCGCGCCGAGGCATCCGCCATGGCGGCGATGAACTGCTCGACGGTGGCCGCTTCTCCGTCATGGCGCTCGAAATAGAGGTCCATGCCTGTGAAAAACGCCGCATCGCCGATCAGCAGTTTGAGCATGCGCACCAGTTCGGCGCCTTTTTCATAAACGGTCGCGGTATAGAAATTGTTGATCTCGATATAGCTCGACGGGCGCACGGGATGGGCGAGCGGGCCTGCATCCTCGGGGAACTGGTGGGCGCGCAGCATCTTGACATCGCCGATGCGCTTGACGGCGCGCGAGCGCATGTCGGCGGAATATTCCTGATCGCGAAAAACCGTCAGCCCTTCCTTCAGGCAAAGCTGGAACCAGTCGCGGCAGGTGATGCGGTTGCCGGTCCAGTTATGGAAATATTCATGCGCGATGATGCCTTCGATATTGGCGTAATCCATGTCGCTGGCGGTGTCGGGCCGGGCCAGGATATACTTGTCGTTGAACACATTGAGGCCCTTGTTTTCCATCGCCCCCATGTTGAAATCGCTGACCGCGACGATCATGAATATGTCCAGATCATACTCGCGCCCGTAGGTTTCCTCATCCCAGCGCATGGCCCGCTTGAGCGCGTCCATGGCATAGGCGCAGCGGTCCTGCTTGCCGTGCTCCACATAGATCCGCAGCACGACCTCGCGCCCGGACATGGTCGTGAAGCGGTCTTCGACGCATGCCAGATCGCCGCCCACCAGGGCGAACAGATAGCTCGGCTTGGGGTGCGGGTCGTGCCAGATGGCGAAGTGGCGGTCGGTGCCGGGAATATCGCCGGCCTCGATCAGATTGCCGTTCGACAGCAACACCGGCGCTTCGCTCCTGCGCGCTTCCAGGCGCACGGTGAATTTCGCCAACACGTCCGGGCGGTCGGGAAAATAGGTGATGCGGCGAAAACCCTCCGCCTCGCACTGGGTGCAATAGGTGTCGCTGGTGCGGTAGAGGCCCGACAGGGCGGTGTTGGCGGCCGGGTTGCATTCGGTTTCATATTCGACAACGAACGGCCGGCCGGGCACGTTCTGGATGGTGAGATGGGTCTCCGCGATGTCCATGGCGCCGGGCGCGACCACCGCGCCATCAATGGACAGGCCATGCAGTTCCAGCCCTTCGCCATCCAGCACCAGCGCTGCGCCCCGCTCCGGAGCATGGGGATTGGCCCGCAGCGCCAGGCGGGTTTTCACGGTGGTCTTTTCCGGGGCCAGCCGGATATCAAGCGCGACCGTGTCGGCGAGATAGGCCGGCGGGCGGTAGTCTGACAACCTGACCGGGCGGGGCGTATCGGTTTTCATCGCGGGGCTCACTCAAACGGGAACAGGGCGGAACGCCGGGCCCCAACCTATAGGCCGGCGCGCGCGCCCGGGGCAAGGCGGGCGGAGGATTGCGGGGCGAAAAAATACGCCGCCGCCTGAAGCGGCGCGCACCCTCGACGCCACGGGCGGGAGACAAGCGGGTTTTGTCAGCCGTGCCGCCGGGTTCAGCCGTTTTCGATCTGGCGCAGGACGTTGCGGCCGTCCTGGACGATCGCGGCCATGGCGTTGGAGAGATTTTCCGGCGCTTCCTCGGCGTAGGAAACCATGGCGCGCAGGATGGCGACGCATTTGATGGAGTTGGCGATCACCCGCGCCTGATATTCGATCTTGGCCGGGTCATGGTCGTATTCCGCGCCGGGCACCCGCCAGCCGCCCCAGTCGCGCTCGCCGGTGACGATGATGGGGAAGGTGCCGGGGTAGGGGTGATGGGCGCATTCGTCCGGCGACATCCACTTGTTCTTGCCGCGAATGAGCCGCCAGCTGTCGCCGTCGACATCCATATCGGCGACGGCGGCGGTTTCTTCGGCCTGCAGTTCATCGGCGCCGAATTCACGCCCCAGGCCGACATCATAGGTCACCTTGATCGGCTCATCGATGCCCTTGGCCCATTGCGGCACGACCCGCTCGACAAGCGCCCATGTGCCGACCGTCTTGACATAGACCCGCTGGTTCTTGTGAAAGGATGCCTTGGCCATGAAACCCGTCCGTCATTGGCGCGCGCAAGCGCGCAAGCAGGCGCTCAGTATCCAAAAAGAGTGTTAGCGCTCTGTTAAGGCTGGGTCAGGCGCCGGCCTTGGCGATGACCGCGCGCAGCAGCACATCGGCCCCGGCGGCGGCCCATTCGGGCTTGATATCTTCCGCCTCGTTGTGGCTGATGCCACCGATACATGGCGTGAAGATCATGGCGCTCGGCGCGACCCTTGAAATGTAGCAGGCATCGTGTCCCGCGCCCGAGACGATCTCGCGCGCGCCGAGGCCGAGACCTGCGGCCGCCTCGCGCACCGCCTCGATGCACCCCGGATCGAAGGCGACGGGGGCATAGGCGAAGATTTTTTCGCATTCGAGATCAAGGCCGGCGGCCGCCGCGATTTCGTCGCTGCGCGCGCGAAACTCCGCTTCCATCGCATCCAGCACCCCGTCGTCGGGGTGGCGCAGATCGATGGTCAGAAACACCCGGCCCGGAATGACATTGCGCGAATTGGGGTGCACCTCCATCATGCCCACCGTGGCGCAGGCAAGCGGGGCGTGGGCGAGGCCGATTTCGTTGACCCGTTCGACGATGCGCGCAGCCCCCACAAGGGCGTCCCTGCGCCGGTCCATGGGCGTCGGTCCGGCGTGGGATTCCACACCCTGGAGCGTCACCTCATACCAGCGCACCCCTTGCGCATCGGTGACGATGCCGATGGTCTTTTCTTCTTCTTCGAGTATCGGCCCCTGCTCGATATGCACCTCGAAGAACGCATGGATGTCGCGACCGCCGACGGGTTCATCGCCCAGATAGCCGATGCGCTCCAGTTCCGCGCCCACGCTGCGCCCGTCGCGGTCGGCCCGGCTGTGGCCGAATTCAAGGGAGAATTCGCCGGCAAAGACGCCCGAGGCCAGCATGGCGGGCGCGAAACGCGAGCCCTCCTCATTGGTCCACATGGCGATTTCGAGAGGCCGTTCGCTGCGGTAATCGAGATCGTTGAGGGTGCGGATCACCTCAAGGGCGCTCAGCACCCCAAGAACGCCGTCGAAGCGCCCGCCGGTGGGCTGGGTATCGAGATGGCTGCCCATCATCACCGGCGCCAGCGTATCGTCGCTGCCGGCGCGGCGCGCGAAGATACTGCCCATCTTGTCGATGGTGATGGTACAGCCGGCCTCGCGCGCCCAGGAGACGAACAGGTCGCGGGCCTCGCGGTCGGGATCGCTCAGCGCGAGGCGGCAGTTGCCGCCTTTTTCGGTCGCCCCGATCATGGCCATCCTCATCAGGCTCCGCCACAGCCGTTCGCCATTGACGCGCAGGTTTCCAGAAGCCGTCATGGGGCTCACTCCAGACTGGGAAACGTGAATTCGGCGCCCGAACGGATGCCGGCCGGCCAGCGCGCGGAAACGGTCTTGAGGCGGGTGTAGAAATTGACGCCTTCGGGGCCGTAAACCGCGTAATCGCCGAACAGCGAGCGTTTCCAGCCGCCGAAACTGTGGCTGGCGGCGGGCACGGGTATGGGGACATTGATGCCGACCATGCCGACCTCTATGCGCTCGGCGAAATCGCGCGCCGCATCGCCGTCGCGGGTGAAAATCGCGGTGCCGTTGGCGAATTCATGGGCGTTGATCATGGCAACGGCCTCATCATAGGTGCCGGCGCGCGCCACCGACAGGACGGGTCCGAATATCTCCTCGCGGTAAATCGACATATCCGTGGTGACGTGATCGAACAGCGAGCCGCCGATGAAAAAGCCGTCCTCATAGCCCTGCATCGAAACGCCGCGGCCGTCGACCTTGAGATCGGCGCCTTCGGCCACGCCCTTCTCGATATGGCCGGTGACCTTTTCGAGGTGCTGGCGGGTGATCAGCGGACCCATTTGGGCCTGGGCGTCGGTGCTGGGTCCGATCTTCAACGCCTGTATGCGGGGAACGAGATTCTCGACCAGCCGGTCCGCGGTGTCCCCGCCCACGGGCACGGCCACGGAAACCGCCATGCAGCGCTCGCCCGCCGAGCCGAAGGCCGCGCCCATCAGCGCATCGCTGGCCTGATCCATATCCGCGTCGGGCATGACGATCATGTGGTTCTTGGCGCCCCCCAGCGCCTGCACCCGCTTGCCCTGCGCGGTGCCGCGGGCAAATACATATTCGGCGACCGGCGTCGAGCCGACGAAACTCACCGCCGCGATGCCGCGATGATCGAGAATGGCGTCCACCGCCTGCTTGCCGCCATGAACCACATTGAGCACACCGTCGGGAAAATCCGCCTGCTGAAACAGCTCCCAGGCGAACGTGGGCGCGGATGGGTCGCGCTCGGAGGGCTTGAGGATGAAGGTGTTGCCGCACGCAATGGCGATCGGATACATCCACATCGGCACCATGGCGGGGAAATTGAACGGCGTGATGCCGGCCACGACGCCAAGCGGCTGGCGGTCCGAATAACTGTCGAGCGCGGGTGCGATATTGCGGCTGTAGCTGCCCTTCAAAAGGGCGGGAATGCCGCAGGCGAAATCCACCACCTCGATGCCGCGCTGCACCTCGCCAAGGGCATCGTCATGGGTCTTGCCGTGCTCGCGGCTGATTTCGCGGGCCAGATCGTCGGCGTGTTCGTCGAGCAATTGCTTGAACCTGAACATGAAGCGCGCGCGTTTCAGCGCCGGCATGGCGGCCCATTCGCCAAGCGCATTCCTGGCGGCGTCAACGGCGTCATCGATCTCGCTTGCGCCGGAGTTCACGACGCGCGCGATCTCCTCGCCGCTCGCCGGGTTAAAGACGGGCGTGGTATCGCGGCCCGCGGCCCTGACCGCGGCGCCGGCGATCCGGTTTGTGATCGTCTGCGTCATGTTCGCGCGCTCTCCTGGTTTGCCGGACTTCCCCACCCGCCGCATGGCCGGCCCGCGCGGGGTGCAATTTCATGGGCGAAAGCCTACACTATACATCGGACCATCCAAGACTTATCTATTGGGCCGCGGGCGCCCGTGCGCGGCCGCGGCGCGAGAAGGCAGCGAAACGGCACGCAATGACCCTGAGGCTGGCAAAGGATGGCGAGGAGGTGCGTGTGCGCAAGCGGACCCGCATTCAGTCGCTGCGCGAGCGCACCATCCTGGATGCGGCACTCGAGGTTTTCAGCCGGTTCGGGTTTGAGGGCGCGACCATAGACCGGATCGCGGCCGTGGCGGGGCTGTCAAAGGCCAACCTGCTGTATTATTTCCGCCGCAAGGAGGACATCTATCTGGGCGTGTTGCAGCAGATCCTGGAAATGTGGATCGAACCCCTCGAGGCCATGCGGGCCGAGGGCGATCCGGGCGCGGAACTGCGCGCCTATATCGGCCGCAAAATCCGGTTCTCCCGGGAGCATCCCATGGCGTCGCGATTTTTCGCCATGGAAATCCTGCAGGGAGCGCCGCGGCTGGAAAAGGTTATCCGCAGCGAAATTCGCGCCCATGTCGAGGAACGCGCCGCCGTGGTGCGCGCGTGGATCGAGAAGGGCCTGATCCGCGACATCGATCCCTACCATCTGTTCTTCGTGATCTGGGCGGCGACCCAGACCTATGCGGATTTCTCAAGCCAGATTTCCGCCATATTGGGCAAGGAGGGGTTGTCGGCGCGCGACTTCGCCAGGGCGGAGGAAACCCTGAGCGATCTTGTCGTGCGCGGACTGATGCCGGAATGATGGCGGCCGGGCCATGAATTTCATTCAGATCGAGACTTTTTACTGGGTCGCGACCATCGGCAGCTTTCAGCGCACGGCGGAAAAGATGCACACGACCCAGCCGGCTGTTTCCGCGCGCATCTCCAAGCTCGAGCAATCCCTCGGCGTCGCCCTGTTCGACCGCACCGGGCGGCAGGCGCGGCTGACGCCAAAGGGCCTGGCTCTGGTCGCCTATGCGGAGAAACTGCTGTCCCTGCGCGATGACATCTACACGTCCATTTCCACCGACCCGAAAGCCTCTGGCATCATCCGCATCGGTGTTTCCGATACCATGGCGCTGACCTGGTTTCCCGATTTCCTGGCGCTCATGCGCGCGCAATATCCCGAACTGGTGATCGAGATTCACGCCGGCATATCCGACATCCTGCGCGCCGATCTGGTGGACCGGCAACTGGATATCGCGTTTCTGGTGGATGCGGTCAACGGACTGTCCATGAACAACTGGCCGTTCTGCAGCTATCAGATGATCTGGACGGCGGCGCCGGCGCTGGGCCTGCCCAGGGGCGTGCTGTCGGCGGGCGATCTCACGAAACATGACATCTTCACGTTTCAGCGCACGACACGGCCCTATCAGGATCTGATGGAAGGGTTGCGCCGGGTCGATGTCTCGCGCGCCCGGGTCAACGGCTTCGGCTCGCTGCAGACCGTGATCAATGTGGTCAAGAAGGGCATGGGGGTCGGCGCGGTGCCCGCCGCCGCCGTTCGCGACGATCTGGCCGAGGGCACGCTCATCGAACTGCGGACCGATCTGGCGCTGAACGACATCGTTTTCAACATCACCTTCCCCTCCACGCCGGTCACCTCGCTTCCCGAGTTGATCGCCACCCTCGCGCGCGAACACCTGCAGGAGTATCTGGATGAAAACAACATAAAAGAAATCTATCCATCTCCATAAATTTTATCGTTTTGATTTTATTAAATTTTATCTCTACAGTGATCCCGAAATTCGGCCGACAACAACAAAAGCAGAGCCGGAGAGGCGACGGACTGCGCGCATCAGCACGCGCGGGGCGCGCCCATTGGGAGACGCATCGCGACCCGTCGGGGGACCATGGGACAGGCGCAGCAGCACAGCCCTGATATCGGGCCGGACATCCGTGAAACGCGCGCGCGCATCCGCCGCGGCGACTATGCGGGTCCGACCGCGGGTCTGGCCGCCGGCCGGCTCCAGGGCAATGTGGTGATCCTCCCCGAAGGGCCGGCGAAAGACTTTGCGCTGTTCTGCCGGCGCAATCCGAAGCCCTGTCCGGTTGTCGCCATGTCGCGGCCGGGCGATCCGTTTCTCCCCGCGCTTGGCGCGGATATCGACATTCGCAGCGATGTGCCCGCCTACCGGGTCTACAGAAACGGCCGGCATACGGATACGCTGCGCGACATCACCGATCTGTGGCAGGATGATTTCGTGACCTTTGTGCTGGGGTGTTCGTTCACCTTCGAACAGGCGCTTGAGCGCGCCGGCATCGCGCTGCCGCACACCAGCACCAGCCATGCCGTGCCCATGTTCAAGACGTCGATCCAGACCGAGCCGGCCGGCCCGTTCCGCGGGCAGCTGGTGGTGTCCATGCGCGCCCTGAAACCCGGCGATGTGGCGCGCGCCACCGAAATCACTGCGCGGTTCGAGCATGCCCATGGCGCGCCGGTGCATGCGGGCGACCCGGCGCAGATCGGCATCGAGGACCTGGGCAAACCAGATTTCGGCGATCCCGTGGAGGTTGCATCCGGTGACGTGCCGGTGTTTTGGGCCTGCGGGGTCACGCCGCAATCGGCACTGGAGCAGGCCAGGCCCGAATTCTGCATCACCCATGAGCCGGGCGCCATGCTGATCACGGATCGTCCGGCCGATGACACACGTGTTTTTGATGTGAAGGAGTGGGGGAAAGCCCTGTAAGCTTGCTAAAATCGGATTCAAGGGGCACTGTTCGTGTTCTTGAAAACCGGCGGTTTGAGCCGGTTCATACAGTCGGGGCAGTTGGGGGTGAATGCACAACGCAGCCTCGGCCCCTGTCACAAACTAGGGAGAAGTTGAATGTCTAGACTTAAATCTTCACTGGCGGGTGCGGTTGCAATCGGGGTGCTTGCCCTGAGCGCGGTTCCGGCCGCCGCCCAAATGACGAAAAAATTTGAAGTCGTCGGCACCTGGGGGTTTCTGGAAAACTACAAGCAGTTCGAGAGCAAATTGTGGACCACCGACCTGCCGAAGGCATCCGGTGGCAAGCTGACGGCGAACGTCAAGCCGTATACCGAACTCGGCCTGAAGGGATACGAAGTCATGGCCGGGCTGAAGAAGGGCGCCTATGACGTCGTTCACGCCCTGACATCCTACAGCGCCAAGGCGAGCCCGGCGCTCGAAGGCATCGATCTTGCCGGCGTCGTCCAGGACTTCGACACCTATCGCAAGGCGGTGAACGCCTACCGGCCCATCATCGCGCGCGAACTGGCCGACAAGTACAATGCCAAGCTGCTCAACATGTACACCTTCCCCAGCCAGCAATTGTGGTGCAATTTCAAGGACAAGAGCATCAAATCCATTCCGCTCAGCGCCCTGGCCGGCAAAAAAATCCGGACCTACAGCCGCACCCTGGGCGACTTCATCGAAGGGCTGAACGCCAGTGCCGTCACCATCGCGTTCGCCGAAGTCGTTCCGGCGCTGCAAAAGGGTGTCGCGGACTGCGGCATCACCGGCACGATGCCCGCCTATAACGCGAAATGGTGGCAGGTTGTGACCCACAATATCCGCATCCGCGTCGGTTATGCGGCGACCTTTACGGCCATGAACATGGACACCTGGAACAGCCTCGATGAGGCAACGCAAAAAATAATCCTGGCCGAAACCAAGAAGATGGAAGATGCGGTCTGGGCGTTCGAGCAGTCGCTCGACCAGAAGGGCATGGACTGCAACGCGTCGGGTCCCTGCGACAAGGGCGAGCCCGGCGGCATGGTGCCGATCACACCGTCCGCCGAAGACCAGAAAAAGGTCAAGGAAATCGCCGAAAAAGTCGTGCTTGCGCGCTGGGCGAAGCGGTGCGGGCAGAAATGCGCTGACGACTGGAACGCCACCGTCGGCAAGGTTGTCGGCATGACGGCGAAGCCGTAAGCGCTTCCGTGAACGCCTGACAGACAGCGGCGCGGAAACCATGGTTTTCGCGCCGCTGTTTCCCTGCCCGAAATCATGAGGCGAGCCATGTTTGAACGGATTCACTCAGGCCTCGAAAGGATCTCCGTTTATTCGGTCTGGGTCGGGGGAGGCGCGCTGCTGCTCGCCGCGATCATGGTAACCCTCGATGTGCTGTCGCGAAAAGTCTTTTCGGTCACCATGAGCGGCTCCGATGAAATCGCCGGCTATGTATTCGCGGCCGCCACCACATGGGGCTATTCCTACTGCCTGTTGAAGCGGGCGAATATCAGGATCGATGCGCTCTACAACAACCTGAGCCACATGAAGCAGAGCGTGCTGGATTTTTTCGGCATGTTCCTGCTGCTGTTTTACGTCTTCATTCTCACTGTCAAGGCGGTCGTGGTGTTTCAGGAGACCGTCGCCGACAACGCGACGGCCCAGACCACGCTGGCGACACCCTTGTGGATCCCGCAATTGTTCTGGGTGAGCGGATTGGTGTTCTTTTTGCTGACGCTGGCGTTCATCACCGTTTACACCGGCGTTGCGCTCGTCAGGCGCGACCTGGCCACCGTTTCCCGGATCGCCGGGGTGCGTACGATCGAAGAGGAAATGACGCAGGAGACAGAAGGCACCGAGGCGATGACCGTCCACGGTGTTTCCACCGGTTCGAAGGAGGATCGGTGATATGCCGGTCTTCATACTGGTTGGCCTGATCGCGCTGGTCGCCTCCGCGGTACCCATTGCCGCCGTTCTCGGGATATTGAGCCTGTCGCTCGACGAGATTTTCCTGGGCGGGCGCCGCTCGCTGATGATCGGTGATTTCATCTGGGAACAGAGCATCGAATTCATCCTCGTCGCGATCCCGATGTTTATCCTGCTGGGTGAGATCATGCTGCGCGCGGGCATCGCGCAACGCATGTACAATGCGGTCATACAGTGGATCGCATGGCTGCCCGGCGGTCTGATGCACGCCAATATCGGTTCAAGCGCGATTTTCGCCGCCTCGTCGGGGTCCAGCGTCGCCACCGCCGCGACCGTCGGCACGGTCGCCTATCCCGAAATCGAGAAGCGAAACTACAACGAACCGCTGTTTCTGGGTTCGCTGGCCGCCGGCGGCACCCTTGGCATACTCATCCCGCCGTCGATCAACCTGATCCTCTACGGGCTGCTGACCGACAGTTCGGTGCCGGAACTCTATCTGGCCGGAATCCTGCCCGGCATCATTCTGGCCGCGATCTTCATGGCCGTGATCGCCTTTGCCTGCATTGTCAAGAAAGGGTGGGGCGGATCGAAAGTCGAGACCAGCTGGGGCGAACGCATCCGCTCCCTGCCGGATCTGCTGCCCCCGATCCTGCTGTTCATCGCGGTGGTCGGGTCGATCTATGCCGGCGTCGCCACGCCGACCGAGGCCGCCTCGCTTGGGGTTGTGTTTGCCCTTGGCATCGCGGCCGTCAACCGCTCGTTGTCGTTGCCGATGCTGCGCCTGGCATTCGAGGGAACCATGCGCACGACCTCGATGATCATGCTGATCATCCTGGCGGCGGTCTTTCTCAATTTCATTCTCGGTTCCCTTGGCATCACCCAGGGAATTTTGCGGACAATCGAGGCTCTCGGGCTGACGCCGCTGCAGACCATGCTGATCATCATCGTGTTTTATCTGTTGCTCGGCATGTTCATGGAAACCCTGTCCATGATGCTGACCACAATTCCGGTGGTGTTCCCGATCGTGGCGCATCTGGGGTATGATCCGGTCTGGTTCGGCATTCTGGTTACCGTGCTGATGGAAGCCGCGCTGATCACACCGCCGATCGGTGTCAATCTTTACGTGGTGCACGGCATCCGTACCCGTGGCGGCAACTTCAACGATCTCAGTATCGGCGCGCTGCCCTTTGTCATCGCGATGATCGTCATGGTCGGATTGCTGCTGGCCTATCCCGATATCGCGCTGTATCTGCCGAAACTGTTCTACAGATAGAGACACGCTTCAGCGTGAATTGAAGCTGGTTGCCAGAAAGGCGATGCGCACGCCCTTCGGCGCGCGCGCGATGGCCTGGAGGATCTGCTTTGCACCGCCGGGATTGTTGTCTTCGATACTCTGCGCGGCATTGGCCAGGCCTGCGCCAATGCCGGCCTGCTGCATTTCATTGGCAAAGCGGGAGGCCTCGACGAACTCGCCCGCCATGGCCGGCTTGCGCGCCGCGGCACCTTCCACCTGGGCGGTGAATTCGCGGCTGCCCGAAGGATAGGTCTTGAGCAATTGCGCCACGCTGACGAGCGGTCGGGGCGATCCGCCATAGCCCGACGCGAGCCGGTCGATCCGGTCGCACCCCGCGCCCGCCAGTATCAGCACCGCGACGAATGCCCCGGCCAGAGCGGTGCGCCGCGCCGTGCCGGGCGCGAGGCGTGCAGGGGGGCTGGAACGCTGGCCGGTAAGGCCCATTTGTCGAAGCTCCGTTCTTGCGGATGGCGCCCCATCATAGGGGCTGCGGGGGGCGGAGGACAAGACGAGCCGGCGTGGGGCGCGCGCCGGTCCGCAAAACGTGGTTAATGCGTCAGGGCGCCTGAAACGGGTTTGCGACCGCGCCAATGCGGATGTAGGCTCGCAGGCGAAATCCGGGAGACGGCCGCATCGCCAGGACATGAGCGAACCGAAACAGAAAAACCCGCAGCGTTTCAGCGTTGCGCCGATGATGGACTGGACAGACCGGCATTGCCGCTGGTTTCATCGCCAGTTGACCGGGCGCACGCGGCTGTATACCGAAATGGTAACGGCCGCCGCCATCTGCCACGGCGATCAGTCGCGCCTGTTGCGGTTCGATGCGGCCGAACGGCCGGTGGCGCTGCAGATCGGCGGCGGCGATCCTGATTTGCTCGCCCGCGCGGCGCGCGCGGGGTGCGATTTCGGTTTCGACGAGATCAACCTCAATGCCGGCTGCCCGTCGGAACGGGTGCAATCGGGGCGCTTTGGCGCCCGGCTCATGGCCGAGCCGGGGCTGGTGGCCGAATGTCTTGGCGCGATGCGCGAAGCGGTCGGTGTTCCGGTCACCGTCAAATGCCGGATCGGGATCGACGATCAGGACGGGGAGGCCTCGCTCGACCGGTTTGTCGAGGCCGTGGCCGGCGCCGGGGTCGAAACGGTGATCGTTCATGCCCGCAAGGCCTGGCTGGATGGCCTGAGCCCGGATGAGAACCGCACGCTACCGCCCCTCAACCATGAGCGCGTTTACCGACTGAAGCGCGACTGGCCCGGCCTGACCATCATTCTCAATGGCGGCATTGCCACGCTGGATGAGGCGCACGCCCATCTTGAGTTCGTTGACGGCGTGATGCTGGGGCGCGGCGCGTATCGCAATCCCTGGCTGCTGGCGGACGTCGATCGGCGGATTTTCGGCGATGAAACCGGCGCTTTCACACGCCTCGACATCGTTGATCGGCTGATCGGCTATGCGCAGCGCGAATGCGCGCAAGGAACCCGGCTGCACCACATCACCAGACATGTCTTCGGCCTGTTCGCCGGCCAGCCCGGCGCACGGGTCTGGCGGCGCTATTTGAGCGAGAACGCCTGTGGCGCATCCGCCGGGCCGGACGTCCTGCGCGATGCGCGTGACATGATGGCGGCGTTCGCGCAGCGCGCAGGCGCCAGATCGCACGCCGCCTGAGCGGGCCGGACCTAGAGCGTGTTTGATGAACGCCCGTTCACCGAACATGCTCTTAATCTTTGTTTTCCCGCATTTTCCGGGCGCAAAAGTGCACACACTTTTACTGAAAAAGCTCTAGACGCCGATATCCGTATATCCGGCGATGTTCTTTCGATACACCCGCGCGGGATGTCCCGCCACCAGAGTGTTCGCGGGCACATCGCGTCTGACCACGGCACCCGCTGCAATGACCGAATTGGCGCCGATGGTGCGGTTGGGCGTGATCGTTGCGCCCGCGCCGACCATGACGCCGCGGTCGAGATGGCAGTGCGAGGCGATGGTCACGCCGGGGCCCAGGGTGCAGTAGTCTTCCAGGCGCGCGTGATGGCCGAGCGTCGAATTGCGCCCGATGAACACGAAATCCCCCAGTTCGCCCCGCGCGGCGACAATGGACAGGGCGTTTACATAACAGCCCTCTCCGATATGGGCGCTGGGGGATATGACGCTTGTCGCGTCAATCACACTGGCGAACCGGCTGAACCCCAGTTCGCCAAGGCGTTCAACCTGCTTCTTTCGCTTCCCCGGCGCCATGGCGACCGGCAGGACGGGGGCTTCGCACAGCAGGGGCGATATTTCCTCTTCGCGCAGAACAACGCGCACTTCCGATACGCCGCGCTCGCCATTGCCCGTGGCAATGCCGGCGGCCACATCCCAGTCCGCCCGGCGCGCCGAGTCAAAAATATCGGGCGCATAGGAATTATCCGCCCCAAAAAGGACGAGCGTCCGCTGCGTGCTGGTTTCCCCCATGGCGATGCCCCTTGGTATCATGCCTTGCGCGCAATACTATACGATCACCATGGCCGATGCGCATCCTACAGATAATTCCGCCGCCCTCATGCGGATGACGAAAAGCCTTATGTCCTCGCAATTCGCCGCGCGCGATGTTCTGGAGCGGCAACGCCGCGACACGTTGCGCGCGCTGTTGACCTACGCCGCCGCCAGCCCGTTTTATGCCGGCCGTCTGAGCCCCGTGATCGCGCCGGCCGGCGAGATCGATCTTGACGGCTGGAAGGACATCGAGCCCATGAGCCGCGATCATTTTGTCCAGGCGCAAGGCGATCTGCGGTGCGGCGCGGTTCCAGCGGCCCATGGTCTCATACGCATCGACAAGACCCTGGGCTCAAGCCCTTTGCGCGTTCCCAAGACCGTCATGGCCGATACCGCCGAGAGCGCCGCCATCCTGCGCCATCACGCCTGGCACGGAATCGATCACCGGCGCGATCTGGCGCAGATCCTTGCGCTCCCGGTCGAGCCGCGCCGGCGTCAGGGCGTCCATGTGGATGCAGACCACTGGGGTGAACCCTGGACGCCTGAAACCGAACGCGGGCGGATCGTGAAACTGTCGTTATTCGCCTCCTTCAGGCATCAGCTTGAGTGGCTTGGCGCCTTCGATACGCCGGTCTACCTCGCCACCACCCCATCCAATCTGATCGCGCTCGCCGATTATCTGGACAAGACGGGCGCATCGGCGCCGAAAGTTGCCGGTGTATTGTCCGCCGGCGAGGCGGTCACGGGCGATGTGCGGACCCTGTGCGCGCGCCACTGGCCGGAAATCATCGATTTTTATGCCACCGCTGCCTGTGGCGCGGTCGCCGGCCAGTGTCCCGACGGCGAGGGCCATCACGTTTTTTCTGAAATCTGCCTGGTTGAGATACTGGATGATGACGCGCGGCCCTGCGCCCCCGGCCAGCAGGGCTGGGTGACGGTGACGCCATATTACAACTACGCCGCCCCGCTCATCCGCTATCAGCCGGGCGATCGCGCGGCGTGGGGCGGGCCGTGTGCATGCGGGCGCGCGCTGCCGGTATTGAAGCCCGAAATCTCGCGGCCGGAATACGCCATCGCTCTTGGCATCGATGCCCACTGGCATGCGCCCGCCGACCTCCATCGCGCACTGAACGGCGCATTACCGGAGTGCCGCTGGCGCATTGTGCACACAGCGGCACGAACGCTGGAACTCGTCTATATGCGCATGGCGGGAGCAGGCGAGCCGGACATTCCCGGCGCCCTCAAGGCGCTGCGCGCTCGCGCGGCCAGGCGGGTAAAAATCGATGTAACGGAAACAGACGTTCTTGGCCCCGGGCCGGACGGCAAATTCGCCAGCCTTGTCAGCGCGAATCCCAGGCGATAAGGCGCATGTCCGTTTGGCAAACCGCCGACCATGGCGACGTCACGCTTGCACTCTTAGTTTTGCTTAGGCGGCGGCGCCACCGGCACGACCGGGGTGACGGACTCCATATTTTCCTGCAACAGATCGAATATGCCCTTGGCGCCCGGATCGTCCTCGCGATGGCGGCGGATCAGGCTTTTCTGCGGGCCGCCGAAATAAAGCCGCACGCCGCCATATGCCGTGCCGTAGCCCTTGCTGCCGACAGCACCCTTGACGAAGAACGACACAGGCAGGCCGAGATTGAGGTCGCCCGGCTGCCATTCCAGGCCGACGGCTGCCGCATCCACCTTGATCAGACGGCGATAGCCCGCCGAAAGCCGCAGGTTGTCGGTCGTGTAAAAGGCAATATCCAACGCCGCGAACACATCCGAACTGGTCCGGTCGGTATCTTCGAAGCCGGCGAGAAATTCATACGATATATTGCCGCGATAAAGCTCAGCTTCCCCGCCGATGCGCCAGACATCCTGACCGCCAACCGCGCCCCACTGGCCATAGGCGCCAATCAGATAGCTTTGCGGGTCGCGCTTGAACAGATGGCCCGCGACACCGCCCGCCGTCGACCCGGCGAGATCGCCGATGCCGAGGTCAACCTGCATGCCGAACATGCACCCCAGAGGCGCGGACAGTGACAGCAGCGCATGACCGCGTCCGCCATCGTCGCTGCGCTGGTCGATAAATCCGCCAGCCCCTTCCAGCTTGCCGTTGAACCCGGAAACCGCGCACAGCGATTGCGCCGGTCCATAATGCTCGGAAGCACCCGCCGGCAAGGCCGAGAGAGACACCGCGCAGGCCGCGCCCCCGACCGCACGCATCGCCTTCTTGACGTTCAGTTTGGAAGCCATTGCGTCTTCACCTTCGTGTTTTTTTCAGCAACGCTAGTGCCAGGATCCGGATTCTGCAAGCCTGATGGCGCGGGGCTGCACAGGATACGGACGATTTTTTCCAGATCGTGGCAATTTCATCACAAACGGGCCGCAACAGGACCAGCCAGACGTTTAGTGGTGCGTGTTCATGCGATTTATGCAGGTGACACGAAACAAAGACTTTTTTCCGATCAGATCTTCTGGTTGTACTCCCCCACCTCCGGGTAGTCCTCCAGGTGCATGTCGATGTTTTTGAACATGGCCTTCATGGCGTCTTCGGAGACCGGGCTTTCGACGACGACGACGAGTTCGGGCTTGTTCGACGACGCGCGCACGAGGCCCCAGGTGCCGTCTTTCAGGACCACGCGCACGCCATTCACCGTAATGAGTTCGCGGATCGGCTGGCCGGCGACCTTTTCGCTGCGCGCCGCCAGGCTTTGATAGTGTTTCAGCACGTTTTCCACGACGGCGTATTTTTTTTCATCCGGGCAATATGGCGACATGGTCGGCGAGCCCCAGGTCCTGGGCAGCGCGCGGTGCAGATCGGCCATGGATTTGTCCGGGTTGCGCGCCAGCATGTCGCAGATGGCGATGGCTGAAACAATGCCGTCGTCATAGCCGCGCCCGATGGGGTGATTGAAAAAGAAATGCCCGCTCTTTTCAAAGCCGACAATGGCGCCCAGTTCATGGCTGCGGCGCTTGATATAGGAGTGTCCGGTCTTCCAGTAATCGGTGCGCGCGCCGTTGGCTTTGAGCACCGGGTCGGTGGCGAACAGGGCGGTCGATTTGACATCGGCCACGAACTGGCAGCCCCGGTGCAGGCTTGAGATATCGCGCGCCAGCATGACCCCCACCTTGTCGGCGAAAATCTCTTTCCCCTCATTGTCGATCACCCCGCAGCGGTCGCCGTCGCCATCGAAGCCGAGTGCGATGTCCGCACCCGTTTCGCGCACCTTGCCGGCCATGTCGCGGAGCATCTCCATGTCTTCGGGGTTGGGATTGTAATTGGGAAACGAATGGTCCAGATCGCAATGCAGCGCCACCACCTCGCAGCCGAGCGCCTCGAGCACGTCGGGCGCGAAGGCGCCTGCGGTGCCGTTGGCGCAGGCGACCACCACCTTGAGCTTCCGCGCGAAGGGCTCGCGGTCCGTGAGGTCGCCCTTGTACCTTTCCGCGAACCCGGTCACCTCGATCAGGCGGCCGCCGGCGTGCTCGTCGAAATCGGCGTTGAGCACGATTTCTTTCAGCGCCGTCATTTCATCGGGGCCAAACGTGAGCGGCCTGTCGCAGCCCATCTTGACCCCGGTCCAACCGTTGTCGTTGTGGCTGGCGGTTACCATGGCGAGCGCCGGCACATCGAGCGCGAACTGGGCGAAATAGGCGGTGGGCGAGAGCGCCAGGCCGATATCGTGGACGGTGATGCCCGCCGCCATCAGGCCGCGGGTCAGCGCCTCCTTGATGGCCGGCGAATAGGACCGGTAGTCATGGCCGGTCACCAGGTGGGGCGCAATGCCCGTGCGCCGCAGAAACGTGCCGAGCCCGCGCCCCAGCGCCTCGACGCCCGCCAGATTGATTTCCCGCCCGAACAGCCAGCGCGCGTCATATTCGCGAAAGCCGGTGGGCTTGACCAGCGGCGTGCCGGGCGCATCGGCGCCGCCGTCAAGGTGCGCCACGGGTTTGGGAAATGTCGGCAACGGGTGACCTCATCGCTGATTGGCGGGTATGTTGTGCCTATAGCAGAAGGCGGGGGGCGGGTTCACGCCTATTCGCGCAGCACCAGCCGCCCGCCGGAGATTTCGAACGACCCGATGCGGCCCAAATAACTCATGCCCAGAAGGCTGCTGGTGAGCAGGCCGGGCCTGGTCACCAGAGCGCGGGCATTGCGCACCTCGATGCCGCCAACAGAGACCGACTTGAGGGTGACGGGAGCCGCCAGCGCGATGCCGTTGGCGGTCGAGATGCGTACGGTGAAATTCAAGGCGCCGGGATCGAACCCGATGCGCCGTGCGTCTTTGTGGGTGAGAGCGATCTGGGTCGCGCCCGTATCGGCCAGCATGCGCACATGGGTGCCGTCGACCAGCGCCTCGACGGTAAACTGGCCGCCGCGCTGCGCGGTGATCGCGACCACCCGGGCTCCGTCGTCTGAACGCGACATCGTCTCGATGGGTCTGCCGGGCAGGATCTCGCCGGCGAGCCGGCCGCCAAGCTGCGCGAATTCGAACCGGTAAGTGTAGACCACCATGATGGCCAGCGCGATCGCCAGCCAGGTCGCCGCCTGCCGCGCCGCCAGCCCGGCGCGGCCGCGATAGCTCACAAACAGCGAACTGCCGATCCAGATCAGCAGCGCCACCCCGGTCACCAGATTGGCGAGGTCGGCGTCGGTGATGCCAAAGGTTTCGCCGGGATTGTCCATGATCATGAACACGATCCCGGCAATGGCCAGCAGTCCCAGACCAATCCATGCGGTCATGACCGGTTTTCCCTCGCGTCTGTGTTGCCGGCATCGCGGCCCCGGCCTGTCAGGCTACGGCCGTCTGATTTTCTATTTCAATCTGGCCGGTCGTGTCGAGCACCCGGGTCGCCGGAAAATCAACAATGGCCGAGGTGCCTTCGCGCAGGCGGCTTTCCAGCGTGAACGTGCCGCCGTGCATTTCCGCCAGTCCGCGCACGATCGGCAGACCGAGGCCCGCGCCCTCCTTGGCGTTTTCCTGCGACAGCGTTCCCTGGCCGAACGAACTCAGCACCAGCGAAATCTCCTCTTCGGGAATGCCCGGCCCGTTGTCGGCCACCGCCAGGCGTATGCCGCCATCAGGAGCTCTCTGGACGACCATCAGGATGGTGCCGTCGCGCGGCGTGAACTTGATGGCGTTGGACAGCAGGTTGAGCCAGATCTGGCGGACCGCGCGCTCATCGCCATAAAGAAGGGGAAGGTCCGGCTCGAAATCCTCCACGATGCTGATCCCGCGCTCCTTGGCGCGCAGGTTCAGCAGATCGTGGCATTCCTGGCCGATCAGATGCACGGCCACCTGGGCTTCATTCATCTCATAGCGCCCGGCCTCGATGCGCGACAGATCGAGAATCTCCGATATCAGATTGAGCAGATGCTTGCCGCTCTTGTGGATATCGGTGGCGTACTCCTTGTAGACCGGCACGCCATGCTGGCCGAGAATCTCGTCTTTCATGATTTCGGAGAACCCGAGGATGGCGTTCAGCGGCGTGCGCAATTCATGGCTCATTGTCGCCAGGAACCGCGACTTCGCGACGTTGGCGTCCTCCGCTGCGCGGCGCGCCGCGTCGGAATTGGCCTTGGCCTGGGCGAGTTCGCCGATCAGCGTGTCTTTCTGGGCGCGGAAGTCCAGCATGTCGCGCGCGGTCTGGTTGAGGCTGCGGGCAAGGCGCAGGAAATAGAGCTGGGCGGCGATGGATATGATGGCCATGGCGGCGTAAAGCGGTTCGGCCTCCAGCGCGCAGCGGATCACGATCGCCGCGGTTATGGGAACGGTGCCGGCATAGACGACGGCGAGATAGTTGCTGGCGATCGCCATGCGCACCGATACCACCACCATCAGCATGGCCGTCAGATAGATATGCTCGACAATCGAGCCCTTGTTCCAGAACAGGAACAGCAATGTGGCCCAGTTGATGGAGTGCAGGAACTCCGAAGCGGCGAGTTTGCGGCCCCATTCGGTGACGTTGATGTCGGCCGGACCGCTGCGGTCGAAAGCCTGGCACAGCGACAGCACGATGCCCTGGCAGATGAAAATGGACGACAGCCAGAATGCGCCGGATGTCCAGGACGCCCACAACAAGGTCGAAGAGCCCACGATGACGGCGAGAACCGGCATGGCGAAGGCGATGGAAAGCTGGTTCTTGACGAACAGCGAGAGCAGTTCGTAGCGGAACGACACGCCGTCCGCGTTGAGGCCGGTGAGCTGGGTGCGCATTTCGCGCACCCGGGCGGTCGGGCGCACGGCGGACCCCGCACCGGGCCGGGCATCGAATGTCGCCGTCACTGCCTTGCTCATCTGCCAAGCACCCCGCCCGAACATGGTGCGCGCACCGGTTCCTTCAAACGGCTGGCGCGACCCTGCCGTCACCCGGGCCAACACCGGGTCAACATGGGCCAAAATGCTTAAAATCGCTTGTCGAAGCGTGGTTAGCGAAAGGTTAAGGGCGCCGGCGCGCCGGTCTCATTTTCCGCTCGCCATGGCGGAGAATTTCGCGCCCTGTTCGGACCCGGCGAAAAACGCCCGGCCGCCGGTCATGTCGGCGATCCTGTCCCAGTTCGCCGCGATGTCTTCCGCCGTGGCATCGGGTCCCAGATAGACCCCCTGGCTTTCGACGATCTCGGTCTTGGCGAAGACACCGGCTCCCGCGCACAGGATGACACCGGTCGGTGCATCCTCGCCCGCCAGATAGATGACCGCAGGCGCGACCCGCTGCGGGGTGAACAGGTCTTCGGCCTCGGGCGGAAAAATATCCGACGTCATGCGGGTAAACGCCACCGGGGCGACGGCGTTGCAGCGGATATCGTATTTCTGCCCCTCCAGCTTGAGGGTGGCGACGAGGCCGACCACGCCCATCTTGGCGGTGCCGTAATTGGCCTGTCCGAAATTGCCGTACAGGCCCGACGAAGAGGAGGTGACGATCACGCGCCCGTAGGCCTGCTCGCGCATGACCGGCCAGACCGCGCGGGTCATGTTGACGGTACCGGCAAGATGCACGTCGAGTACGGCGTCGAAGTCCTCCCTGGCCATGTTGAGGAAGGTCTTGTCGCGCAGGATGCCGGCATTGTTGACAAGAATGTCGATACGCCCGAAGCGGTCCATGGTCTGCGCGACCAGGGCCGTGACGTTCGCCTCGTCGGTGACGCTTGCGCCACTGGCCATGGCTTGCGCCCCCAGCGCCTCGATTTCGGCCACGACCGCCTCGGCCGCCTTGGAGGAACCGCCCGAACCATCGCGCGCCCCGCCCAGGTCGTTGACCACGACATTGGCTCCGCGCCGCGCGAACTCAAGCGCATGGCAGCGCCCAAGCCCGCCGCCCGCACCCGTCACAATCACCGTCCTGCCATCGAATCTCATGGTCATTTTCGCCCCCTCGCGTGGTCCGTCATTGGTGTTGGCCGCAGGGTTACCGACTCCACCATGCGGGTCAAGCGCTTGCCAGCGGATGAAGCCTTGGTTACCAATCCGGGGCACAGGAGTGACGATGAGCGAGGAGCGATGAAACTGTATCAGGATGACCGCGCGCCAAACCCGCGCCGGGTGCGGATTTTTGCCGCCGAAAAAGGCATCGAACTGCCAACCGAGCATGTCGATGTGATGAAAAAGGAACACATGAGCGATCGTTTCACGGCGCTCAATCCGTTTCATCGCATCCCGATCCTTGAGCTCGACGATGGCACGGTGCTGTGTGAGAGCGTGTCGATCTGCCGCTATTTCGAGGCGATCGAGCCGCAGCCGCCGCTGATGGGCACGACGCCGCTGGAGCAGGCCATGATCGACATGTGGCAGCGCCGGGTGGAGCTGTATCTGTTCGCGCCCGCCTCCCAGAGCTTTCGCCACGGCCATCCGGCGATGGCCGCGCTCGAGGACCCGCAGATAAAGGAGTGGGGGGCCGCATGCCGGGAGCGGGCGGCGAAATGGCTCGATTATTTCGACGCCGAACTGGCGGGGCGCGCCTGTGTCGCGGGGGAGACATTCACGATCGCGGACATAACGCTTCTGTGCGTGGTCGATTTCCTGCCCGCCGCGCAACTCAAGCTCACCGACGACATGGCCAACCTGACGCGCTGGCACAAGGAGGTGTCGGCCAGGCCGAGCGCGTCGGCGTGACACGGGAGTGCGCCATGCGTGTGACCTTTGCCGGCACCGGCGATGCGTTCGGCAGCGGCGGGCGGTTCAACACCTGTTTCATGGTCGAGGCCGATGACGCGCGCGCGCTGATAGATTGCGGCGCCTCCTCGCTGATCGCCCTGAAGGGGCTGGGCATCGATCCCAATTCGATCCGCACCATTTTCATTTCCCACCTGCATGGGGATCATTTCGGCGGATTGCCGTTTTTCATCCTCGACGGGCAGTTTGGAGCGGTGCGCAGCGCCCCGTTGACCGTCACCGGGCCGCCCGGCCTCGAACGGCGTCTCGGCGAGGCGATGGAGGTGCTGTTCCCGCGCTCCAGCAGCGCCAAACGGCCCTTCGAGGTGGAGATCATCGAACTGCCGGCGCGCCGTCCGCGCGGCGTCAACGGCTTTGAGATCGAGTGTTTCGAGGTCGAGCATTTTTCCGGCGCGCCGTCCTATGCCCAGCGGCTCCGCGGCGGCGGGCGTACGTTCGTCTATTCCGGCGATACGCAGATGTGCGAGGGTCTGGTGGCGGCGGCCCAGGGCGCGCACCTTCTGGTCTGCGAGTGCTATCAATATGACAAGCCGGTGCGGTTTCATCTCGATTACCGGACCATCGCCGCCAATCGCGGCGCGCTGGGTGCGGAGCGGATCATTCTGACCCATATGAGCCCCGCCATGCTCGACAGGCTTGACGCTCTGGAGATCGAAACCGCGCATGACGGGCTGGTGATCGAGTTATGAGGGATTGTTCGGGAGACGGCTTTTGGGGCATGCACTCGACCGCTTGACCAGAGAGATCAGGGCGTGCCGCATTTGCGTGGATGCCCCTGAGGGCGCGGCCATGGGCCATGAACCGCGCCCGGTGCTGCAGGTGGGCGCCACCGCGCGCATCGTGATTGCCGGGCAGGCGCCGGGCACGCGGGTGCATGCCAGCGGACGGCCTTTTACCGATCCCAGCGGCGAGCGCCTGCGCGCGTGGATGGGCATCGGCGAGGACATGTTTTACGACCCCGGCCTGATCGCGGTGGTGCCCATGGGGTTCTGCTTTCCCGGCCTCGACGCCAAGGGGGGCGACCTGCCGCCGCGGCGCGAATGCGCTCCCAGATGGCGCCGCGCGGTGATGAGCCATCTCGCCCGCGCCGATTTGCTGTTGGCCGTCGGGCTGTATGCGCAAAAGTGGCATCTGGGCGCATTGTGCCAAAAAACGTTGAGCGAAACCGTGCGCGGCTGGCGGCGGTGCTGGGATGAGACGCAAGCGCCCAGAGTGATCCCCATGCCGCACCCTTCCTGGCGCAACAATGCGTGGCTGAAGAAAAACCCCTGGTTTGAAACCGATCTGCTGGTTCATCTGAGGCGCGAAGTGGCGCGGTTGACGACATGACGGGCGTTGTGTCCTGGGGAAAACCGTTCCGCTGGTTGGCGCTTCTCGCCGCCTTCGGCCTGCTTGCGGCCTGCGCGCCGATGCAGCAGCAGTTCGATGCGCAGGAGGTGGAGCCGGCCCTCACCGCGACCCATGCGCGCATGGCCGACGGCTTCCTGCTGCCCTACCGGGTCTGGCGGGCCAAAAGGCCAAAGGCGATCCTCATCGCGCTCCACGGGTTCAACGATTATTCCAATGCCTTCGCCGCGCCGGGGGCGTGGATGCGCGCGCGCGGCATCACCACCTATGCGTATGATCAGCGCGGCTTCGGCAAGACCAGATATAGAGGCCTGTGGGCGGGCGCCGAACGCATGGCCGATGATCTTGCCGCCTTCACGCGGCTGGTGCAAAAGCGCCATCCCGGAGTGCCGGTGGTGGTGATGGGCGTCTCCATGGGCGGCGCGGTGGCCATGCTGGCGCAGACCCGCCCGGCCATGCCTGCGGTGCGCGGCCTGGTCCTTGTCGCGCCGGCGATCTGGGGCTGGCGGGCGATGAATGTGGCCTATCGCTCCGGGCTGTGGCTGGCGGCCCATACGGTGCCGTGGAAGACGGCAACCGGCGAGGGGCTCGGCATCCAGGCGTCCGACAATATCCCCATGCTGCGCGCGCTCGCCCGCGACGAGTTGTTCATCAGGAAGACCCGGATCGATGCGATCTACGGCCTCGTCACGCTGATGGACAAGGCCTATGCGTCCGCGCCGCTGATCGAGACGCCGGTGCTCTATCTGTATGGCGCGAAGGACCAGATCGTACCCGGCAAACCGACCCTGGAGACGGTCGCGCGCATCACGGCGAAGCGGCGGTTCGTGCAATACGAGAACGGCTGGCACATGCTGTTGCGCGACCTGCAGGCCGGAACCGTCTATCGCGATATTCTGGCATGGCTGGCAAACCCGGACGCGCCGCTGCCATCGGGGGAAGAGGTGAAAGGAAAGCCGCGGGCGCCCCGCCCGCGATAGGGCGGTTTTGCGGCTCTCGCGGGGTCCGGCGAGCCGGGCTCGGCCCTGCCGGCATCCTGGCCCCGCCGGCTCGGCCCCTGCA
>JALURZ010000125.1:0-3005 GCA_027058735.1 Hyphomicrobiales bacterium | reverse complement strand
ACGTTCATTCAGTTTCCGGTTGCGCCGCGATCACGGCGAACAGGGCCTCCAGAGTGGATTGTTGGCGGACGGGCTCGGCCCTGCGGACGGGTCGGGGCGGTTTTGCGGCTCTCGCGGGGTCCGGCGAGCCGGGCTCGGCCCCTGCACGCGAGCGTCCATGGGGGCCGGATGGCCGGGCGGATCTGAATGAACGTTCATTCAGTTTCCGGTTGCGCCGCGATCACGGCGAACAGGGCCTCCAGAGTGGATTGTTGGCGGACGGGCTCAAGCCCCGCCGGACGGGTCGGGGCGGCCCGCAACAGAAGAAAACATCCGGCGTCCGCCTCACGCCGCCGCCCTGATGTCGAGGGCGCGCGGGAGCGGGGCTGAACGGCCGCCTTTGCGGTTCACCGGCAACGCCTATCCGTAAACCAGCCGTGGCAGCCACAAGATCACTTGCGGGAAGATGACGCAGATCGCCAGGCCGATGGCCTGCAGGAACAGGAACGGAATCGCGGAGGCGAAAATCGTGCCCATGGAGATTTCCGGCGGGGCGACGGATTTGAGATAAAACAATGCATAGCCGAAGGGAGGACTGAGGAACGACATCTGCATGTTGACCATGTAGACGACGCCGAACCAGAGCTGCATGGCCTCGCGCGCCTTGACCGGGTCGGTAATGCCTTCGGTGGGGCCGGCAAAACCGAATATGCCGTTGAATTCGAGTTGCAGAACGATGGGCAGGAAAATCGGCACCGCCAGCAGCAGGATGCCCACCCAGTCGAGGAACATGCCCAGAATGACCAGGATGACCATCATCACCAGCAGGATGCCATAGGGGCCAAGGCCGGTGCCGATCAGGGTTTCCGCCACGAAGGCCTGGCCGCCCTTGAGGATGTAGAAGCCGACAAAGATGCTGGCGCCGAAAATGATCCACAGCACCATGGACGACGCCTTCAGGGTGGTCATGGCCGCTTCGCGCACCGCCACCCAGGACAGCCGGCGATGCATGGCGGCGACGAACAGCGCGCCGAAGGTGCCGATGCCGGCGGCCTCCACCGGGGTCGCGACGCCGGTGAAAATGACCCCCAGAACCAGCACGATCAAAAGGATGGGGGCGATGATGCTTCCCAGCAGATGCAGTTTTTCGCGAAAGCTCACGCGCTCCTCAACGGGCAGCGAGGGGCCGGCCTTGGGGTTGATGTAGGAACGCGCGGTCACATAGACAATATACATGCCCGACAACAGCAGGCCCGGCATGATGGCGCCGATGAACAGGTCGCCCACCGATTGCTGGGCGATCACCGCAAACAGGATGGCCAGGATCGAGGGCGGGATCAGAATGCCCAGGGTGCCGCCGGCGAGGATCGCGCCGCATGCCAGCTTGGGATCATATTTGCGCTTGAGCATGGCCGGCAGCGCCAGGATGCCCATGGCGACTTCGGCCGCCCCGATGACCCCCACCATGGCCGCCAGGATGGTCGATGAAATGATGGTCGAGGAGGCCAGCCCCCCGCGCAGGCCGCCGAGCAGCTTGTAGACCACATCGAACAGTTCCTCGATCAGCCCGGCGCGCTCCAGCATCGCCGCCATGAAGATAAACAGCGGTATCGCGGAAAGCTGGTAGTCGGTCATGTATGGAAAGATGCGCGATGGCAGGATATTGAGTTCGGACGCCGTGCCGAACACAAACAGGAATACGCAGCCCAGGCCACCGGTGACGAACGCCAGGGGCAGGCCGGCCATCAACAATACGCCCAATGACCCGAACATCAGGATCGTCAGCCACAAGATGTCGATTTCAATGCCCATGACTCAGCCGGTGCTCCCGCGCCTGAAGAAAATGATATCACGTGTCAGCTTGGCGGCGCCCTGCGCCAGGAGCAACGCCGCGCCAAGCACGATGGTGATCTTGACCGGCCAGTACTGGATCGCCCATTCGGTGAACGAGACTTCCCAGACATCGATCGAATCCCTCGCGAAAAAATAGCCGGTCACCAGCAGCGTGGCCGCAAAAACGAAAAAGAAGAACGATGAGACAATGTCGATGAGCGCGCGGGTGCGGGGCGAAAATCTCTCATAGATGACATCGACGCGCACATGCGCCCCCTCGCGCAGCGCATAGCCGCCGGCCAGCAGATATTGCATGCCGAACATCAGGAACATCGATTCGTGCGCCCAGTTGGTCGGCGAATTGAACACATAGCGCGCGATCACCTCGTAATAATAGACAAACACCGCGATGATCGCCCAATAGGCGACAAGCCTGCCGCTCCAGCCGGTGATGAGTTCGACGAAGCGGATGAACGGATTGGTTATGTCGCGGCGCGGATCCGGCGGCGGTCCGCGCTCCATCACTGTGAAGTCCGTGATCTCCCCGTCCGCGGGTTCGCGCCGGCGGCAAGTCCGCACGAGACGGGGCATGAGAACCGCATCCACAATCAGCAGTATCAGAATGGCCGCCGCCGCCGCGCCGACGAAAGCGCCCCACTGATCGTGCAGCAGCGTGACCTCGCCCAGGTGCTGGCGCGCGGCCTGAAGCGCCTGCTGCATGCTCTCCAGCTTGGCGGCCAGCCCCTCGCCACCCTTCTCGATCGCTTTTTCGACCAGCCCCACTTCAAATTCGGCGTCGCGCACACCGTTTTGCGCATCCGACAGAAGGTTGCGCACGACCGCGCCGCGGCGGTTGCCGTAAAGAACCGTCACGAACAAAACGATATAGGCGAGCCCGGCTCTGGCGGAGCGCAGATAGAACCGGTGCAGCCCCATGATGCCCCCCCACAGCCACAACAGATAGGCGATGGAGGCGGAGACGCGATCCTGCCGGCCGGTTGCGGTTTCGGCCCGCCTGACCAGATGGATGGCGATGAGCGGAAACACGATCAGGCCGACCCAGTAGAGCCAGTGGGGCATGACGAAGGTGAGGGCGGGCAATCGCACCCAGCCGGGAAGGATGACCTGCATCCAGCCTGCGATCACGGCGGCGAAGTCAGTCATGGGTCATGGCCATTCGACAAGGGCGGGGG
>JALURZ010000124.1 GCA_027058735.1 Hyphomicrobiales bacterium | reverse complement strand
CCCGTCAACCCCGCCGGGCCGGCCGGTTTCACCGCCGCGGCCCGCACACCCCGCGCCCGCCCCCGTAGAGCGCTTCACCGGGCGCGCCGGAAGGCTGCGGCCGGTGCGACGGCATGCCGGTTCAGCCCTGGCCGGTTCGCTCTTCAATATTCATGTGATATCCGGATATAACAGCTCCCGGCCGGCATTCACGCCGCACCTTTATGCGAATTGAGGACCACAGTTGCGCGCCGTGACATCTGCAATTGCACGGGCCATACACAACCAGGCCGCGGCATGCGGCACCGTGTGAAATATTCAAGGGGGAATTCATCCATGTCCGTTGAGCCTGCCTCCGGCGCCGCGCGTGAGACCGGGCCGGTGCCCAGGGACTGGCTGCCGGGTCTTGCGGAGAACTGGAAGAGCGACCTCATGTCGGGGTTCGTGCTCTCCCTGATCGCGCTGCCCTTGTGTCTGGGCATCGCCATCGCCTCCAACGCGCCGCCGGTCGCCGGCATCATCGCCGGTATCGTCGGCGGCATGCTGGCCGGCTTCCTCAGCGGCTCCCACCTGACCATCAACGGCCCGGCCGCGGGCCTGATCGTGATCGTGCTGGGTTCCGTCGCCGAACTGGGCCAGGGCGACATCGTCAAGGGCTTCCAATATACCACCGCCGTTGTCGTGGTGGTCGGCGGGCTGCAGATCGTTCTGGGCTTTCTCAAGGCGGGCAAGCTGACCAATTTCTTCAACCTTTCCGTTATCCACGGCATGCTGGCCGGGATCGGGATCATCATCATTCTCAAGATGTTCCACGTGGCGGTGGGGATGGACGGCTCCCAGGCCGTCCAGAACGCCGAGGGAATGCTGGGACTGATAGCGGCCATTCCCCACTCCATCGCGAATATGGAAAGCAGGATCGTCGCGGTGATCGGCGCATCGGCCCTCCTGATCATGGCGATCTGGCCGATGATGCCCAAAGCGGTGGGCCGGTTTATCCCCGCGCCGCTGGCGCTGGCGGTTCTCGGTCTGGTGCTGGCCTCCTCCTTCAACGTCGACAGGAAATTCCTGCTCGAGGTTCCGCTGGATTTCTTCGGCGCTCTCAAATTTCCGGATTTCTCGAAGATCTTCACGTTCGTTTCGATCAAGTACATCTTCATCTTCCTGTTCGTGGCCAGCCTGGAATCCCTGCTGACGGCTTCGGCAATCGACAAACAGGACCCCTGGAACCGCCGTTCCGACATGGACAGGGAATTCATCGGCAAGGGCGCGGGCAACCTGGTTTCCGCGGGGCTTGGCGGGCTGCCGATGATCGCGGAAGTGGTGCGCAGCGCGGCCAACATCATGAATGGCGCGCGGACGCGCTGGGCGAATTTCTTCCACGGCACCTTCCTGCTCGTATTCGTTCTGGCCATGCCCGGGGTGCTGAACCTGATCCCGGTGGCCGCGCTGGCGGGAATGCTGATTTTCATCGGCTTTCGTCTGGCCCATCCCAGGGAATTTGCCCATGTGCTGAAAATCGGCAAGGAAGAGTTCATGTATATGGTCGTCACCGCGATGATCGTGGTGTTCGTGGATTTGCTGGCCGGTGTCGTCGCTGGAACGGCTCTGGCGATGGCGACCAACATCGCGCGCGGTGTTCCCGCGGGCCGGCTGTTCACGGCCAGGACGGCGGTGGACCAGCAGGGCGACAATGTCGTGTTCAAATTAAACAGCGCCGCCGGCTTCCACAATTTCATGAACATTCGCAGCAAGCTCGATGCCCTCCCCAAAGGCCGGAAACTCAAAATAGACTTCAGCGGGGCCGGGTTCGTCGATCACACCGTTCACGAGCGGCTGCACGATTTCGCCCGCGAATACACGCTCGCCGGCGGCACCGTCACGATGCAGGGCAAGAACAATCACACCCCCTATTCCGCGCACCGCTCCGCCGCGCTGGTGCCCAGGCGCAAGCCCGCACGATGAACGCGCGCGCAAACCCGTCGCGCACCGGTGAGCGGGCATGGGACCCCCGGTGAGCGAAAATGACGCCCGCGCGGCGATGGCCCACGCCGCCATGTATTTTCGGAAACCTGGAAACCATGCTTCCAAATTTGTAACCAATTTGTTACTTATAACAGATGCGGTTGCCACGCCCCCGCGCTCGCGCATTCACAAACCGGCCGATGGTCATGTCTGAAGCGGAAATCAAAACAACCCTCGTTGGCTCTTATCCGGTGCCCGCCTGGCTGGTGGCGGCCCCCTCGCGCCAGGCGCTGATCGACGCCACCCGGGCGGTCGTGCACACCCAGGAGAAGGCCGGCATCGATCTGGTGTGCGACGGGGAGCTTTACCGCTTCGACATCAACCATCCCGAAACGAACGGCATGATCGAATATTTCGTTGCGTCCATGTCGGGGGTGCGCACCGATCTGACCTTCGAGGAGCTCATGGAATACCGCGCGCAGCAGGGCATGGGCTTTCGGGCCCGTCCGCCCGGCATCGTGGAGGGGCCGGTGGGCCATGGCACGCTCGATCTGCCGGACGCTTGCGCACGCGCCGCGTCGGTGGCGACGAAACCGCTCAAATTCACCCTGACCGGCCCGCACATGCTGGCCAAGACCCTGGCCGACAAGCACTATGGCGCGCCCGACAAGCTGGCCTTCGCGATCGCCGAGGTGCTGGCGCGGCAGGTGGCCCATCTGGAGGCGGACGTGGTCCAGATCGACGAAGCAAACCTGCCGGGCCACCCGCGCGAATGGGAATGGGCGCTTGAGGCCATCAATCATGTCCTTGCCGCGGTTGCAGGCGAAAGCGGCGTGCATCTTTGTTTTGGCAACTATGGCGGCCAGCATGTGCAAACCGGGGAGTGGCAGGCCCTCATCAGCTATCTCGACGGGCTGGCGGCGGACCATCTGGTGCTGGAGGCCAAGAGCCGGCCGGTCGAGGAGATCCACGTTTTGAGGGAACTTCGCGGCGATCTCAAACTCGGCATCGGCGTGATCGACATAAAGACCACGCGGATCGAGACCGCGGATGCGGTGGCCGACGACATCGAACGCCTGGTGGGCATTATGGGCGAGGAGCGGCTGGCCTATGTCCATCCCGATTGCGGCTTGTGGATGTTGCCGCGTTCGGTTGCCGACGGCAAGATCAACGCCCTGGTCGAGGGGCGCGATCTGTATCTGGGCCGCAGCCGCTCATGAGCACCCTGCCCCGGACCATCCGCGATGTCGAGGAGCTCGAAGACATCATGACGCGCCCGGGCCAGGCGCTGATCGACGATCTGGCGGGCCTTGACGGCGATATCATGATTTTGGGTGTGGGCGGAAAAATGGGGCCGACCATGGCAAGGCTGGCGCGCCGGGCCGCACCTGAAAAACGCATCATCGGCGTGGCCCGCTTCTCCGATCCCGCCGTCAGGGCAGGCCTCGACAACGCCGGGGTCGAAACGATTGTCTGCGATCTGCTGGAGCGCGAACAGATCGCGGCTCTGCCGCATGCCCCCAATATTGTGTTTCTCGCCGGCATGAAGTTCGGCTCGAGCGGCGCTCTGGCCATGACCTGGGCGATGAACACCTACGCGCCGGCGCTGGTGGCGGATGCCTTCCGGGATGCCCGCATCGTGGCGCTGTCCACTGCCTGTGTCTATCCGTTCGTTAATATCACTTCGCGCGGGGCCGACGAAACCGAACCCGCCAGCCCGCCCGGCGGGGACTATGCGACGTCGTGCCTGGGGCGCGAACGGATGTTTGAATATTTCTCGCAGATCCACAATACGCCGGGGCGGATGGTGCGGCTTTCCTATGCCCAGGATCTGCGATACGGGGTTCTCGCGGATGTCGCCGGCAAGGTGTTCCGGGGCGAACCGGTCGATGTGACCATGCCCGCGGCCAACGTGATCTGGCAGGGGGATGCCAACGCCCAGGCGCTGCGCTGCCTGGCGCATGTCACCACGCCGACCTCGCCGATCAATGTCAGCGGGCCGGAAACGGTGCGTATCCGCACCCTTGCAAGGCGGTTTGGCGAACTGTTCGGCAAAAAACCGGTGATCGAGGGAAAAGAGGCCGATACCGCCTGGCTGGTCGATACGACCCGTGCCCGGAGCCTGTTTGGCGCGCCCGAAATCACCCTTGAAAGAATGACCGGATGGGTCGCGGACTGGATCGCACGCGACATGCCCAGCCTTGGAAAACCCACACATTTCGAAACCCGCGATGGCAAATACTGACACGAGGCAAC
>JALURZ010000123.1 GCA_027058735.1 Hyphomicrobiales bacterium | reverse complement strand
GGTCGATGCGGCGCGCCGCCTCGACCTGCGCGAGGAAACCCTCGCTCTCGTCCATGACACCAAGACATCCGTGCTCATGGTCACCCATGACGCGGAAGAGGCGATGTTCATGTCGGACCATATTCTGGTGATGCACAATGGCCGGATCGTGCAGCAAGGCGCCCCCCACGAGGTCTACACCAACCCGGCCAACGCCTATGTCGTATTCCTGTGCGGCCATGCCAACCGCTTCGACGCCCAGGTGAGAAACCAGACCGTGGCAACCCCACTGGGGCGGTTTCGCGCCCCCGATGCGATGGCGGACGGGGCGCGCGCGCGGGTCTATGTTCGCGCCGAAGGCATTGCGCCGGCATCCGGCAAAGGGCCTGTCTTCAGGGGCCGTATTCTTACCGCCCACTATATGGGCACCTCCAGCCATCTGCATCTGGACACGCCCGACAGCCCGAACGGCCTCGTCATCCACGCGCAGATTTCCGGCCGCGTTCTGCCGGCCAGCGGCACGACGGTCGATTTCCAGGTGGATCCGGCGCAGGTCTTCGTGTTTCCAGACACCGCCGCCGACGCTTAGAGCGTGTCAGGCCCGCGCCGGAGGCCTCCTCAATCCCAGCAATTCACCAGCCCGGCGCAGCAGCCGCGCAAGATCGTCCGCAACGCCAAGTGCTGCGGGAACCAGGATCAGCACCAGCAGGGTCGCGACCGCCAGGCCGAACACCAGCGTGATCGCCATGGGCATGAGGAACTGCGCCTGCAGGCTTTTTTCAAACAACAAGGGCGTCAGCCCGCCGATGGTGGTGAGCGAGGTGAGCAGCACCGCGCGCAACCGGTCCTGGGCGCCGCCGACAGCGGCTTGCTGCAGGGTTTCGCCCGCCTCCAGGCGGCGCTCGACCTGATTGACCAGAATGATGGAATCGTTGACCAGGATGCCGGCCAGGCCGAGCAGCCCGAAAAAACTCAAAATGGTGAGCGGAAAGCCCATCAGCATATGCCCGGCGATGGCGCCGACCAGGCCAAAGGGAATGATGAGCATGATGATGAGCGGCCGTCCATAGCGCCCGAAGACCCAGGCCAGAATGATGTAGATCATGACCAGCGCGCCGATCGCGCCGGTGCGCAGGTCGCCGAAGGTTTCCGCAGTCTCTTCCGCCCGGCCCTTGAAGCGGTACTGAATGCCAAACTTGCGCGCAAGCCGCAGCATCGCGCCGGCCGCCAGTTCGCCCACGATCAACTGATTGTCGGTCACCGCCTGATCGACCTCGGCGGTGACCGAAACGGTCGCCTTGCCGGATTTGCGCTGGATCACCGAAAATCCCGCCTTGGTGCGCAGGCTCACGATTTCAAGCAGCGGGACTTCGTCGCCCGCCGGCGCGCGCAGATACAGATCGCGCAGGGCGCCAATGCCGCGCGCGGGATGATCCGCCTTCACCCTGATGGTGACTTCTTCGTCGCCGCGGGCGAATTTTTTGGCGATCGCCCCTTCGAAGGCATTGCGCACCTGCTGGCCGACGATTTGCGTCGTAAAGCCCAGGGCGCGGCCCTTTGGCGTCAGTTCCAGGATCAGTTCCTCCTTGCCGTAGGGCTGATCGTCGGCGACAGCGGAAACGCCGGGGAACCGCGCCAGCACCTGGCGCAGTTCCAGCGCCGCGGCCTTGAGCACGGCGGGCGCGGCCCCGGTCAGTTCCACATGAATGTCACGCCCCGGCGGCCCGGCGCGGTGCCCGGCGATGGCCACGCGTTCGACGCCGGGCAGTTGCGGCAGGGCGCGCCGCCAGGCCTTGATGATGGCCGCCGTGCGCACCGTGCGCTCCTCCGATTTGCGCAGCTGCACCTCGATGCGCGCAACATTGTCGTCGCGCGCGCGCCCCGACCGCCCGCGCACCGTGAAACTGGTGACAACGAGCCCGCCCTTGCCGTTGGACAATTCGTCCTCCGCACGCTCCAGCGCCGCAATCATCTGCCGCAGCGCCGCGTCCTCCTCCTCGAACGGCGTGCCGGCGGCGAAGACCACATCGGCATTGACGATTTCCGGTTCCGGCGCAGGAAAGAACTTGAAGCCGACCCGCCCGCCCGCAACGAGGCCAAACGCCACCACGAGCGCCGCCAGGGCGACGGTCAGGGTGGTGTAGCGCCACTCATAGCAGGTCGTGGCAAACCGCCTGAAGGCATTGTCGCGGAGCCGGTCGAAGCCGCGGTTGAACGCGACCCGGAAACGGCTCGCCTCGTTGCGCTGCTTTTCGAGCGCATGGCGCAGATGTCCGGGCAACACAAGAAAACACTCGATCAGGCTGGCCACCAGAACGGCCACCACGACCAGCGGCAGTGCGCTCATGATATCGCCGATCACGCCGCCGATCATGAAGATGGGCAGAAACGCCGCCTGGGTCGTGAGGGTGGCCGCGATCACCGGCATGAACATGCGCGCCGCGCCGCGTTCCGCCGCCTCCACCGCGGACAGCCCGCGCCCATGCAAGGTCGCGGTATGTTCGCCGACGACAATGGCGTCATCGACGATGATCCCAAGGGTCAGGATAAGCGCGAACAGGGACACCATGTTGATGCTCTGGCCCGTCGCCCACATCACGCCGAGTGTCGCGAGCACCGCCACCGGGATGCCCACCGCCACCCACAGGGCGATGCGCGAATTGAGAAAGATGAACAGAATGATCAGCACCAGAACCAGACCGCCCGCACCGTTTTTCAGCAACAGGTTGATGCGCGCGGACACCAGATCGGCGCGAATGTTGTAGCGCTCCACCTTCAGGGTCGCGGGCAGGGTGGGCACGATCTCGGCCAGGGTCTCCTTGAGCAGCCTGGCCACTTGCAGCGTATCGGCGGACGCCACCCGCTGGACGACCAGCTTGATCGCGCGCTTGTCGCCCTGAAATCCGACCGGCGCCGATCGCTCGAAGCGCTCTTCTATTCTGGCGATATCGCGCAGTCTGATTTTCTCGCCATTGGCAAGCGCGCGGATTTCGATACCCCCCAGTCCCGTTGCGGTCTCGATCAGGCCCAATGACCGGATCTGCCTGTCGAACGAGCCCTCCAGAATGCCGGAGGGGATATCGCGGTTCGACTGCCCGATCCGCGCGGCAATGTCGGACACCGTGAGATCGAGACGCCGCAGGGTGCGCGGCGGCACCATGACCCAGATCTCCTCATCGCGAAACCCTTCGAACGTGACCCGGTCGATGCCGGCCGCCAGAAGCCCGTCGCGCAACAGCTTGGCGTAACGCTTCAGCGCGATCTCCGAAAACGGGCCGGACAGAACGATATTGGCCACGTTTTCATAAAACACAATCTGCCGGATCACCGGGCGTTCCGAATCCGCCGGCAGGGTGGTGACCCCGGAGACGGCGGCCTCCACGTCGCTGACCGCCTTTTGCATATTGGCGTTGGTGAAAAACTCAAGACCGAGCACCGCGGCCCCCTCGCGCGCGGTGGAGGTGATTTCATCGAGCCCGTCAATGAACCGAAGCTCCGGTTCCAGCGCATCGAGAATGTTCTTTTCGACATCTTCCGCGCTCGCCCCGGGCCAAGCGATCGAGACCGTCACGCGCGGAATATCGACGCTTGGAAAAAACTGGATATTCATGCGCATGAGCGCGAAGGCGCCCATCATCAGCATGCCCACCATGAGCAGATTAGCCGCGTTCGGATGGTTTATGAACAGGCGCAGCAGGGCATTTGTCCGCGGGATCCGCCGCATTACCGCTCCTGGATGTCCACGCGCAGGCCGTCGCCGGCTTCAGCGAGCCGGGTCGTCAGGACCGGCTGCCCGCTGGCCAGATCGCCGCGCACCAGTATCTCGTCGCCCGCATAGCCCAAAACCTCGATCCGGCGGGCCGCGAGGCGCTGATCGACGATCGCATAGACCGTCTGCGTGCCATAGAGGGCCGTCTCCGGCAATCGCGCCACGTTCTTGTAGATCCGGTCGGCCACGGTGACCTCCACGAAGGTTCCCGGACGCAGATCGACCCGCCGGCCGGCCGGCTCGATACGCGCATGAACCTCGACCCCGCCGCTGGCCGCGGTCACCTCGGCGGCAACCCGGCGAATACGGGCGGGATAAACGATGCTGGTTTCACCGGTGCGCCAGATCACCTTGACCGCGCGGTCGATAATGGCGTCGCCGCTCGCCTTCAGCCGGCCAAATTGCTCGTCCGACAAGGTGACCCTGACGTCGATCCGCTCTGAATCGATCAGCGTCGCCACCGTGTCGTTGAGGCCGAGCATGCGCCCTTTTTCCGCATTGATGCCGCTGAGATATCCGCTGAACGGCGCCTTCAGGCTGGTATGGGCCAGGGCGCGCTCGGCCCTTTTCAGGGCCGACTTCAGCCGGTCGACGGCCGCCTCCTGCTGATCGGCCCGGGCGCGCTCGACCTTGAGCGCGGCGCGGCGCTGGCGCAGCGCCTGTTCGCGGTCGCGCACGATGATGCGCTTGTCATCGACGCCCTTTTGCGCCACCAGCCCCTGTTTGCGCAGTTCGGTGGCGCGGCGGTAATCGCGCCGCGACAGTTGCAGTTGATCCCGGGCCGCCTGGATCAGTTCGCCTTCCAGATCAATCCGCGCCCTGATCTCCGCCAGGCGGGCTTCGCCTTCGCGCAGATTGGCGCGGGCTTCCGATACCCGCAACTCATAGTCGAAGGGATCGATCCGAAGGATCAGATCCCCTTTGCCGACCGGCGCACCTTCGGAAAACCGCGGCGCCGTTTCGATCACTTCCCCCGCGACCAGTGCACGCAGATCCACCCTGCGCCCGGCCACTGCCTGGCCATACAGCCTGATCGTCGGGCGATAGTCGGCGATCTCGACATTGCGCGCGCGCACCGGCCAGGTTTTTTCCACCACTGCGCGGCGGTCGAGTTTTGGCTTGGTGCTGGCAAGGCCCATGAACGTCGCGGCGGCCGCAACCAGCACCACCACCGGCAGCAGGGCGCGCAGCACCAGGCGCCCCCAGCGGCGGCGCGGCCGCTGAACCGTCGTGGTCGCTTTCCTGCGGGCCTTGGCCATGGGCCATGCTCCTTGTTGTCGCCGCCCGACCGGCGCGCGCGATAACTTAACGCAAGGCACACCGTGTTCCGTCGCTGCCTCGCGCACGGCTTTCGCCGGCGGGCGGCCAGGCCGGCGCATCGCGGCATTGACGCCCGTCGTGCGCCTTCTAGTATGGCTGCATCGAATTCAAAAAGCGAGATTGCTGAGCCCATGCCAGGCGATACCTACACATCCCGGCAGATGATCGAAAAACTGATTTCCTTCGACACCACGAGCCGGAACTCCAACATGGCGCTGATCGGCTTTGTCGCCGATTACCTTGCCGGTCACGGCATCGAGGCGATCACCGTGCCCAATGAGGAAGGCACGAAGGCCGCACTTTATGCGACCATCGGCCCCGCCGACAAGGGGGGGGTCGTGCTGTCGGGCCATACCGATGTGGTGCCGGTCGACGGTCAGGACTGGAACAGCGATCCGTTCAGCATCGTGGAGCGCGACGGGCGGCTTTACGGGCGCGGCACCTGCGATATGAAATCCTATATCGCGATCGCCCTGGCGCTGGCGCCGGCCTTCCTCAAGGCGCCTTTGCAGACCCCCGTTCACTTCGCGCTGTCTTATGACGAAGAAGTGGGCTGCATCGGCATCGAGCCCCTGATCCGTCACGTGCTCGCCACCCTGCCCAGGCCGAAGATGGTGTTTATCGGCGAGCCGACGAGCATGGCCGTGGTCAATGCCCACAAGGGAGTGCAGCATTTCTCGACGCGGGTGAGCGGGCATGAAGCCCATTCCAGCGCCACCCGGAGCGGCGTCAACGCCATCATGTATGCCGGAGAGGTGCTGGGGGAACTGAACGCGATTTGCGAGCAGGCCAGGAGCCGCGGCGACCCTTCCGGCCTGTTCGACCCGCCCTACACGACCGTCCATGTCGGCACCATCGAAGGGGGCACCGCCCTCAACATCATCCCCAAGACCTGCACCCTGCAATGGGAGTTCCGCGCGCTGCCCGATGACGATCCGCGCTGGATTACGGAGCGCTTCGCGGCGTTCACGCAAAAGCTCGCGGCGCGCATGAAGGCGGTCAGCGAGGAGGCCGGCATCGAAACGGGAAAGCTTGCCGAAATTCCGGTTTTTTCGGCGCAGGCCGGATCGCAGGCCGAAACCCTGGCCCTGCGGCTGGCGCGCCAGAACGAGGCCCGCGCGGTATCCTACGGAACCGAAGCCGGTCATTTCCAGAATGCCGGCATCCCCACGGTGGTGTGCGGCCCCGGCAGCATCCAACAGGCGCACAAACCCAACGAGTTCATCGAACTGTCGCAAATTCGCGCATGCGAGCGGTTCATGCACCGTCTGATCGATCATCTGAGCCGCGAGGACGCATAGGCGCGTCGCCGGTTCGCGATTCAGGTGCCGGAAAACTCCGCTTTGTCGAACCTGTAGCTCGCGTTGCAGAACTCGCAGGTCACCGTGATCCGCCCCTCCTCGGCCATGTGTTGCAGGTCATCAGCGGAGAATTCGTGCAGCATTTTCGAAATGCCCCCGCGTGAGCAGCGGCAGTGCCAGTTCAGCACGCGCGGCGCGGACGCGCGTACCCGGTCTTCGTGATAGAGCCGGTACAAGAGCGTCTCCGGCGCCAGCAGCGGATCGAGCAGTTCATGATCCTCCACGCTCGCCAGCAGCGCCTTTGCCTTGGTCCAGTTTTCATTTTCTTCCTGTTCGGCCAGACCGGTTCCAGCGGGGTTGTCTCCAGGATCAAGGTCGCGGCGCGCGGACAGCCCTTCGGCGGGCAGATGCTGGATCAAGATGCCGCCCGCGCGCCACTGGGTTTCCCCCCCCGGCGTCACCAGCGGCGCGGCCGCCAGCATCACCCGGGTCGGGATCTGCTCGGATTGCCGAAAATACATGTGCGCCGCCCCGGCAAGGGTCGTTGAACCGAGCGGAACGATGCCCTGATAGCGGTCCTTCTGCCCTCCCTGATCGATGGTCAGCGCCAGATGGCCGTCACCGAGCAGGTCCGCGCTCGACGCCCTCCCCGATCCGCTCAGGGCGTCAAGACGCGATTCGTTGTAATGGGCATAGGCGCGCACGGCGTCGGGAGCCTGAAAATCCACGATCAGCAGATCGACCGGGCCGTCGCTCCTGGTCTGCAGCAGGAATTTGCCGCTGATCCTGAGCATGGTGCCGAGCATGGCGGCAAGCGCCGTCGCCTCGCCGACAAGACGCGCGACCGGGTCGGGATATCCGTGCCGGGCCAGTATCTCGGTGACAACGGGTCCGCTGCGCAGAACCCGGCCGCGCACCCCCAGGGCCGGCACCTGAAAGGGCAGCACCAGATCATCCTCGCGGGATGTGTTTTCGCCGCCGGACCGGTTCAGGACGTCTGGTTCTCGCCCAAACACCATTGCAAGATCGCCTTTTGCGCGTGCAGCCTGTTTTCGGCTTCATCGAAGACGGCGGATTGCGGACCGTCTATCACCGCCGCGCTCACCTCTTCGCCGCGATGCGCCGGCAGGCAGTGCAGAAAGATCGCATCCCCGCCGGCCCTGGCCATCAGCTCTTCATTGACCTGAAAGGGCTGCAGGTCGGCGCGCCGCTGCGCGCCATCCTTGTCGCCCATGGAAACCCAGGTGTCGGTGACCACGCAATCGGCACCCGCAACGGCGTCGCGCGCCTCGTCCACAACATGGACCGCCGCGCCGTTTTCTTCCACCCACGCCATCAGTTGCGCATCGGGACCATAGGACTTCGGCGCGGCGATGCGGAATTCAAAACCAAGGCGACCGGCCGCATGGACCCACGAGGTCGCCACATTGTTGCAGTCCCCGCACCACGCCACCACGCAACCCGACACATCCCCCTTGCGCTCCGCCAGCGTCATCAGATCGGCCATCACCTGGCAGGGATGGGACCGGTCGGTAAGCCCGTTGATGACCGGCACGCCGGCATGTGCCGCCAGATCGACAACGGTGGAATGCGCATTGGCGCGCACCATGATGGCATCGACATAGCGCGACAGCACCCGGGCCGTATCCGACAAAGGCTCGCGGCGCCCCAGGCCGATTTCCTCATCCTTCAGCACGATGGTGCCGCCGCCAAGCTCGTGCATGGCAACCTCGAACGAGACGCGCGTGCGCATCGAGGGTTTTTCAAAAACCATCGCCAGAATGGCGCCATCAAGCCGGGTCTGCGCGCCCGGTTGCCGCCACGCCTTTTTGGCCGCCGCCCCCATGTGGAGAAGCGCGCGCAACTGCCCGGCGCTCAATGCGTCAATATCCAGAAAATGCCGGGGCGCGGTCATGGGTTCGCCGTGGTCCTGATCGCCCGGCAGGCAGCCGCGATCTTGTCAACGGCCTCGCCGATCTCGGCGTCGCTGACGATGAGCGGCGGCAACAGCCGGATCACGTTGTCGGCCGCGCCCACCGTCAGCAGTTTCCGGTCAAGCAGCGCATTCAGGAGGAGTGTATTGTCCACCCGGCATTTCAGGCCCAGCATCAGGCCCTCGCCGCGCACCGCCTCGATGATATCGCCATATTCATCGACCAGCCCGGCAAGCTTCTGGCGCAGGGTCCCGGCAGCCCGGCGCACGCCGTCCAGAAACCCGTCTTCCAGCACAACGTCAAGAACCGCATTGCCAACCGCCATGGCCAGCGGGTTGCCGCCATAGGTGGACCCGTGCGTGCCCGGGGTCATCCCGTGCGCGGCGCGGCCGGTGGCCAGGCAGGCGCCGAGCGGAAATCCGCCGCCGATGCCCTTGGCGATCGCCATGATATCCGGCTCGATGCCGGCCCATTCATGGGCGAACAACCTGCCGGTGCGCCCGACCCCGCACTGGACTTCATCGAGCAGCAGCAGCAGGCCGTTTTGCGTGCACATCTCGCGCAACGCTTTCATGGCTTCAGGGGCAACCGGCCTGATGCCGCCTTCGCCTTGAACCGGCTCGACGAGAATGCCCGCGGTTTCAGGCCCGATGGCGGCCCGGGCGGCCTCGACATCGCCAAACGCCACCTGATCGAACCCGTCGGTCGGCGGGCCAAATCCCTCAAGCGCCGCTTTTTTCCCGCCCGCAGCGATCGTTGCCAGGGTGCGGCCGTGAAAGGCGCCCTCGAACGTGATCAGCCGGTAGCGCTCGCCGTGGCCCTCTTGGGCATGGAACTTGCGCGCCATCTTGATCGCGCACTCGATCGCCTCGGCCCCGGAATTGGTGAAAAACACATAATCGGCAAAGGTCGCGTCGCACAGCCGCCTGGCGAGACGCTCCTGACCCGGGATCTGATAGAGGTTGGAGGTGTGCCACAGCTTCGCCGCCTGGGCGGTGAGCGCCTCGACAAGGTGGGGATGCGCGTGTCCCAGCAGGTTGACGGCGATGCCGGCGCCAAAATCGAGGAATTCCTCGCCCGTGTCCGCCGTGATGCGCACACCGGTGCCCTCAACGAAGCTGCAGGGCAGCCTGGCATAGGTCGGCAGGACGGCGGTGGTCATGACACAGGCCTTCGGATTCGAGCAAAAAAGCCGCCGATCCGGTTCGGCGGCCACTGCATGTCTCCGGGTTATACGGATCGCCCATGCGCTCTGTCAATTGGCGCGAACGCATGGGGCCATGGACCGTTTTGTCCCGTATTCCCGGTCAGATCCTCCTCGTTCCCGGCCAATGGGCCCGCGCCAGGGCCAGGCCCGCGGCGCGCCCGGCCGCTTTCCTGGGGAAATCGCGTCAAAACCCGCGAAAACCGGTTGCCACGGAGTCAGCCCATATTGTAGCTTGATTTTCATAAATCACGACATATTGGGGTTCCCACCCTGTAGCGGTCCGATTTTGCTGGTTTTGCAGGCCGGCCCCGGAGGGGGAGTCCGAGTCGAACAAGACCAGAACAACATAAACGAAGGGGATAATCATGACCTGGACGGATGATCGTGTCGATTTGCTCAAGAAGCTGTGGGCCAAGGGGCTGAGCGCCAGCCAGATCGCGGGACGGCTTGGCGGGGTGACCCGCAACGCGGTCATCGGCAAGGTGCACAGGCTTGGGCTTTCAAGGCGCTCCACGCCGCCGCGCGCTCCCGCGCCGAGACGGCGCAAGACCAGAGCGCCGTCCCCGCCCGGGCGCGCCGGTCCGTTTCGCACATCGGGAAGCGCCGCCCTGAAGAGCGATGTGGAGACAATGCCCGAACCCGGTCTGGAGCCGGCCCCGGCGCCGATCGTCGAACTGGTCATTCCACCCGGCGAGCGGCTCAACATTCTTGCTCTCAACGAGCAGACCTGCCGCTGGCCGATTGGCGATCCCGGCACGTCTGATTTCCATTATTGCGGCCGCCAGTCCGATCAGGGCGTGCCCTATTGCGAGCACCATTCGCGCATCGCCTATCAGCCCCTCCAGGACCGGCGGCGCAAGAGGCGCGCGGGCGCGCGGCGCTGAAACATCACAGCTAGAGCGTGAATATGAAGAACAGGACCGCCGCGAGGGCGGCGGCGGCCGGCACCGTGACAATCCAGGCGGTGATGATCGTGAGAAAATGCGCCCGCCTCACCAGTTTGCGGGACTGAACGGCGTTTTGCGCCCCCGCGGCCCGCGTGCCGGTGTCCGGCCGGGGCCGGCGCTTCTTGACATATTGCGCCCGCCGGGCGCTGCGCGCCGTATAATATTCGCGGAAAAATCCGACGCCGAAGACCGCGCCCACGGTAATGTGGGTCGAACTGACGGGCAAGCCGAGCGCGGAGGCGAAAATCACCGTGATCGCGGCGGACAGCGCGACGCAAAACGCCCGCATCGGGTTCATGCTGGTGATCTGCTCCCCCACCATCCGGATCAGTTTCGGCCCATATAAAAACAGCCCCAGCGAAATGCCGGCCGCGCCGATCATCATGACCCAGAGGGGCAGTTCCACCTTGGCCGCGATTTCGCCCTCCGCCGCCGCATGGACGATCGCGGCCAGCGGGCCGACCGCGTTGGCGACGTCATTGGCGCCATGGGCGAAAGACAGCAGGGCCGCGGAAAAAATCAGCGGCAGGGTGAACAGTGTGCGCAGCGACTGGTTGCGGTTTTCCAAACCCTCCGCCTTGCGCGCGACCCACGGCCGCAGCACGGCAACGGAGGCGAAAAATATGCCGACGCCAATAACGGAGATCAGGCCAAACCCCGGGCGCCAGACCTTCTTCAGCCCCTTCATCATCAGATAGCTGGAAAAGGCCGCGACCATGAGTGCGAGCAGCACCGGCACCCAGCGTTTCGCCGCCGCGATCTTGTCGTCCTGATAGATGATGTTGATTTTGATGAAGGCGAGAAACAGCGCGGCGATAATGCCTCCCAGTATCGGCGATATGATCCAGCTTGCCGCGATCTTGCCCATGGTCGCCCAGTTGACGGCGCCAAAGCCGATGGACGCGATGCCGGCCCCCATGACGCCGCCGACAATGGAATGGGTCGTCGACACCGGCGCGCCCAGATAGGTCGCCAGGTTGAGCCACAGCGCCGCCGACAGCAATGCCGCCATCATCGCCCAGACAAAGGTTGTGCTGTCCTCCACCAGTGAGGGGTCGATAATGCCCTTGGAGATCGTTGACACCACTTCACCGCCGGCGATGAGCGCGCCGGCGGCCTCGAACACCGCCGCGATGATCAACGCCCCCACCAGTGTCAGCGCCCGCGACCCGACCGCCGGTCCGACGTTGTTGGCGACATCATTGGCACCGATATTGAGTGCCATGTAACCGCCCAGAACCGCCGCGACAATAATGAACAGGGCATTCGGCGCCGCTCCGATCTGGCTGCTGGCGAAGGCGCCGGCCAGACCGAGAAAAAACAGGCCAAAACCAATTGCCGTCAGGCGCTGGGCGGTGGACTGGGTGGTGATCTCGACGGCCCCGATGCGTGTCAGGTCCTTGTCGAGCGTTTCCTTGCGCAGATCGTCGGCTGGAGAGTTGCCGGTGTCGGGCTTTTTCGAAGTCATCATCCTAGCGACCCCTTATATGTGCTTCTTTCTGAAGGGTGCCCTCTAGCCGATCCCCATGACTCGCGCAAGAGCCGGGTCGTGTTTTGTTCGGGGAACCGTTCGAAGGGGTCTCGACCAGGTCATCGGGCACGGCGCGGGCCGCGCGCGGCCCGGGCGAGCGGGCGCAGTTGGCGAGGCCGGCGGCGGGCCGATCCGGTCCGCCGGAGGGCCGGATTTTCGCGCCGGCGGAACGTCTTTGGGGTTTCCCTGGCCGCCGGCCCGACCGGACCCGGCAGGCCCGGCCCCGCCGGGCGGATGGCAACATCCGGCTCCGATGATTTTCCCAAAACAGCGACAGGCGCCGGTT
>JALURZ010000122.1:28497-29953 GCA_027058735.1 Hyphomicrobiales bacterium | reverse complement strand
ACCATGGAATTGCTCAAGCGCCGGGGCGGACCCGGTCCTGCGCGGCGAACACCGCCGCGACCGTGCCATCGAGCATGAGACAAAGCTCGGGTCCGGTCGCGTCGCGTTCGCCTTCGCCGGCATCCTCGATGCCGCACCAGACCCGCGAGCCGAGCCGCACCGTCCGGCCCTCGAAAACCCCTTCAAGCCCGCGTCCGGGCACTTCGCGCACCGCGCTCAGCGAGGCCGGCGCCACATCGCGTTCGGCAATCTGGCGGGCGAGCGCGGCGGCGAGCGGATGGGCGCTGCCACGGGCCAGTCCGTGCGCCAGCGCCAGAACCTGCGTGTCCACCGTCCCGAGACCGGAAAATACCGGCCGCCCCAGCGTCAAGGTGCCGGTCTTGTCGAATATGACCGTATCGATCTCCGCCAGCCGCTCCAGGACGCCGCCATCTTTGAGCATGACGCCGCCGCGAAACAACACGCCGCTGGCGGCCACCTGGACGGTGGGCACCGCCAGAGCGAGCGCGCAGGGACAGGTGATGATGAGAACGGCGATGGCGGTCATCAGGGCCGCATGCCCGCCGCTGCCGGCCAGCAGCCAGGCGGCGAAGGTGGCAAGGGCAATGACATGCACCGCCGGGGCATAGATGCGCGCGACCCGGTCGGCCAGCAGAACCGTCCTGGCGCGGGCGCGCTCCGCGGCTTCCATGAGGCGAACGATATCGGCGAGAAAGGTGTCTTCTCCCGCCGCGCTCACCGTGATCTCCAGCGGGCCGGTGAGGTTCATCGTGCCGGCTTCTAGCCGCGCCCCGGCGCGCACCGCAACCGGGGCCGCCTCGCCGGTGACCAGAGAACGGTCGATATCGCTCTCCCCCGACAGCACGGTGCCATCGGCGGGTATCCGCTCGCCGGGCGCGACCGCGACCGTCATGCCGGGCGCGATGTCGCGTATGGCGCGGAAGCTGCGTCTCCCGCCCTCTTCGACGACGGTTGCGCCGGCGGCCGAAAGCGACAGCAGCCGGGTTGCCGCGGAACGGGCGCGGGCGCGCGTCATGTGGTCCAGCACCCGCCCGATCAGCAGAAAAAACAGCAACATCAGCGAAGCGTCGAAATAGGTGACGGGACCGCGCATGATCGTTTCATAGAGGCTCATGCCGGCCGCCAGGATCACCGCCAGAGAAATCGGCACGTCCATGTTGAGGCCGCGACCCCTTAGCGCGCGGGCCGCCGAACGAAAGAAGGGCCGGCCGGCGAAAACGACGGCCGGCAGCGCGATCAGCGCGGACAGCCAGTGAAACAGATCGCGGGTGGCCGCATCCGCCCCGGACCAGACCGAGACCGACAGCAGCATGACATTGCCCGCCGCAAATCCCGCCAACGCCAAAGACAGCAACAATTCCCGGCCCGCCTTGCCGTCAGCCGCCTCCTCCCGGCCTGCATCGAAGGGAAAAACCTCATAGCCCATGCCGGTCAA
>JALURZ010000122.1:0-28487 GCA_027058735.1 Hyphomicrobiales bacterium | reverse complement strand
CCGTCCGCGTCCTGCCCGGCCTCGCCCGCATCGAAGGGCCGGGCCTCGAAACCGAGGGCCTGCAACCTGTCGAGGATACCTTGCGCGCTGAAGCGGTCTTCGCGCCAGTCCACCGCCAGGCGCTTGGTGGAAAGATTGAGGCGCGCATCGACAATGCCGCGCTCGCTTTTCAGGCCGCGTTCGATTTTGGCGATGCAGCCGGCGCAATGGGCGCCCGGTACGATCAGGTCCATATGGCGCAGGCCGGGCGAGGGTTCGCGCACCCAGGGTGCGAGACCGTCGGGAACGGCATGGGTGGAGGCTGCGGTTGCGTGGCCCATCGCGCTATTTGACCATGATCCTGAAAATCTGGCGATAGGTCGTCCCGGCGCGGCTGCGCGCGGTGAGATCGACGACCCAGCGCCCCCTGCCGGCGGGCGCGGCGGCTTCATAGCGCCCCGGCGCGGCCTCCGCGAACGCGATCACCGCATCGCCGCGCTCGCTGGTCGGGCGCTCCAGTTTGGCGCCGGTCGCCAGCCCGGACAAGGCCCGGCCATCGCGGTCGCGGATGGTGAACACCAGTTTGGCGCCGGCAACCTCAAGGGTGCTGGCCCAGCCGAGCTTCGCCTGACGCCGGGCCGCCGCCAGCCGGCTGTTGAACTGCTGGCTGGCCACATAGCCGTTCTTGACCACCAGCCCCGACCAGGTCCTGGAGGCCAGCACCGCCATCGTCAGATTGACGGCGATGACGACGCCGAAAAAGCTGACCATCACGATCAGCATGTGGCGGCCAGTGAAGGGCCGCGGGGGGATATCCCGGGAACGGTGGCGCATCACGGTATCTCCGGTGCCTCGAATCTGGCCTGATAGACGGCACGCTCATCGCCGCCGATTTCGCTGACCGTGAAGGTGAACGGCGTGGTTTTCGCCTTCAGCGCGCCGCGGGCGACCTTTACATAGACCTTGAGCGCGCGCAGCCGGTCCGGTGCGGCGCTGACGGTGATCTGCGCGCCTGGGGCTTCGTCGCTGCCCGCCCGGGTCATCACCGCGCCTGGAAGCCCCAACACCGACAGACGGAAGGTGCGCGGCTTTGCCACCATGTTGAGAATCTTGACCGTATAGCCGTTGCGGATCGACCCGTCGGACAGTTTGACAAAAACCGGATTGCGGTCGTGCAGGACATTGATGTCGAGCCGATCGCGGGCAAGCAGGAAATAGATCATCGCAAGCCCGATCGCCGCCCACAGGCCGAAATAGACAAATGTGCGCGGGCGAACGAAGGAACGCCACGTGGTCGGCGCGCGGACGCCCTGGATATTGGCGTTATAGTCGCGCAGGGTGGCGTAGGAAATCAGGCCTTTGGGCTTGCCGGTCCGCGCCATCACCGCGTCGCAGGCATCGATGCACAGCGCGCAGGTGATGCATTCGAGCTGCTGGCCGTCGCGGATGTCGATGCCCATGGGGCACACGGCCACGCACAGATTGCAGTCGATGCAGTCCCCCTGCCCGGCCGGCCGGCCGCCATCCCCGCCGGGCGCGCCGCGGCGCGGCTCCCCGCGCCAGTCATTATAGGTGACGACAAGGGAATCCTCATCGAGCATGGCCGCCTGAATGCGCGGCCAGGGGCACATGTAGGTGCAGACCTGTTCGCGCATGAAACCGGCGAAAACATAGGTCGTCGCCGTCAGGATGGCGACCGTGGAATAGGCCACAAGGGGCGCGTCGAACGCAACCAAGCTGCGCAACAATGCAGGTGCATCGGCAAAATAGAAGATCCACGCACCGCCGGTCAGCAGCGCGATCACCAGCCAGACGGCATGTTTGGCCAGCCGCTTGCGGATTTTCTCGCCCGACCATGCCGCCTTGTCGAGTTTGATGCGGGCATTGCGGTCGCCCTCGATCCAGCGTTCGACCGCCAGAAACAGATCGACCCACACGGTCTGCGGACAACTGTAGCCGCACCATGCGCGCCCCACGGTCGAGGTCACCAGAAACAGGCCGATCCCGGCCATGATGAGAAGGCCCGCGATATAGTAGAATTCCTGCGGCCAGATCTCGATGAAGAAAAAATAGAACCGGCGATTGGCGAGATCCACCAGCACCGCCTGGTCGGGCGCGAAGGGCCCCCGGTCCCAGCGCAGCCACGGGGTGACATAATAGATCGCCAGCGTGATCCCCATCACCCACCACTTGAGCGAGCGGAACCGCCCGGCGACGCGGCGCGGAAATATCTTGACGCGCGCAACGTAGTTCTTGCGCCTTGCCTTGCTGTTGACCGCCTCGACATCGACGCGCTCAACGCTGTTGTGGATCGTAACCATCCCGGACCCCGGCCGGCGCCGCCGCACCGGCCCGCTATTCGCCACCGCCCAGCGAATGCACATAAAGCGTCAGTTGCTTGATCGTGGTATCATCGAGACGATGGCCCCAGGCCGGCATGACGCCGTGCTTCGGCCTGGCGATCTGCGCCATGATTTGGCGCTTGGTGTTGCCGTAAAACCAGATCGCGTCCTTCAGATCGGGACTGCCGGTCTCGCGATTGCCGCCGCCCGCAGCACCATGACAGGCCGCGCAGTTCTCCGCATAGACGTCCTGACCGCGCGCAGCCCCTGCGGCGTCGAATTTCTGGCCGGAAAGCCGCAGCACATAGTCGGCCACATCGGCGATCTGCGCGGGCGCAAGCATGTCATCGGCACCGAAGGCGGGCATTTCCGAGACGCGCGTGTCCTCATCATCGGAAAACCGCACGCCGTGGCGGATGGTATATGCGATATCCTCCAGCGTGCCGCCCCACAGCCAGTCGTCATCATTGAGGTTGGGATAGCCCGGCCCCCCTTGAGCGCCCGACCCGTGGCATTGCACGCAATTGACCTTGAATGCGGCCGCGCCGCCGGCAACCGCGAAATCGAACAGCGCCGGGTTCTTGCGTATGTCGGCCACCGGCATCTGCGCGATCTGGTCGAGGAACCTGGCCTGCGCGCTCCTGGCCAGGGCGATCTCTCTGGCCACTTCGGCGCGACTGGAATAGCCGAGCAGGCCCTTGGTGGCGCCGTTGATCAGCGGGATCGCGGGATAGGCGATCATATAGCCGAGCGCCCATATGATGGTGGCATAGAACGTCCACAGCCACCAGCGCGGCAACGGCGTGTTGAGCTCCTTGATGCCGTCCCAGTCATGACCTGTGGTTTCGGTGCCGCTGACCGGATCGATCTCTTGATCAGACATGGCGTCTCAGTCCTCTTCCAGCGAAACCCGAGCGATTTTCTCGTACATCTTCCTGGCGCCCGGCCTGAACGCGAACGCCACCACGGCGATGAACACGACCATCAGATAGACGAGGCCCCAACTGTCGGCGAACTGGCGGAACGTGCTGTAATCCACGGGTCTTCTCCTCAGCGCAGGTTTTCTTCGGCCTTGTAGGCGGAGAAATCGACCAGAGTGCCGAGCATCTGGAGATAGGCGATCAGCGCATCCATTTCCGACAGTTTCGCCGGATTGCCGTCGAAATCGCGGATCTGCGCCTTGGGATACCGTTTGAGGAGCGCCTGCGCGCCGTCGCCGTCGGGATCCACCTGGGCCAGCAGGTCGGCCTTGGCGTTTTTTATCATTTCATCGCTGTAGGGCACGCCGACCATGCGGTTGGCCTTGAGATGGGCCGCGATATCGTCGGTGCGCAGCGTGGTCTGCTTCAGGAAGGCATAGCTTGGCATCACCGATTCGGGCACCACCGAGCGCGGATCGCTCAGATGATCGGTATGCCACTTGTCGGAATAGCGCCCGCCAACCCGGGCAAGGTCGGGACCGGTGCGTTTCGAGCCCCACTGGAACGGGTGGTCATACATGCTTTCAGCGGCCAGCGAATAGGGGCCATAGCGCTCAACCTCGTCGCGGAACGGGCGGATCATCTGCGAGTGGCAAACATAGCATCCCTCGCGCACATAGATGTTGCGTCCGGCCAGTTCGAGTGGCGAATAGGGGCGCATGCCCTCGACCTTCTCGATTGTGTTCTGCAGATAGAACAGGGGCGCGATTTCAACGATCCCGCCGATGGAGACCACCACGAAAGACAGCACCAGCAGGAGCGTGGCATTGGTCTCGATGATCTTGTGGCTGAATTTCATGAACACGCTCTCCGGTTGACAGGGATCGTTACATCACGCGGTGCCGGGAACCGGTGTTCCCATCGGCGCCTCGTCGCGGGTCCGCCCGGCGATGGTCTGATAGATGTTCCACACCATCACCAGCGCGCCGGCCAGGAACAAAACGCCGCCCACCGCCCGGATAACGTAGAACGGGTGCATTGCCGCGACGGTCTCTGCGAAGCTGTAGACGAGGAAGCCCTGGTCATCATATTCGCGCCACATCAGGCCCTGCATGATGCCCGACACCCACATCGAGGAGGCGTAGACCACGATCCCCAGCGTCGCCAGCCAGAAATGCCAGTTGATAAGGCGCAAGGAATAGAGGCGCTCGCGGTTCCACAATCGCGGCACCATGTAGTAGATCGCGCCAAACGTAATCATGCCCACCCAGCCCAGCGCGCCGGAATGAACATGGCCGATGGTCCAGTCGGTATAGTGGCTCAGCGAATTGACCGCCTTGATCGACATGACCGGCCCCTCGAAGGTGGACATGCCATAGAACGCCACGGCCAGCACCATCATGCGCACGATCGGATCGGTGCGCAGCTTGTCCCACGCCCCCGACAGGGTCATCAGGCCGTTGATCATGCCCCCCCAGGAGGGCATCCACAGCATGATCGAAAACACCATGCCGAGGGTCTGCGCCCAGTCCGGCAGGGCGGTGTAGTGAAGATGATGCGGCCCGGCCCAGATATAGAGGAAGATCAGCGACCAGAAATGCACGATCGACAGGCGGTAGGAGTAGACCGGGCGCTCCACCTGCTTGGGCATGAAATAATACATGATGCCGAGAAACCCGGCGGTCAGGAAAAAGCCAACCGCATTGTGCCCGTACCACCACTGGGTCAGGGCGTCCTGGACCCCGGAAAACAGCGAATAGCTCTTGGAGCCGAGCAGTGAGACCGGCACCGCCAGATTATTGACGATATGCAGCATGGCGATGGTCACGATGAACGCCAGGAAGAACCAGTTGGACACGTAGATGTGCGGCTGGTTGCGTTTGAGCAGGGTGCCCATGAACACCGCGAAATACGCCACCCACACGATCGTCAGCCAGATATCGACATACCATTCAGGCTCGGCATATTCCTTGCTCTGGGTCACCCCCATCAGATAGCCGGTCGCCGCCAGAACGATGAACAGCTGATAGCCCCAGAACACGAACCAGGCCGTGTTTCCCAGCGCCAGGCGCGCCTGACAGGTCCGCTGCACGGAATAAAAGCTGGTGGCGATCAGCGCGTTGCCGCCAAAGGCGAAAATCACCGCCGAGGTGTGCAGCGGCCGCAGCCGGCCGAAATTGGTGAACGACCAGTCGAGGTTGAGCGCCGGGAACGCCAGTTGCAGGGCGATGACCAGCCCGACGGCAAACCCGGCGATGCCCCAGAACAGGGTGGCGATGGTGCCGGCGCGCACCACGCTGTCAAGATATTTGCCACTATCCGGCTGCGATCGCGGCGCAAACCTGTGGGTCATGAGCCGGTAAACGATCACAGCCCCGCAGGCCGCCGCCACGAGCCAGGCATGGAACGCGAACAGGCTGTCATGCGCATTCGCCGCCGCGGCGAGGCTCGCCAGCCCCAGTAAGCCGAAGACAATGCTGTATGCCGCTGTCGCCATGCCGCCCTCTTGTCAGGCCCACACACACGCAAAGCGTGTATTGAAAGCCGATGTTAGCCGATTCGGGTTCGAGACAGAAACGATTGGGTGCCCCGCACCCGCGCGCCGTTCCGCCAGCTTCTTGCAGACGCGGCACGGCCCTGCAAAGGGGCTGCGTGGATTGGTCGCACGCGCGCCGGTGCGCCCGATGCCGGCGTCACACAGCCCGGGCATGGCGTCCTCCGGCCTCGACGAAATACGCATCGAACGCGGCCGCGACGGTGCGCAGGAACGGCCGGTGGCGTTCGGGCACGCTGACCCGATGCCCACGCACCTCCACGAGACCGTCGGCCTGGAGCGGTCGAAGGCGCGCGAATGCCCCGTCCAGAACGGCGGGGTCGAACCCGTGCACGCGCGCGATGGCGTGTGCATCGACAGCCAGGTCGCACATCAGGCGTTCGATGATGTGGGCGCGCATGCGGTCATCGGCGGTGAGCACAAGACCGCGCTCAACGGCGCAATGCGAGCCTGCAATCCGCTCGCTCCAGCTTTTGATATCGCGGACGTTTTGCACATAGCCCTGCGGCAGGGCGCTGATGGCGGATGCGCCGAACCCGATCAGCGCATCGGCCGGATCGACGGTGTAGCCCTGAAAATTGCGCCGCAACACGCCCTGTTCGGCGGCCCGCGCCATGGCATCGTCGGGCAGGGCGAAATGATCGAGCCCGATCGCCCGGTATCCGGCCCGCGCCAGAATCGCGCCGATCGCGCGCGCCTGATCGAAGCGCTCCCCGGCACCGGGCAGATCGGCATCGCGGATCATCTGCTGGTGCTTCTTGAACCATGGCACATGGGCATAACCGAATACCGCGATCCGGTCCGGGCGCAGGGACGCGGCAAGCCGCGCCGAATGCACGACACTGCGCGATGTCTGCCCGGGCAGCCCGTACATCAGGTCGAAACCGATCGCCTCCACGCCCGCCGCGCGCAGCTCCGCGACACAGCCCTCCACCATCGCGAACGGCTGCACCCGGTTGATCTTGCGCTGCACCCGCCGGTCGAAATCCTGAACCCCGAGGCTGGCGCGTGTCACCCCCATGGCCGCAAGCCGCGCCGCGCGGCCCGCGCCCATGGTGCGCGGGTCGATCTCGATCGCGATCTGCGCATTGCCGGCAAACCCGAAGCTGCGCTCGATGGCGCCGAGGATCGCCTGCAGGCCTTCGTCTTCGAGACAGGTCGGCGAGCCGCCGCCGAAATGAAGATGCGCGACGCGCCCGGACGCTCCCGCGCTCAGGCGCCCGGTGCTTTCGATTTCCGCGATCAGGGTGCCCGCATAGGCGCGCGCGCGCGCGCGATCGCCGGTAACGCTCGTGTGGCAGCCGCAGTACCAGCACAACTGGCGGCAAAACGGAATGTGCACATAAAGCGACAGCCGCCGCGCCGCGCCCAGCCGGGCGAGCCAGCCGCGCCAGGTACGATGGGCGAAACCCTCGGCAAACCGCACCGCCGTCGGATAGCTGGTATAGCGCGGCACATCGCGCAGCGCATATGCCCTCAATGCGTTGTCCATCAATCCCCACTCCTGCGCCACTTGCAGTCCGTGCGTCTGCAGATTTGCACGGATCGGCACGGTCCCAATTGATCTGAGTCAACGTCGGTCCGCAATTTTTCCGCTAGGCTTGGTCCGCGGAAAATGGGAATTTTGCGCGAATTCGGTTTTTGCGGAGGTCCGTTCATGAGTGCGGCGATAGATACCTTGCGCTCCGAGCATGTCATCATGGACCGGCTGCTGGACCTGCTGGACCGCGAAGTCACGAATTTCGAGCGCGCCAGTCAGACGGATTACGATCTCATCAAGGAGATCATCGATTTTTTCCTGACCTATCCCGATCTGTCCCACCACCCGCGGGAAAATCTGGTGCTCGACACGCTGAAAAAGCGCGCCGGCGACGCCGCCGCGCTGACCGCCGATCTCGGCGCGGCGCACGCCGCTCTGTCGGACCAGTTGCAGAAATTCGCCCACGCGGTGATCAATTCGCTGCTGGAGCTCAACGTGCCGCGCGACCATTTCGTCCGCCTGGCGCGCCGCTTCATCGAATCGGAACGCCAGCACATGGCGCACGAGGAAGAGGTCTTCTTCCCGCTGGCGAAACGCTACCTCAAGGACGAGGACTGGCGCGATATCGACAAGCGTTCGGCGCGCATCGGCGGCGACTTCGCCATCGGCGAGAAAGCCATGCGGTTTCCCGCCCTCAGCGCCCTGAACGCGCTGGACCGGGAATAGCCAGCGCCGCCGCGGCCCGTTCCAGGGTGTCCCGGGCATCGCCCCCGGCGTCGATCTCGCGCCAGGAAACCGCGCCCGCGCCACGCGCGATCTGGGCGCGCACCACGCGCGCGGTCGCATCGGAGGCATCGGCGCGGCGCGCCGCGACGCGGCGCACGAGTTCGTCGCGCCCGGTTGTCAGCCAGAGCCCGGTGAAGGCGGCGCCGGCTTCGCGCGCAACGGCGGCCATCCTGTCGCGTTCCCCGCGCGCCGAGAACACCGCATCGACGATCACCCGGTGCCCGGCCCCGAGCGCGGTCTTCGCTTTCAGCGCCAGCCGCTCATAGACATCCACGCTGGACCGGTCCGTATAATGCGCCGCATCGAGCCGGGTGAATTCATCGACCCCGGCCAACATCTTGCGTTCGACATCGCTTCTGAGATGCAGCGCGCCCGGCCCCTGCATCAACAGCGGCGCCAGCGAGCGGGCCAGTGTCGTCTTGCCGGTTCCCGAAAACCCGCCGATGGCTACGAGCAGCGCCGGTTCGGGATTGAGAAAATCGCGCGCCGCCTCGAGATAGCCGCGCGCGGCGCGGCGCGCCTCATCGCGCCGGCCCGCACGCTCCTGCGCGGCGCGATCCAGCGCCACCATGGCGCGCACCCCGGCGCGGCAGGCCAGAAACAGCGGCAGCGCCGCCAGCCCGCGCAGATCGTCCAGGTCCCCTGCCCGCTGCAAATAGCGATTGAACACCCGGCTGGCGGCGCGGCGCTGGCGCGCGCGCCCCAGATCCATCAGCAGGAACGCCAGATCATACAGCACATCGATCGTCGCCAGGGTTTCATCGAACTCGATAGCGTCGAACAGCACCGGCTGATCGTCAATCACGACGATATTGTTGAGGTGGAGATCGCCGTGGCAGCGGCGCACATGGCCGTTCGCGCCGCGCTCGGCGAGAAGCCCGCGCACGCGGTGCCATTGCCGTTCGAGCCGTTCGGCAAGCTGACCGGCGCCGGCAACAGCGGGAGTGTCCCGGGCCGCACCGAAGCGCGCGGCGAGATTGTCCACAATCGCCTTCATGCGCAGATCGCCGTCTTCGACCCGCACAGGCCCCACGCGACGATGCCAGCGCGCGACGCGGTCCGCGAGGCCCTCGGCGAGCCGGTCGGGCAGCGGGCCGCAGCCCGCCAGACGATCCAGGATCCGGTCCTGCTCGAAGCGCGTCATGTGAACCGCCCATTCGATCACCCTGCCTTTTCCCGCAAACGCGATGCGTCCGTCCTTTTCCCGGGTGATGGGGAGCGCATCGCGATAGATCATCGGCGCGGCGGGGCGGTTGATTTCGATTTCCCGCAGGCAGGCGCGCCGGCGTCTGGCCAGGGTCGAAAAGTCGAGATAGGCAAGGCGCACGGCCTTTTTTATCTTGTACACGTCCTGTCCGGCGAGAAAGACGAGCGCGCCGTGGGTTTCGATTTCCCCGACCTCGCGCACGCCGGGACCATGGGACAGCGGATCGCGCAGGAATGCGATCACCTCGCCCTGATCGCCGCTGGTTGCGGCCGGGGGCCTGTTGGCCGTGTTCATTGCGTGCCCCTCGCGTTCCGGACAATCATCTCGCGTTCCGGACAATCATAACGCGCCTGTCCGCGCAGCCGATTGACCTTGCTCAAAACCGGGCCGGCCGAAGGGCAGTTGATCTGGATCAATGCCCGACCGGGCAAAGCCCTGTAATAGTACCGCGCGTGCCATCAAACGGCATTCGCCTCGCAACGCGCATGGCGAATCGGGTGGGTGGCGAGCAGCCGGCGCACCGCCAACATGTGACCGGCACCCCCTTTTCTATCCCCACTTCCCGGGGGCTCGTCACCCACTCTCCCCCTTTCGAAACCGTCCGGCCTGCGCGCTGCGGCACATTGTCCGTGCGACATTGTGCGGTGGTGCCATGGCTTGCGCACGGGCGCCAATAACCCCAGATAAGCAGTGAATGAACATGCGTCGCGGGCCGCCGTGCAAGGGCGAGGTGCCATATTTGCTGTTGCGGGAACGGGGATCATGGAAACGCTTTACAATGCCGAAAATGAACGGGCGCGCTGCGGGGCGTGCGCCATTCGCCACCGGGCCGTGTGCGGCGCGCTCGAGCGCGAGGAACTCGCTGCGCTCAGCCGGATCTCGCACCAGCGCAGTTTTGCCGCCGGCCAGGTCATCATGTCGGATCAGGACCCGGTCGATTTTTTCGCCAATGTGATCTCCGGCGTGGTCAAACTCACAAAGACCCTGCCCGATGGCCGCCAGCAGATCGTCGGCCTCCAGTTCGCGCCGGATTTTCTCGGCCGCGCCTTTTCGCCCGCGCACACATATTTCGCGGAAGCCGCCGGCGACGTGGAGCTGTGCTGCTTTCCGCGCAACAGTTTCGAGGCCCTCCTGCAGTCCTCGCCCGGTCTCGAACACCGCCTGTTCGAGCAGGCCCTCCAGGAGCTTGATGCGGCGCGTGAATGGATGGTGGTGCTGGGGCGCAAGACCGCGCAGGAAAAAATTGCAAGTTTCCTCTGCCTGATCGCCCGGCGCAGCCTCGTTGCCCCGTGCCCCCGCGGCGCGGTCTCCGCGCAGCCCACATTCGAATTGCCGGTGAGCCGCGCCGACATGGCCGATTTCCTGGGGCTCACGATCGAAACGGTGAGCCGCCAGATCACGCGGCTGCGCACAAAGCACCTGATCCGGCTTTGCGATCATCAGCACTTTATGGTGCCCGATCTCGCGGCGCTCAACGAACTTGCCGGCCACGACCTGCCCGCACTTCATTGATTCAGGTCAAGGCGCGCCGCGCGCGGTCATGAAACCCTTGCAGGCGTCAACCGCGATGGAGGTTTCGATGGCGTTCAAGACGATTCTGGTTTCCCTGAATGACGTGGGCCGGGCGCCATCGATCCTGTCCGCCGCCACCGTGATCTCGCGGCGCCACGATGCGCATGTCATCGGTCTTTATGTCGCGCCGGCAGTGCGCATTCACCCGGCGGTCCAGGTCAACATGACCCCCGATCTTCTGGGGCTGCAACAGGACCACTACAAGAGCGAATCGCGCAAGGCGAAGAAGATTTTCGAAGACGCGCTGCGCGCCGAAGGCGTTGCCGGTGAGTGGCGTCACGTCGCATCGCTGACGCCGAATATCGCCGACGCGGTGATTGAACACGGCCGCGAGGCCGATCTCATCATCGCCGGCCAGGTCGATCATCAGGGCGACAACGGGCTGGAACCGGACTTTGACGAGCGGGTGACTCTGGGGGCGGGCAGGCCGGTGCTGATGATCCCGCTGGCGGGCGAGTTCAAGACCATCGGCGAGCAGGTGGTCGTGGGCTGGAACGCGACCCGGGAAGCCGCGCGCGCGGTGTTTGACGCCATCCCGCTGATGGCCCGGGCCAGGCAGATTCATCTGGTCTGGGTCGACCCGCAGCGCGACGCCGACAGCGCCGGCGACCTGCCCGGCAGCGAGCTTGCCGCGGCCCTGTCGCGCCACGGCCTGAAAGTCACGGCCGAAAAAACCCAGGCCGCCGGCATCGGTGTCGGCGAAGTCCTGCTGAACCGGGTGTCCGATCATGGCGCCGACCTGCTGGTGATGGGTGCTTACGGTCATTCGCGGGTCCGTGAGTTCATCTTCGGCGGGGCCTCGCGCAGTGTCCTGCACCACATGACCGTGCCGGTCCTGCTGTCGAACTGATCCGACCCGGCCGACTGGCGGAGGCTTGCGACCATGCCCCTGAAAACGATCCGCCTCGAACTGGCACGCGACCCCGACTTTCCGCGCGGCAGCGCGCGGCGCGGCTACCGTTTCACCGCCCCGCTCGACGACGAGGGGCATATCGACGCCGCGAGCTGGCGGGAAAACCGCGAGCGCTGCCGGGTCGTCCGCTTCTGGGAGGGCGAAGACGACCAGATCGGCCACCTGATCCGCAAGCCGGATGGTTCATGGGCCTTCCACTACGATGTGGACGGCGACGAAGACGACGACGAGGCGGGCTACCGTTTCAACAGCCATGTCTTCAGGCCGGGGGAGTATATCTCCATTCTTGAGCATGACGACGAACTGCGCACCTTCGCGGTCGTGACGGTGACGCCCCTCGACTAGACCGCCCGCGGCCTACTGAAGCCTCCCCGCGGACGCATCGTGGGGACGCCCATGCAGTGAGCGGGCAAGTGCCGCCAGATCGCCCGCGGTCAGCCGTGCGCGGGCCAGCGGCAACAAGACCAGGTTTTCCCAGTTCAGATGACGCCGGTAGTTCTCGAAGAAGCCGCGCAGCATGTAGCCGATCATGTCCGGGTTGCCGGGCGGCTCGCCCTTGGCCAGGGCGACCAGCACATCCTTGAGCTCTTCCGCATAAGCCTCATCGGTTGCATGTTCGAGCCGCAGCACGCTCAGATGGGCCTTCAGGTTGTCGCCGGCGCGCGCGCGCGCCTCCAGCAGCGGAAACAGACCGTCTTCCTCATCGCGGTGATGGCGGGGGATCTGCACGGCCAGCTGCCCGGCCACGGATGCGCACAAGGCGCGGTCCACCTTGTCGGGAAGCGCGTCGGCGATGGTCTCCAGCGCGTCGCACAGTCCCGCCTGACGCCGGTGCGCCAGTTCGAGAAACCCGATCGGATCGTCCAGGATCAATGCGACGCCCGCGGCCGAATGGCTTGCCCCCCCGTTGCCCGGTCTTGTCGGCGACTTCGTCATCGCAGCCCTTATGGCGCACCGCGCCCACCCGGGGCATTGACGCAGATCAATAGGCCGCCGGTTTCAGCCGCCGGGTCCTTTGCGCGCCATGCGCCGCCACCCCCCGGTCGCGGCGGGGCAACAGGCTCTTGAGAAAAATGCGCCAGGCCTTATCGTGGCACAGATCGCACCGCTTGGCGCAGTCGGGCCACATGAGGAAACCATGAAAACACACCCCTCCCGCGACAGACCGGAATTCGCAAGCCCGCGGGTCGGCCGGGAACGCCTGGCCGATGGCGGATTCATATTGCGCTCCCTCGACGCGCTGGGGCCTTACGAGGATCACGTCTGCGCCTATCTGGAGCGCTGGGCGCGCGAGGCGCCGGAGCGGGCGTTTCTCGCTGAACGCGGCGGCGACGGCAATTGGGTCGAACTGACCTACGCCAAGGCGCGCGCGCAGGCCCGCGCCATCGCGCACAGCCTGATCGAGCGGGGGGTCACCCCGGAGCACCCGGTCATGATCCTGTCCGACAATTCGATCGCCAACGCCATGATGCAGCTGGGCGCCATGTATGCGGGGGTGCCGGCGGTTCCGGTGTCGCCGGCCTATTCGCTGATGTCGCGGGATTTCGCCAAGCTGAAACATATTCACGCGCTGGTCGCCCCGAACATGATTTTCGCCGCCGATGGCGCGATGTTCGCGAACGCCCTGGACGCCCTGGCCCTCGAAGATACCCATGTGGTGGTCTGCGGCGACGCGCCGGACCGTTTTTCAGCGATCGGTTTCGACGCGCTCACACGCGCAACGCCGGGCGCAGAGGTCGAGCGGGCATTGAGCGCGGTCGGGCCAGACACCGTCGCCAAAATCCTGTTCACATCCGGTTCGACCGGCCTGCCCAAGGGCGTCATCAACACCCACCGCATGTTATGCTCCAACCAGCAGGCGATCGCGCAGATGTGGCCGTTTGTCGAGAAGCGCCCGCCGGTCATGGTCGACTGGCTGCCCTGGAACCATACATTCGGCGGCAATCACGACTTCAACCTGATCCTGCGCAATGGCGGCACGCTGTATATCGATGGCGGCAAGCCGGCACCGGGGATTATCGGCAAAACCATCCAGAATCTGCGCGATGTCTCGCCGACCCTGTATTTCAACGTGCCGCGCGGCTTTGAGATGGTGCTGCCCCATCTTGAGGCCGATGACGGGTTTCGCGATCACTTCTTCGCCAATCTCGATCTTGTGTTCTATGCGGCGGCGGCCCTGCCCCAGGATCTGTGGTCGCGGCTGGAAAACCTGTCCCTTGCCGCGCGCGGCGACAGGATCGTCATGACGTCTGCCTGGGGGTCCACCGAAACCGCGCCGCTGGCCAGCAGCGCGCATTTCGCGCTCGACCGGGCAGGCGTCATCGGCGTGCCGGCGCCGGGCACCGAAATCAAGATGGTCCCCAACGGCTCCAAGCTGGAAATGCGCGTGCGCGGACCCAACGTGACGCCGGGATATTTCCGCCGCGACGATCTGACCGCGGATGCCTTCGATGCGGACGGGTTCTACAAGACCGGCGATGCCGGACGGCTCGAGGACGAGGACGACCCGGCGAAGGGAATCGTGTTCGATGGCCGGGTGGCGGAAGACTTCAAACTGTCGACCGGCACCTGGGTCAATACCGGCCAGGTCCGCATTGCCGCCGTTTCGGCGGGCGCGCCGATCATCCAGGATGCGGTGATAACCGGCCATGACCGCAATGAAATCGGCCTGCTGGTTTTTGCAAACCCCGCCGGGTGCGCCGCGGTGACCGGCCGGAGCGCCGAAACACCTCTTGGCGAGCTCATATCCGAGGCTGCGCTGCGCCGCGCGCTCGCAGACAGACTTCAGGCCTATAACGAAAGCAATCCCGCATCATCGACCCGCATCGCCCGGGTGCTGCTGCTGGACACCCCCGCCGACATCGATGCCAACGAGATCACCGACAAGGGCTATATCAATCAGCGCGCGGTGCTGGAGCGCCGGGCCGAACAGGTGGCGATGCTCTATTCGCACGACCCCCGGGTGATCCGTCTCGATCGGGGATGAGCGGATCGGGGCTGGCAACAGCGCGCGTTTTTGCTAGTGTCAGTCGATCGGCAGACGGATCGCGCCGGCAATGGCCCGCGCAGACGGGCCGCGCGAGCGGCGATCCGGCGTCCGCATCATTGGTAAAACATACCGGGAGGGAATTCGAGCCATGAACTTCAAGAAAACAATGGGGATGCTGGGCGCGGGGCTTGCCATGGCGATGCTCGCGGGCGCGCCGGCCCCCGCCGCCGAGGTGAAGCTTTCGGGCGCAAGCTGTTTTCCGATCGGCAGCCCCCCTTCAAAACCGTTCGAGAGGGTGGTCGCAGAGATCAACAAACAGGGCAAGGGAATCATCCAGATCGATCTCAAGGGCGGCGCGCCGGCGATCGGCAGCCCGTTCACCCTGACCCAGAAGATGTCGAGAGGCGTCTATGACATTATCGGCTGCACGGAAGCCTATTTCGGCAACGTGATCCCGGAGGCCCCGGTGTTCCGGTTTTCCGAATACCCCTATTCGGAACTGCGCAAGAACGGCGGTCTGGCGCTCGCCAGCAAGCTGCTGGCCGAAAAGGGCATTCATTATATCGGCCGCCACCATGATTTCGGGCCGTTCTACCTGTGGCTGTCGAAGAAAATCGACAAGCCCGATCTGACCGGGCTGCACCTGCGCGTGGCCCCGGTCTATACGGCCTTCTTCAAGGCTCTGGGGGCAACGGTGCAGACCTCCAATATCGGCCAGATCTACACCTACATGGAAAACGGCACCGTGCAGGGCTATGGCTGGCCGGCGCTGGGCTGGGTTCCCTCCTGGGTGAAGGTCACGAAATATCGCGTCGAACCCGGTTTCTACAGCGCGGCGCTGCATACCATGGCCAACCTGAAGAAGTGGAACACCCTGACCCAGGAGCAAAAGGACCTGATCACCAGAATCGTGCTGGAATTCGAGGCGAAGGCCGAGCCCAGCAGCGCGGCGTTTCAGGCGCGCTTGGCGGCGCAGAAGAAAAAGACCGCCGAACAGGGGCTGACCGCGATCACCTTCACCGGCGCGGATGCCGAAAAATGGCTGTCGACCGCGCGCAAGGCGGGGTGGGACGAGGTTATCGAGCGCAGCCCCGAAAACGGGCCTGTGCTGAAAAAGCTGTTCACCAGGTAGCGTTGCCGGTCTGAACAACCAGGCGGGCCGGGTCTGGCGACCCGGCCTGTACGGCACTGACAGTATGGCGAATTTCCTCGATTTGGCGGAAGCCGGCTTTGCCCGGCTCACCGGCTTTCTGATCGCGCTGGTCGCCGGGTCCATCGGCCTGTTCGCCGTTCTCATCCCGGTCAATCTGCTGGTGATCAAAATGCAGTGGGGCGCCATCTGGTGGCTCAATGAGGCGGTCGAATATGCGCTCTATGTCGGTGTGTTCATCGGCGCGCCCTGGGTCCTGCGGCAAGGGGCCCATGTGAGGGTCGATGTTTTCGCCGCGGCCTTGCCGGCGAGGCTTGCTGTGCATCTGGAACGCCTACTCAATGTCCTGGGTGCGGCTCTGTGCATCGTCCTGTTTGTCTATGGGACACGCGCCACGGTTCTCGAGTTTGAAGACGCGACCCTGCCCGACAAGGATCTGCGCATCGACAACTGGTACATGATGGCGGTGTTCTCGTTTTCGTTCCTGCTGCTGGCGCTGGAATTCGGATTTCGCCTGCGCCGCGCCTCCGATGCCCCTTCCGACATGGCCAGGGGGGCATTCTAGGCCATGGAGTGGTATTTCGCCCTGATACTGCTGCTGGGAACCGTGTGTGTCCTGATGTTCATGGGGCTGCCGGTCGCGCTTGCGTTTTTTGCCGCCAATATCGTGGGAACGGCCCTGTTCATCAGCGGCGATATCGGCCTGGTGCTGATGCCGATGGAATTCCACAACGCCATCAAATTCACCCTCGTGCCGATCGCGCTGTTTCTGCTGATGGGTGAAATCCTGCTGCAGACCGGCGTCGCGTTCAAGGCCATCGGCGCCATCGACCGCATGATCGCGCGCGTGCCCGGCCGCCTCGCGGTGGTGTCCGTGGTGGGGGGAACCGTGTTTTCGTCCCTGTCCGGCTCGACCATCGCCAACACCGCCATTCTCGGCTCGGTGCTGCTTCCCGACATGATGAAGCGCGGCTACCAACCGGTCATCGCCATGGGGCCGATCATGGCTGTTGGCGGCATCGCCATGCTGATCCCGCCCTCCGCCCTGGCCGTGTTGCTGGCCAGTCTCGCCGAACAGTCGGTCGCCAAACTGCTGATCGCGGGCATCGTGCCGGGCATCCTGATGGCGATCCTGTTCTTCGCCTATGTCATTGGGCGGTGCATGATCAACCCGGCGCTGGCCCCGGCCTACGAACCGGACGACAGCGGGCTCGATGACCCCGTCACGCTGGAAATCCACTGGCGCGGGCGCAGGCGCTGGGCCGGCGTCTATGACGGGCGCTGGAAGCGCCGCATCAACCGCCTGTTGCCGTTCTTGCTGTATATCCTGCCCCTTGGCATCATCTTCGTGGTGGTGGTGGGCAGCATATTCTTCAAGATCGCCGCGCCGACGGAAGCCGCGGCGCTGGGCTGCCTCGCCGCGCTGGGGGCCTGTTATCTTTTCCGGCTGTTCAGGTCGATCATCCGGATTTCCGGCATCGAGGGCGCCGACTTCACCTTCAGCCATATCTGGAAGGCGCTGATCGAAACCGCCAAGATCAACACCATGATCCTGTTCATCATCGCCGGGTCGCTGGTGTTTTCTCAGGCGCTGTCCAATTCCGGCGCCACCGACGGGCTGCTCCAGCAGGTCACCGCGCTCAACCTGACGCCGCTGGCCGTGGTGATCATCATGATGGGGGTGTTGCTGTTCCTGGGCGCGTTCATGGACCAGGTGAGCATGCTGTTGCTCACATTGCCGTTTTTCCTGCTCGGCTCGACATCGCTGCAGGCGAGCTTCGATATCGACGTGATCTGGCTGATGGTGCTCATGCTGATCGCCATGGAGATCAGCCTGCTGACACCGCCATTCGGGCTGTTGCTCTACGTCATGAAGGGGGTGGCGCCGTTTCCGGTCTCGCTCGGGCGCGTCGTGCGCTCCGCCCTGCCGTTCATCGTCATCGAACTGGCCGTTCTGGCGCTGCTGATCTTCGTGCCGGAGGTCGCGACCTGGCTGCCCGGCCAGATCGAGTGACCCCCGGCCCGCTCCCTTGGAGCGTGTCTTTGTTATTGACCCGGAGCGCCGATGGCGATCGGCCTGACCGGTGAACCGGAATGGCCCTTCGCGCGCAGTGGCAGAATGATCGTGCAGGAGGTCCACACCTTGTCGCGCGCCAGCGCACTCAGATTCGCGTTCTGTATCTGGTGAATGCCGGCGACCGCCAGATTATAGTGATGCGCATAGAACGGCAGCCCCCGGTCCATGCCCTGGGGCGGCATCGCCTTTTGGCGCAACTGGCCGTCCGCGACCGGGTCGGTGAACGGGTTGTCGAGCGAGACCAGAACGATTTTCCGCTGCGCCAGATAGTCGACCGCATCGATCGCGAGGCCCGGCCCCTTGGTGTAATAGGTCTTGTCGGTGTCCGGATCGCTCCAGTTGTCGCCCCAGCCGGTATAGATATAGACGACGTCGCCAGGCAGGATGCCGCGCCATGCCAGACCCTGCGCCTTGATCATGCCATCGATATCGGCCCGGGTGATCATGGTTCCCGGCTTGAGCGTCCGGCCCTTGCCCATATAGCTCCTGGCATCGAGCAGCACCGCCGATGTCACGATTGGCGGGGCCTGTTCAATGCCCAGCTTCAGCAATCCTGAGTCGGGCGTCGGCTTCACGTCCTTTTGCTTGTAGCCGCCATAGTAGCTTGCCTCGCCAAGGGGCGGGTCGCCCTTGCCGTCCCAGACCTTGTCGTAATAGGCGAAATGACCAAGGGCATCCATCTGGGTGCCCTGCGCACCGGGTTCCCCGCCCTTGACCTGCTCGCCGTTGAACACATGCCGCGTGCCCGGCAGCGAGACCGAAGGGGAAAACGTGAATTTCAGCGGCGCGCCAAATGGCGACATGGGCATGGTGTTGGAGCGCACATGGCTCAGTTCATAGGCTTTTGTTCCCGCCGCCATCATGTGCCCCGCGCAGCGCATCCAGGTTCCCGCGCCCTGCGTGTTGGCCATGCCCTTCTGATCGCCCGCAGGCCACGGCCCGCTGGGCACGAGGGCCTTCGATTTCTCCACCAGCGCCCTTTGCTCCACCGCCGCGGCCAGAACCGGTTGAGATACCAACTGCAGGCCGGCGGCGAGCGCCCAGGCGCCAACGGCGACTTTGCCCGAAAGGCAAGTGAAACGGCGATGCGTGACCATGATGTTTCTCCCCTGAAAATGGACCAGCCGGTAGTAAACCGCATGGCGCCGGCGCGGTCTAGCTCGCAGCAAGGTCCGCGATGGTTTTCAGGGCGCCGTCGAGGGTGCTCCCCTCGGCATCCTTGCGCGCCGCTTCGCGCAGCCGCCGCGCCCAGTCCGCGGCATCATCGCGCTCCTTGATCCTGTCGATGCCGTCCAGGACCCTGTCATATTTGCCCACCCCGCGCGCATGGGTGTCGCCATATCCCTTGATCAGCCCCCGGCAGCGCACGATCTCCACCGCCAGATCGCGATTGTCCCGCGCGGCGGCGGCCACCCGGTCGAGCCAGCCGTCGATGTGGTCCATTTCAGCCCTGTGGCGGATCGTGCCACGCCGCCAGCGTCTCAGACCGGCCAGGCCATAGAGCAGCACGAAGCCGGACATACGATCTGTGCGCACCCGTTTGGCGCCGGCGAACCAGCCGAGAACCGCGCGCATCGCCTTGCTGTGCGCGAGCCGCTGGAACCGGGCGGGAAACAACGAGCGCATTTCCTCTATGCGCGGATGCAGGTATTCCCTCACCGACACGATCTGCCCGTCCCGCGCGCCGGCCTCGCGGCGCACGCGCTCGAAGCGCGCGGCGCGGGTCTTGAGGTCGGCCACCCGGATCACGTCCTGGTAGGCCATCGCATTGGCCAGATACCTGGCCAGTTCGCCGATCAGGCCGGCATGGCCGTCGGCCAGCGAGGCAACCCGCGCAAGGCGGGCCAGATATTCCTGCCCATAGGCGACATCCTGAAAATCCACCAGCCGCACAAGCCCCGCATTGATGATCTCGCGGCATGGCGCCGGGAAATCCGTCATCACCGAACGGCACAGCTCATCGAAAGCGTCGCGCTGGGCCTTGGTGCCGCCGGACAGTTTTGTCGACGCGCGCCCGCCGGCGGCCTTGGCCGTTTGTCCGCCGGCGGCGACGACGCCGTTGGCGAAAGCCTTCAGGCTGGCGGCGGCGCCGGCGCCGCCGTCGCGGATCACCGCCTCGAAAGCCTCGCGCGGGAACGGCAGCACGCCGCAGGCGCTGATGGCGCCGAAAAGACTGGCCGAAATGACACTGCCCGCCGCATCCGCCGCGCGCGCGAAATCCGCGCTCAGCAGTTTCCGCGACGCGGCGTTCACCGCGCCGGCGACCGCGTCATCGTCGGCGAAATCGCGCCCCGGCGCGGATTTTTCCGAAATCGCATATGCGCGATGGGTGGACGCGATCAGCACCGTGCGCTGCGGGGTCACGAAGCCGCGCTGCACTGCGCGCCCGGCCTCCATCCATTCCGCCGCGACAACCAGATCGACCGCGCCCGGAAACGGCAGCAGCGCCAGCACCGGCCGGCGCCGCGTCGCGGGCAGCATTTCGACATAATAGATCGTCGCCCCGGTGCGCTGGGCGACGCCTGGCACGCTCGTCGACTGCGCCTGCCAGCCCTGGCTTTCCGCAAGCCTGACCAGCCAGTTGGTGATCACCCCGCCACCCTGTCCGCCGATCGCCAGAATGGCGATGGTTATGGGTTCGGGGGATGTTGCCTTTCTCGCCCCCATCACGGCGTCCCCGCGCGCGATGCGGGCACCTCCAGCGCCCGGGCAGACGCGCGCCGGCGCTGCAGATAGCCGATCAGCGATGCGCGCACGGATGCCCGAAACCGGTCCCACAGATTCGCATTGTGAATGGTGTCCGCCCGGTAAAACGAGGGACACAAGATGGCTGCCTGCGCCACTTCCCCGCAATGGCCGCAGGCGACGCAGGAGCGGTCCACCGTGGCCACGGGATCGTCGCGCAGGGGATCACCGGTATCCTTCAGGGTCAGCGACGGGCAGCCCGAAATCCGCATGCAGGCGTGATCGCCGGTGCAGACATCCTCATCGACGCCGAAAACCTGTTTGACGACACGCCTGCCCTCGGCCATCGCCTTGCGCATGACCGGTTTTTCACGGCGCTGGCGGTTGAGCATGCATTCGCTTGCGGCAATCACCACCTTGGGGCCGGGCTCACCGGTTGTCAGCGCATCCTTGAGCACATCGCGCATGCGCGCCACGTCATAGGTGGGATCGACCACGCGCACCCATTTGACGCCGACACCGCGCACCGCATCCGCGATCGGATGATGAGTCGAGCGGTTGGCCGGCCTGGCGCGCGACGACAGCAGATCCTGTCCGCCGGTCGCGGCCGAATAGAAATTATCGACAATCAGGATGACATCGTCGCTCTTGTTGAACACCGCATTGCCGATGCCGCTGGTCAGCCCGTTGTGCCAGAAACCGCCATCGCCCATGATCGAAATCGTGCGCCGGCCCGCGCCCACATTGAGACCGGAGGCCGATGCGGCCCCCAGGCCGTAGCCCATGGTGCTGGCGCCGATATTGAACGGCGGCATGATGGAAAACAGATGACACCCGATATCGGCGGCGACGTAGCGCTCCCCGACATCTTGCTGGGCCAGCGTCAGGGCGGAAAAAATCGGGCGCTCGGGACACCCGGTGCAAAATCCCGGCGGGCGCGCGGGCATCGCATCGGCCAGTTGTCCGGCCGCCGCGCGCGACAGCGCCGCGGCGGGCGCCGGCGCAAGCAGGCCGGCAACGGATTTTGTCTGCTCCAGAAACCCGCGCAGGCCGTCCATCATCGCCGCGCCGGTATATTCCCCGGCCGCCGGCAGCACGTCCTTGCCATGCAGGGGCGTGGTGACGGCGTTGTCGCGCAAGATCGCATTGACCGCCTGTTCGAGATAGGCGGGCTGGCCCTCCTCGACCATCAAAACGGATTTCTTGCCGTCGCAAAACGCGACGATTTCATCCTCGATCAGCGGATAGGTCACGTTCATCACATAGAGCGGGATGCGGCTGTCGCCGAATATGTTGGCAAGCCCCAGATGGCGCAGCGCGGTGACGACGCCATTATACATGCCCCCCTGCAAGATAATGCCGCACTCGCTCAAATCGCCGTCGAAGGTTTCGTTGAGCCTGTTGGCCCTGATGAATTCGACCGCCGCCGGCCAGCGCTCGCGGACTTTTTCCTGTTCATGCTCGAACGAAGCGGGTGGCAGCACGATGCGCCCGGTATCGCGGCGCGGCGCATCGCGCGCCTCCTCGAGCGAAAACGCGGAGCGCACATTGTCCTTGGCGACAAAGGACCCGTGCACATGGCAGGCGCGGATCCTCAGTTCCAGCATCACCGGCGTGTTGCTGGCCTCCGAGAGCGCGAAGCCATCCTCGACCGCCTTGACAATGCTCGGCGCATCGGGGCGCGGATCGAGCAGCCAGATCTGCGATTTCATGGCAAAGGCGTGGGAGCGCTCCTGCATGATGGAGGAGCCCTCGCCATAGTCCTCACCGACAATGATGAGCGCGCCGCCGGTCACCCCGCCGGACGCCAGGTTCGCCAGCGCATCGGCCGCGACATTGGTGCCGACGGTCGATTTCCAGGTCGCCGCGCCGCGGATCGGATAATGCATGGAAGCCGACAGCATGGCGGCGGCGGCGGCTTCGTTGGCGCTGGCCTCGAAATGTACGCCAAGCTCCTCAAGAATGTGGCTGGCGTCGCTGAGCACATCCATCAAATGTGAAATCGGCGCCCCCTGATAGCCCCCCACATAGCCGACGCCGCATTGCAGCAGCGCCTTGGTGACCGCAAGAATGCCCTCGCCGGTGAAGGTTTCGCCGGCACCCAGACGCAGAAGCTCCACTTCCTTGGCAAATGAACGCTCAGCCAGGTGCCTGTCCTTTCAGATGAGGAAAACGCGCGATCGGTGCGCCCCGCAGCGCCAGCCGGCGGGCCGGGGCGAAAGTGTTCCATACATGTCCGCCGGATATCAAGGGTGCGTGCGCCCAGTTGCCGCAGGGCGGGGAGGAGCGGCTTTATTGCGCTTATTATCGTAATAGAGTACGATTATACCTGTTTAGACTGTGAACGGCAAACCGGAGAGGGCGGATGAGCGGCAAACTCGTGCCGGGGGTCTCGGTAACCCGGACCTTTGTTGTCGACGAGGACCGGGTCATCGGCTTCATGGGCGATGACGCCCGGGTCTATGCGACGCCGGCGCTGATCCGCGACATCGAATTCACCTGCCGCGATCTGATCCTTGAACATGTCGATGCCGGCGAAGACTCGCTGGGGATCAAGGTGTCCATTGCCCATACAGCACCCACCCTGCCGGGCATGGAAGTCGCCATCACCGCAACCGTCGCCGGGATCGAGGGCAGGAAGGTGGTGCTCGACGTGTCCGCCAGCGACCCGCTCGATGTGATCTGCGCCGGGCGCCATGAACGCTTCATCGTCAATGTCGCGCAGACCGTCGAGCGCCTGAAGGCGAAGGCTGCGAAGGCCGCGAAGTCCTGACAGGAAGGTTCCGCGCAGCATGGCCAATCAGCGCCACAGCCCGACCGCCCAGGTCTCCACCTATTGTTATCAGTGCGTTGCCGGGCCCGACCTTTTGAAGATCGACATTGAAGACGGGGTGGCGATGCAGGTCCGTCCCAATTTCGACGCAGCCGATATTCATCCCGCCGGCGGCAGGGTCTGCGTCAAGGCCTATGGCCTCATTCACAAGACCTACAATCCCAACCGCATCCTGACCCCCATGAAGCGCACCAACCCGAAAAAGGGGCGCAACGAGGACCCGGGCTTCGTGCCGGTCTCCTGGGACGAGGCGCTCGACGCCATCGCGGAGAAACTCAACGCCGCGCGCGATAGGGGTTTATGCGATGGCTCCGGCTTTCCGCGCGTTGCCGCCAGTTTCGGCGGCGGCGGCACGCCGACCGCCTACATGGGCACGTTCCCGGCCTTTCTGGCGGCCTGGGGACCGGTCGATATGAGCTTCGGCAGCGGCCAGGGGGTGAAGTGCTAGCACTCCGCGCATCTGTATGGCGAATTGTGGCACCGCGCATTCACGGTCTCGCCGGATACGCCCCTGACGGAGTTGATTATCTCGTTCGGCGCCAATGTGGAGGCTTCGGGCGGCGTGTGCGGCGTCAAGCGCCATGCCGATGCGCGCGCGCGCGGCGTCAGGCGTATCCAGGTCGAGCCGCATCTGTCGGTCACCGGCGCGTGCTCGGCCCAGTGGGTGCCCATCCGGCCGAAGACGGATCCGGCCTTTCTGTTCGCCATGGTCCATGTGGCCCTGCATGAGGCGGACCGTTCGGCGCTCGATATCGCGTTCCTGAAGGCGCGCACCTCCTCGCCCTATCTGGTTGCGCCCAACGGGTTTTACCTGCGCGACAAAAAAACCGGCAAGCCGCTGGTCTGGGATTTGATCGCGAAAAAAGCGGTTCCCTTCGACCGGCCAAGGATCGATCCCGCCCTCGAAGGCGCGTTCGAGGTCTCGGGCCGGGAAACCGGACCCGATGACGAATTCTGGGACCACAGGAACGCCACCTGCCGGCCCGCGTTCGATCATCTCCTCACCCATATGTGCACCTATACGCCGGAATGGGCGGCCGCGATCTGCGATGTGCCCGCCGATACCATCCGCTCCGTCGCCACCCGGTTTCTCGATCACGCCCATATTGGCGAAACCATCGAAATCGACGGTGTGACGCTGCCGTTCCGGCCGGTGGCGATATCGCTCGGCAAGACGGTCAACAACGGCTGGGGCGGCTATGAGTGCTGCTGGGCGCGCACGCTGCTGGCGTGTCTCGTCGGCGGGCTCGAAGTGCCCGGCGGCACGCTGGGAACCACCGTGCGCCTCAACCGCCCCGCCGACAATCGATGGAGCAGCGTCACCCCGGGCCCGGACGGTTTCATGCACTACCCGATGAATCCGACCGCCAAAGGCGAGTGGATGGCCAGCCCCGCCTCGCGCCATGCGCATCAGACCCTGGTGCCGCTGGCCGCCAACTCGCCCTGGAGCCAGGCGCTGGGGCCGACCCACCTTGCCTGGATGATGCAAAAACAGGGGCTTGACCATCTGCCCGAACCGACGCCGCCCGATGTCTGGTTCGTGTATCGCACCAATCCGGCGATTTCGTTCTGGGATACGGGCGCTGTGTCCGACGTCATGGCCGATTTTCCGTTCACGGTGTGCTTTGCCTATACCCATGACGAGACCAACCACACGGCCGATATCCTGCTGCCCGAATGCACCGATCTGGAAGGCCTGCAACTGATCCGCATCGGCGGGTCGAAATATGTCGAGCAATTCTGGAATCATCAGGGTTTCGCCCTGCGCGACCCGGCAACGAAGCCGCAAGGGGAGGCGCGCGACTTCACCTGGATCGCCACGCAACTGGCGCGACGCACCGGCCTGCTGGAGGCCTATAACGCGGCCATAAACAAAGGGGCCGCCGGTGTGCGGCTCTTCGGCGAGGGATATGATTTTTCGCTTCGGACCGACAAGGAGCACGGCATTGAGGATATCTGGGATGCGGTCTGCCGGGCGGCGAGCGCCGAGATCACCGATGGCGCGGACACCCAGGGGCTCGACTATTTCCGCGAACACGGGTTCCGCACCCGGGCGTTCTCCGTCCTGCAATGGTATCTCTATCCAGCCCTCGTCGAGCAGGGGCTTCGTTTCGAGCTGCCCTATCAGGAGCGGCTGTTGCGGATCGGCCGGGAACTGGGCGCGCGGCTGCACGAACAGGGCATCACCTGGTGGGACGACCAGCTCAAAGAGTATGAGCCGCTGCCCCGCTGGCAGGACCTGCCCGGCAAATGGGAGCGCGCCCTGTCGCAGCATTTTGATGTCAGCATCGCGGACTATCCGTTCTGGCTGCTGACCGCGCGCTCGATGCAATATGCCTGGGGCGCCAATGCGGGGCTCCAGATGATCCACGAGGTGGCGGACAATATTGCCGGCCACGGCGGCATTATCATGAACCCGGCCGCGGCGCAGAAACTGGGGCTGGCTGAGGGCGATGTGGTGGAGGTCTCCTCGCCCCTCGGAAAGACCGAAGGCGCCATCGTTTTGCGCCAGGGCATCCGGCCCGATACGCTGCTCATGATCGGCCAGTTCGATCACTGGGTAACCCCGTTTGCGAAGGACCTCAAGGCACCCAGCATGAACGCGCTGACGCCGATGCTGCTGGGCTTGAGCGATGCGACCGGGTCGGGGGCCGATCTGGTCAAGGTCGCGCTCAGACGGATTGGACCCTCGCCATGACGCGCTGGGCCATTGTCGCGGACCTGAACCTGTGCGTGGGGTGTCAGACCTGCACCGCGGCCTGCAAGCACGCCAACGCCACCGCCCCCGGCGTTCAGTGGCGCAAGGTGCTGGATTTCGAGGCCGGCGTCTATCCCGATGTCGCCCGCGCGTTCATCCCGGTGGGATGCATGCATTGCGAAGACCCGCCCTGCCTCGATGTCTGCCCGACGACGGCGACCAGAAAGCGCGACGACGGCATTGTCACCATTGACTATGACTTGTGCATCGGGTGCGCCTATTGCGCCGTGGCCTGCCCCTATCAGGCGCGCACCCGGGTCGATCATCGGGTTGCGGCCTATGGCGGCAAGGCGATGCGGCCCGAGGCCCTGCGCGAAGACCCCAAGCGCATTGGCGTTGCGCAAAAATGCACGTTTTGCGCCGGGCGCATCGATTTTGGCCGCGACAACGGACTGACGCCGGGCATCGATCCGGACGCGACGCCTGCCTGCGTCAGTTCGTGTATCGCCAGCGCCCTGCATTTTGGCGATCTGGATGACCCGGACAGCACCGTGTCCGCGCTGCTTGCGGGAAACCGGCATTTCCGCATGCACGAAGACCTCGGCACGGGACCCGGATTTTACTATCTCTGGGAGCGCGGCGGCGCGGACAGTGCCCCGCTTGCGCCTGCGCCCATGGTGGCGGAGCCCGCGGGGCTGGCGGCGGCGTCGCCGGAGCTGCAAAAAAGCTGGGACTGGCGCGCGGCGATAAATTTCATTGCCGGCGGGACCGGCGCAGGGCTGTTCGCCGCCACCGCGCTTGCGGGCCTGTTTGCGCCGTTCCTATGGCCCGCCGCCGTGGTCGCCCTGGCGCTCGTGGCCGCCGGTCTTTTTTTTGTGTGGCTGGAGATCGGCAGGCCGTGGCGGTTCATCAATGTGTATTTTCATGTCCGGCGTTCCTGGATGACCCGCGAGGCGCTGGCCGCGCTGGCGTTCTTCGGGTTCGGCGCGGCGGGAATCTGGTTTCTATCGCCCGCGGCGTGGCTGAGCGCGGCCGCCTTCGGCCTCGTCTTCCTGTACTGCCAGGCCATGATCCTGCGCGCCGCGAAGGGCATCCCCGCCTGGCGGCAGGCCGGGATCGTGCCCCTGATCATCGCCACAGGCCTTGTGGAAGGCGTGGCTCTGTTCGCCATTCTTGCTGTTTTTGTTGGGTCCGGACCATCGATGGCGCGGGGCGTGCTGCCCGTGCTCATCGCGCTTGTCGCTGCGCGCTACGGGGCTTGGCGCCGCTATCGCGGCGCACTGGGCCGGGACGGCGCGCCGGTACACGCCTTCAAGGCGCTCGATCGCGGCCTGCTCACCCTGTGCGCTCCGGCGCAACTGGCGATCCTGGCGCTGCTTGCGGTTGCCTTCGTGGCGCCCGTATTTTTGAGTGCCGGGGCCGCGCTGGCGCTCGCAACCGGCTGGTTTTTCAAGTTCACCCTCATCACCCGGGCCGCCTTCAATCAGGGCTATGGGGTTGCGCGCATGCCCGCGCGCGGCGCTGGAATGAGTTCGCCTGGCATCAAGCCGGGATGGATGGTTTCCTAGGCAGGCAAGTATGCGCGGCGGGATCGCCTATTCCTGCCCGACGGCCGGGTCCATGTCGTCGCGGGGCGCCTCGCCGGTTTGCGGATATTTCTGCAACTCCCGGCGCACAAGATCGACGTGTTCTTTTTCTTCGCGCGCGAATTCTCCGGCAAGGCGCTTCACTTCTTCGTCGTCCGCCACCTCCAGAAAATGGCCGAAAAACGCATAGGCCTTCTCTTCCGCCCTGAGCGCCAGCAACAGGGCTTCGCGCGGGCGCATCAGATAGTGCATGTCGCCCGGGTCGATGGCCTCGGGGCTCTCCCCACCGCGCCACTTGAATGCAAGCGGGCTGATTTCAGGCATATCCATGCCGCTCATCCGGTCGCGAATTTCGCGCGCGTGAAGGCCTTCCACCTTGGCCAGCTTGCGAAACAGGGCCATGAGTTCCACATTGTTGGCGGTTTCCATCTGGTCGGCCAGAAACTCGTAACGCTCCTGGGCTTCGATTTCCATCCGGTAGGCGTGGGCCAGCAGCTCGCCCGCGGTTTCTATTGATCCGTCGCTCACAGGGCGAACTCCTGCTCAAGTATGGCGGGATCGCCCGCGACCTCGGCAACACGGGTGGCGAACGGCCTGCGCGCACCGCGATACAAAATGCCCACATTGAACCCGTCATCGGTCATGATGCGCCGCGCGGCGCGGGCCGGATCATCGGTCGGTTCGACGGATGCCGCATGAACCGTGTTCTTCCATTC
>JALURZ010000121.1 GCA_027058735.1 Hyphomicrobiales bacterium | reverse complement strand
GGCAGATTTCGTCAAGTTGCTCCAGGGTCGTGTAAGAAATGCTGACCTTGCCGCCGCCGCGGCCACGATGCACGATCTCCACCCGCAGCCCCAGCATTTCGCTCAGATCGCGTTCCAGAGCGCGGGTGTCGGCGTCCTTTTTCGCCCGCGCGCTGCCGGGCGAACGCCCCGCCCCCGGCGTGCTTTCAGCCGTTTCGCGCCGCACGATGTCTTCCGTCTCGCGCACCGAAAGCCCCTCGGCGATGATCCGGCGCGCCAGGCGTTCGGCATCCGCGCTGGACAGCAGGGCGCGCGCATGCCCGGCGGAAAGCCGGCCGCCGCGCACGAGGTCCTGAACCGGGCCGGGGAGATTGCGCAGCCGCAGCGTATTGGCGACATGGCTGCGGCTCTTGCCAATGGTCTTGGACAACTGCTTGTGGGAATACCCGAACCTGTCCAGCAATTGCTGGTAGCCTTCGGCTTCCTCCAGGGCGTTCAGGTCCGTGCGCTGAACATTCTCGACAAGGGCGATTTCCAGCGTCTCGGCATCGCTGAAATCCCGCACGATGACCGGAACCTCGTGCAGCCCCGCCTGCGCGGCGGCGCGCCAGCGGCGCTCACCGGCAACGATCTGGAACCGGCCGCCGCCATCCTTCACCGGGCGCACCACAAGGGGTTGAAGCAGGCCGTTGGCGCTGATCGACGAGACCAGATCGCCAAGGTCTTTTTCAGAGAAGTTCTTTCTTGGATTGTGTGGATTTGGGCTCAGGTCCTGCGGCGCCACGTGGCGCAGCGAGCGGCCCTTGTCCAGTACCTGATCCTCGCTCAGGTCGTCGCCAATGAGGGCGGCGATGCCGCGGCCCAATCTTCGTTTCTGGACTGTCTTTGCCATATCTCTTCGTCACTTTGCCCGCCTGTCGCGCCGCTCCGGCAAACGCTCAGGCTGCGGTCAGGTGGCGCTCACGGTTGATGATTTCCACCGCCAGCTGGATATAGGCCTGGCTGCCGCGGCAATTCTTGTCGTAGATGATGGCCGGCTTGCCATGGGATGGCGCTTCGGACAGGCGTATGTTCCGCGGGATGACCGTATTGTACACCTTGTTGCCCAGATAGTCGCGAACATCGTCGGCGACTTGTGCCGACAGGGAGTTGCGCCGGTCGAACATGGTCAAAACGATGCCGTGGATCGACAGCCGCGGATTGAGCGCCTGTTTGACATCGTCGATCGTGGACAGCAGGTGGCTGAGACCCTCCAGGGCGAAAAACTCGCATTGCAGCGGCACCAGCACCGCGTCCGCCGCGGCCATGGCATTTACGGTCAACAGGCCGAGCGCCGGCGGGCAATCGAGCAGAACATAGCTGTAGCCGCCCGGCACCTGTTCGCCGTCGCGCGGCTGGGGCAGCGCAAGCAGGGCGTCACGCAGGCGGAAATTCCGCGTCCTGCCCTGCGCCAGTTCGATTTCCGCGGCGATCAGGTCGCGGGTCGATGTCACGATGTCGAGCCCGGGAATGCGGGTCTGCATGGCCACGCGCACAATGTCGGCGCCGCGCAGCAGCAGGTCATAGGTCGAATATTCACGCTGCGAAGGGGCGATGCCCAGTCCGGTACTGGCATTTCCCTGAGGATCGAGATCGACGATCAGCACGCTCTCCCCGACGGCGGCGAGCGCCGTGCCGAGATTGATCGTCGTTGTTGTCTTGCCGACCCCGCCTTTCTGATTTGCAACGGCAAGCACGCGCCGTCCGCATCCCAGGTTTGCTGTGCGCCGTTCAGACATGGCGAGCCTCCTTGATGACGACGATCCGGGCTGCGGGCCGCGTCAGGCTGGGTACCAGCTTGTAGCTGATTCTCCAGCTTTTTTGTGCCGCGGTCAATTCCCTGTCCACAGCTTCCCCCTTGGGAAACAGACAAATCGCACCGCGACGGCGCACAGCCGAGGTGATTTCGAGCAGCCGCGCCAGTGGCGCCAGCCCGCGCGCCGTTATCACGTCCGTGCCGCCATCGGCCAATTCGCCGCACGCCGCCCCGGCCCGCGCGCAGATCACCCGCGCCGGCGCGCCGGTTGTGCGGATCGCCTCGTGAAGAAACGCGCATTTTCTGGCGTTGCTCTCCACCAGATCAACCACAATGTCGCGATCCTCCCGCAGGCACAGGGCAATGATCAGGCCCGGCAGTCCGGCGCCGCTTCCCAGATCGAGCCACCGGCCCGCGCTGCGCGGCGCCAGTTCCACAAGCTGGGCGCTGTCGAAAACATGGCGCATCCAGACATCGCCCAGTGTCGAGGCGGCAACCAGATTAACCCGCCGGTTCCATTTGTCCAGAAGGTCCACATAGGCGTCCAGCCGCGCCAGCGTTTCACGTGAAACGGAAAACCGGCGCGCAAACGCCTCACGGCCGCGCACCGGGGTGCGGCGGTCCATCAGGCGCATTGGCGCGCATCGCGCCGCTTGACATGGTGCAGCAGGCGAATGAGGGCCGCCGGCGTCACCCCGTCAATGCGCGCGGCCTGGCCGAGGGTGGCGGGACGCACGGCACTGAGTTTTTCCGCCGCTTCGCGCGACAGGCCCGGAATCCCGGTGAAATCCAGATCGCGCGACAGGATCAGCGCCTCGTCCTTGCGAAAGGCCTCCACATCGCCCTGCTGGCGGTCGAGATAACCCGCATACCGGGCGTTGATCTCCAACTGTTCGGCGATCCCGCGCTCCAGGGTCGCCAGCCGGGGCCAGATTTCGGCGAGCCGGCGGATGGTGATGCCGCGATAGGCGAGCAGGTCATGGACCGAACGCCGGCGCCCGTCGAGATTGATCTCGATACCGTGGGCGATCGCCTCATTGGGGGAGAGGCTGAGCGCGGCGGCCATGGCGTTGGCGGCCTCCAGCTTGCGGGCCTTGGCCGCAAACCTGCGGGCGCGCGCCGCGCCGACACATCCGTGGCGCTGTCCGATCCCGGTCAGCCGCTGGTCGGCATTGTCGGCGCGCAGCCGCAGCCGGTACTCCGCGCGCGAGGTGAACATGCGGTAGGGCTCGCTCACCCCCCGGGTCACCAGATCATCGATCAGCACGCCGATATAGGCCTGTGAGCGATCGACGATGAGCGGTTGCGCCCCCGACACCGCGAGCGCGGCGTTGAGCCCGGCCATCAGGCCCTGCGCCGCCGCCTCCTCATAGCCGGTCGTGCCGTTTATCTGCCCGGCCAGATAGAGCCCCCTCATGCGCTTCGTCTCAAGCGACGGCCACAATTCGCGCGGGTCCACATAGTCATATTCGATGGCGTAGCCCGGCTGCAGAATATCCGCATGTTGCAGCCCCGGAATGGTCGCCAGGAACGCCTTTTGAACATCGTGCGGCAGCGAGGTCGAGATGCCGTTGGGATAGACAATATCGACATCGAGGCCTTCGGGTTCGAGAAAAATCTGGTGCGCGTCGCGATCGGCGAACCGCACCACCTTGTCCTCGATCGAGGGGCAGTAGCGCGGCCCGGTTCCCTCGATCTGGCCGCTGTAGAGCGGCGCATCGTCGAGATTGCCGCGAATGATGGCGTGGGTCTGCGCCGCTGTCGCCGTCAGATGGCACGAAATCTGGCGCGCCTCAACCCGCGTGCTCATGAACGAAAACAGCACCGGATCGCTGTCGCCGTGCTGTTCAACGAGGCCCTCATAGTCGATGGTGCGCCCGTCGAGCCGGGGCGGCGTCCCGGTCTTGAGACGCCCGAGCGCGAAGCCGGCGTCTTTCAGCCGCCGGGACAGGCCGTATTCGGCCCGCTCGCCGATCCGCCCCGCCGCCCTGGTGGAGCGTCCGATATGGATCAGTCCGCCAAGGAACGTGCCGGTGGTGAGCACGACGGCGCCGGCGCGCATTTCGCGGCCGTCTTCGAGCTGCACCCCGCCGACCGCCCCGCCCGCAACGATCAGGTCGCGCACCGCGCCCTCCACGACGCTCAGACCCGCTGTGCCGGCAATCGCGCCTTGCATGGCCCGGCGGTAAAGCTTGCGGTCCACCTGCGCGCGGGGACCGCGCACGGCGGGGCCCTTGGTCCGGTTCAACAGGCGGAACTGGATGCCGGCGGCATCGGCGCAGCGGCCCATCAGCCCGTCCAGCGCGTCCACTTCGCGCACAAGATGGCCCTTGCCCAGTCCGCCGATGGCAGGATTGCAGGACATTTCGCCGATGGTCGCCCGGCGGTGGGTGACAAGCGCCGCGCGTGCACCCGTGCGCGCGGCGGCGGCCGCCGCCTCGCAGCCCGCATGGCCGCCGCCAATGACAATCACATCGAATTTCACAGATTTGCTCATGGTTTCTTGCGCCGGCGAAAACCGTCCCGCTGTTCCCCTGGTCTCATAGACAATTCGGCGCCCAGCGTCAAAAGCGGCGCGCGTCACCTGTGCCGGCGGCGAGGCCTGTTTCACGTGAAACCCTATTTGCCGATGCAGAAATCGCCAAAAATGCGATCGAGAACATCGTCCACATCGACCCGCCCGGTTATCCTGCCCAGCGCCCGGACCGCCAGACGCACGTCTTCGGCCACAAGCTCGCTGTCTCCGGCCAGACCGCCCAGCGCCTGGTCGATATGCCCGGCACAGGCTTCGAGATGAACCCGGTAGCGGTGCCGCGTCGGGACCATCTCGCGCCCGTCTCCTGCAAGCGTTTCGGCGTGCCGGCGCAGGTCGTCCAGCAACCCGTCCAGCCCCTGCCCGGTCTTGGCCGAAATCACATGATCCGCCGCCGGGCCGGCGCAGCCGGCCGCAAACAGGTCCGCCTTGTTCACCACGACAAGGTGGCGGGCCGCATCGCACAAATTCGGATCCGCCACGGTCCCCGCCGCCGCGGCGCCGTCCACGAGCCACAGCACGAGGTCGGCGTTTTTCATCCGTTCGCGCGCCCGGCGCACACCTTCCGCCTCCACCTCGCCCTCGCCCTCGCCCTCACGCAGCCCGGCGGTGTCCGCCAGAACCACCGGCACGCCGCCGAGATCGAGATGCGCCTCGATCACATCGCGGGTCGTGCCCGGCGACGGGGCGACGATCGCCAGATCGCGCTCCACCAGCGCATTGAGCAGGCTGGACTTGCCCGCATTGGGCGCGCCCGCGATCACCACGACGACGCCCTCGCGCATCCGCTCGCCGCGGCGCGCGCCTTGCAAATGTCGCGCAATCTCGTCTCGCGCACGCGCAAGCCTTTCCCTGGCCTCCTCGAAGGTGGTCTGTCCCACATCGCCTTCGTCGGCAAAATCGATGCCCGCTTCCAGCAGCGCCTGTATTTTCGTGAGGTCCGCGATCCAGCGCTCATAGAGCGCGCGCAGCCCGCCGCTGACCTGGCGCACCGCCTGGCGGCGCTGTGCCTGGGTCTGGGCATCGATGAGGTCGGCCAGCCCTTCCACTTCCGTGAGGTCCAGTTTGCCGTTGCCAAAGGCGCGCCGCGTGATCTCGCCGGGCTCCGCCGGCCGCAATCCCGGCAGTGCGCCCAGACTGTCGAGCAGGCAGGCGGTGACCGCCATGCCCCCATGCACGTGCAACTCGGCCATGTCCTCGCCGCTAAAGCTGTGCGGCCCGGGAAACCAGAAGACGAGCGCGGTATCGATCAGATGGTTTTCGCGCGGGTCCCGCAGGGCGCGCAGCTCCGCACGCCGGGGCCGCACGTCCCCCGCGCCAAGAGCGGCAAGCGCGCCACGCGCGCGCGGCCCGGAAATCCGGACGATGGCGATCGCCGCCCGGCCCGCGCCGCTGGAGCGGGCATAGATCGTGTCTGCCCGGGGATCGCCCGGTCCGTCCTGCCGCACCATCATGCCGCCTGTCGCGTCTTCCACAATTCCACCCTTCACTCACCGCCAAATTACGCTAGCATGGGCGCGCAGTTCCAGCCTCGTTTCACCGCCGCCGATCATCACGAATCCGCCATGACCCGCAATCACCTCGCACAGGAAACCAGTCCCTATCTGCTGCAGCACAAGGACAACCCGGTGCACTGGCTGGCCTGGGGCGAGGAGGCTTTTGCAATCGCCAGACGCGACAATAAACCGATCCTGCTTTCGATCGGCTATGCGGCCTGTCACTGGTGCCACGTCATGGCCCATGAAAGCTTCGAGGACACCGATGTCGCCGCGGTCATGAACGCCCATTTCGTCAACGTCAAGGTCGATCGCGAGGAACGTCCCGATGTCGACCGCATCTATATGGCCGCCATTCAGGCGCTGGGCGAGCAGGGCGGATGGCCGCTGACCATGTTCCTGAAACCCGATGGCAAGCCGTTCTGGGGCGGCACCTATTTTCCCAAGACCCCGCGCTACGGGCGGCCCGGGTTCATCCAGGTGCTGGAGCGGATTGCAGCAATCTACCAGAGCGAACCCGACAAAGTCGCCGGCAATGCCAGCGCCATCGTCGCCGCGCTGAACGCGCCGCCGCCAACAGGCGAGGCGGGCGCCGCCCTGCAGACCGCCATGATCGACCAGATCGCCGAGCGGGTGCTGGGAATTGTCGATTCCGTCCATGGGGGCATTGGCCAGGCGCCCAAATTTCCCCAATGCGCGGTTTTCGAACTGCTCTGGCGCGCGGGCCTGCGTACCCGCCGCGACGACTATTTCCGCGCCGTCAGCCACACTCTCGCCTGCATGTGCCAGGGCGGCATTTATGATCATCTGGGCGGCGGCTTCGCGCGCTATTCGGTGGATCGGCGCTGGCTGGTGCCGCATTTTGAAAAGATGCTCTATGACAACGCCCAGATCATCCAGCTCATGACGCTGGTCTGGCAGCGGACCCGCGAGCCGCTTCTGGAACGGCGCATCGCGGAGACATGCGAATGGGTCTTGCGTGAAATGATCGCCGATGGCGGCGGGTTCGCTTCCAGCCTGGACGCGGATTCAGAAGGCGAGGAGGGCCGGTTCTACGTCTGGTCGCAGGCCGGGATCGAGCGCGTCCTGGGCGCGGAGGAGGCGGCGTTCTTCGCCGGCAAATATGACGTGACGCCACAGGGCAACTGGGAGGGAAAGGTGATCTTGAACCGGTTGCGCGACCCGGACCCCGGCAACATGGAAGAGGAGGCCCGTCTCGCCGCCGCGCGCGAGCAGCTTTTCCAGGCCCGCGCGCGGCGCGTTCATCCCGGCTGGGACGACAAGGTCCTGAGCGACTGGAACGGGCTGATGATCTGCGCCCTGGCGCGCGCGGCCCACGTTTTTTCGAACCCGCGCTGGATGAGCGCGGCCGAGACCGCATTCGCGTTCATACGCGACACCATGTGGGTTGACGGCAGATTGCATCACGCCGCCAGGGCCGGACGCCTCAGCGATGCCGCGATCGGCGATGACTACGCCAACATGATCGCCGCCGCGCTGAGCCTGCACCAATATTCCGGCCGCCCGGGTTTTCTCGATACCGCACGATCCTGGGCGGCGGAATTCGACGCCCGTCACTGGGACGAAACCCGCGGGCTGTATCTGTTCGCCGGCAAGAACACCCCTCATCTGGTGGTGCAACTGGCCTCGGGAGCGGACGACGCCACGCCGAACGGCAACGCCACCATGCTGCGCAATCTGGCGCTTCTGTATGGTTTTTCTGGCGAACAGGCCTATCGCGACCGGGCGGACAGGCTGGTGGCATCACTGAGCCGCGATGCGCTCGCCAATCCGTTTGCCCATGCAAGCTTCCTGAACGCCTTTGAGCAGTTCGACGGGCCTCTCGATGCGGTTATCATCGCCGGGCGGGACAGGGCCGGCGCGGCCGGCGCGCGCGCCCTGGCGGATGCCCTGACGAAACACTCACTGCCTGATCTGGCGCTGCAAATCCTGGCTCCGGACGAAAAACTGCCGCCACGCCATCCCGCCCGCGGCAAGCCGCAGATCGACGGTCTGGCGACCCTTTATCTGTGCCGCGGCGGGCGGTGTTCGTTGCCGGTGAACGATCCGGATCTGATCACGCCGGATTTTGTCGCCGGCATATCGTCGTAAACCGCACGGATCCCGCAGTCCGGTTTCCGGTCAGGTATTCATCGAATCGAAAAATTCGGCATTGTCCTGCGTGCCCTTGAGCTTGTCGAGCAGGAACTCGACCGCGTCCACGGTTCCCATCGGGTTGAGAATGCGCCGCAACACGAACATTTTCTTGAGTGTTTTCTGATCCACCAGAAGGTCCTCCTTGCGGGTGCCGGACCGTGTGATGTCGATCGCCGGGAACACGCGCTTGTCGGCGATCTTGCGGTCAAGAATGATTTCCGAATTGCCAGTGCCCTTGAATTCCTCGAAAATCACCTCGTCCATCCGGCTGCCGGTATCGACCAGGGCGGTGGCCAGGATTGTCAGCGATCCGCCGTGTTCGATATTTCTGGCCGCACCGAAGAACCGTTTCGGGCGCTGCAGGGCATTGGCATCGACACCGCCGGTGAGCACCTTGCCAGACGAGGGCACAACCGTGTTATAGGCCCGGCCCAGGCGGGTGATCGAGTCCAGAAGAATAACCACATCGCGCCCGGTCTCGACCAGCCGCTTGGCCTTTTCGATGACCATCTCGGCAACCTGGACATGGCGGCTCGCCGGCTCGTCAAATGTCGAACTGACGACCTCGCCGCGCACCGAGCGCTGCATGTCGGTGACCTCCTCAGGCCGCTCGTCGATCAGTAGCACGATCAAGAAACATTCCGGATGATTGGCCGAAATGCTCTTTGCGATATTCTGCAGCAGGACTGTCTTGCCGGTGCGTGGCGGGGAAACGATCAGCCCGCGCTGCCCCTTGCCCAGGGGCGCCACCAGTTCGATAATGCGCGCGCTGAGATCCTTTATCTCCGGATCAATGATTTCCATCTTCAACCGGTTTTCGGGATACAGCGGCGTCAGATTGTCGAAATGAATCCTGTGACGCACCTTTTCAGGATCTTCGAAATTGATCGTGCTGACCTTGAGAAGCGCGAAATAGCGTTCGTTGTCCTTGGGGCTGCGGATCTCGCCCTCAACCGTATCGCCGGTCCGCAGGCTGAAGCGCCTGATCTGACTGGGGCTGACATAGATGTCATCGGGGCCGGGCAGATAGTTGGCTTCCGCCGAGCGCAAAAAGCCGAACCCGTCCTGCAACACTTCAACCACCCCCTCGCCGACGATCTCCACGTCTTTTTCCGCAAGGCTTTTCAGGATGGCAAACATCAGTTCCTGCTTGCGCATGGCCGATGCGTTCTCGACATCGAGTTCTTCGGCAATATCGAGAAGATCCGCCGGGGACTTCTCCTTAAGATCGTGGAGCTTGACCTTGTTTGATTCGATGATCTTGAGCATGAGGCGCGATCCGATATGTTCTGGTGGTTTGGGGATGTCTTACAGACCGGCGGACGGCTGCTTGCGGCAGATCAGAGAACCGGCGAAAGTGAGAAAATGTGGAGGATAGTTTGGCGGAAAAGCCATCATCCCTCTTGTGTGATTGGATGTTCTATATCAGAAATCGCCGGCGGTGAAAACACTCTTGATCCCGGGCATTTCCGGTTCACGAAAACGGTTTGACAACAACCAGCACGACAATGACGACAAGAAGAACGGTCGGAACCTCATTGACCAGACGGAAAAACCGGGGTGAATGACCGTTTCGATCCTGCGCAAAGTCTCTGGTCCATTTCACCAGCAGACCATGAAAACCGGTCAACAATAAGACTGCTCCGATCTTGGCCGGCAGCCAGAAGCCGCCATCCGCCTGGTCTGTGACCGCCAGCAGCGCCAGGCCCAATCCCCAGCTCGCCACCATCGCCGGGGTGGCAATCATCCACAGCAGGCGGAATTCCATGATCTTGAAGGTCTCGCTCGCCCCTGCATCCGCGCCGCCGGCGGCATGATAGACAAACAACCGCGGCAGATAGAGCAGCCCCGCCATCCACGACACCACGGCGATGATATGAAACGCCTTCAACCAGAGATACGCCATTTTTGTCCTGTCTATGAACCCATGACCTGGCGCGATCTGACGATGTCCAGCGCTCTGGCGACGTGCTCAACCGGGGTGTCCGGCAAAATACCGTGACCGAGATTGAAGACGAAGGGCCCATCGTTCAGGATTGACACGATCCGCCTCACCTCACGCTCCAGCCGTTCCCCTCCGCCACGCAGCACGACCGGATCGAGATTGCCCTGCACCGGCAGTTTCCGCTGCAAGGATGCCTTCATCCAATCCAGCGACACGGTATGATCGGTGCCGACGGCATCCACCCCCGTCTCATTGCAATAGTTCACATAGTTTGCCCCGGCGCCGCGCGGAAATCCGATGATCGGAACATCGCGATGCCGCGCACGGAGCTTTTCAACGATCGTCCTGGTCGGCACAATGACATAGTCGAAAAAATCCGTCTCGTTCAGGACCCCCGCCCAGGTATCGAATATCTGCACTGTTTCCGCGCCCGCCGAGATCTGCGCACTCAGATAATCGACCGATACATCGCCCAACAGCGCGATCAGATCGGCGAACCACGGTTCACCGCGCGCCGCCAGATCGCGCGCCACAGCCTGGTCTTGTGAACTTTTGCCCTGGACCATATATGTGGCCACAGTCCAAGGCGCGCCGCAAAAACCGATCAGCGCCGTGGCATCGTCTAGCTGCGTCCTGACCCGCTCAACAGTTTCGAAAACCGGCGCGAGATGCTCAATTGTCCGCCCTGCGGCATAGCTCTCGCGCAGGCGATTAACACCGGCCTGATCGGTGACCGGTTCGAGTCGTGGTCCCTCGCCTTCGGTAAAACTCAACGGCTGACCCAGTTTGTCCGGAATCAACAGAATATCGGCAAACAGAATAGCCGCGTCAAAACCGAACCGCTCGATCGGCTGCAGGGTGACCTGCGCGGCAAGCCGCGGCGAATAGCACAGATCGAGAAAAGAGCCGACGCTGCTGCGAACGGCGCGATATTGCGGCAGATATCGCCCGGCCTGACGCATGAACCACACCGGCGCGGTGGACTGGGTCTGTCCGCGCAGGGCGCGCAGGAACGGCTTTTCCATCGTCACGATATGTGAACCCGTATCGGTCTGGCAAGATCACCAAGCATCGCAGGACTAATCCGGAAAAGATAAGATATTTTGGCTGTTGCTGATAGGCTTGTGGGATTCGTGGATTATCATGTTTCAGTTTTTTTCAACAGGCTATCAGTGTGAGGATTGGTTTTATCTTGTTTGAAGATTTCCGATGTGGAATTTAATTATTAAATAAAAACAAAGAGTTAATAATAGTCATTTTTGAAAATTCCCCATATGCTGTTGAAAAACTGTGTGTAGGAGAAGCGGTTCCGGTCCATCTTCAGGTGTGGAACAACCAGCACCCGCAAGATCAACCTGTGGATGGGTTGCAAAGGTTTTCCAATCCCGGCATATGCGCTATGCCCAATGCGCGAGTTATTCACAAATTCCCAACATCGTGCGAGCCTCATGCCCACACAAAAATCGACCCGGTTCTATCATCTTCACCTTGTTTCGGACGCAACCGGGGAAACGCTCCATGCAATTGCCAAGGCGGCGGCGGCGCAATATCGTGAAATCAGCGCCATCGAGCATATTCACTCGCTGGTGCGAAGCCAGGCCCGGATGGACCGCGTCCTGGGGGAGATCGCCGATGCGCCGGGGGTTGTTCTTTACACCCTGATCAACGAGAAGCTGCGTGCGCATCTTGAACAGCGTTGCCAGGAAATCGGGGTTCCCTCGCTGTCGGTTCTCGATCCGGTGCTCTCCCTGCTGTCGAATTACCTCAATGCCAGTTCGCAGCCCCAGGTCGGCGGTCAGCACGTGCTGGACGCACATTATTTCGGCCGCATCGAGGCGCTCAATTTCACGATGCTTCACGACGATGGTCAACATACCCACGATCTCGACGAAGCCGATGTTATCCTGGTGGGCATCAGCCGCACCTCCAAGACACCGACAAGCATCTATCTGGCCAATCGTGGCATCAAGGCGGCCAACGTGCCGCTGGTGCCGGACCTGCCGTTGCCCGCCGGTCTTGAGGATGCGGAAAAACCAATGGTGATCGGTCTGATCGCCAGTCCCGACCGGATCATGCATATTCGCAGAAACCGGCTGCTCTCCATCAATGAAAACAAGGAAACGGACTATGTCGACAAGGACCGGATTGCCCGGGAGCTGAGTTTCGCGCGCAAACTGTGCGCCCGCAACGGATGGCCCATGATCGATGTGACCCGGCGTTCGATCGAGGAAACGGCGGCGGCGGTTCTCAATCTTTATCACGAACGCGCACCGGCCGGCGCTGTCCCCGATGTCTGACCGCCCGCTCCTCATTCTTGCGTCTGCCAGCTCCGCACGCGCCGATCTCCTGCGCCGGGCCGGCATTGATTTCGAGATCGTGCCCTCGTGCATCGATGAGGGTGCCGTCAGGCAGGCCTGTTTTCCGGACCGCCCGCCCAGCGGCGATGATCTTGCGACCATACTGGCCCGCGCCAAGG
>JALURZ010000120.1 GCA_027058735.1 Hyphomicrobiales bacterium | reverse complement strand
AATAGAACACGAACATGTGCACCGCGATCAGCGGCACGATCAGGCCGTTGGCGGCCCCGAGCGAGACGATGACCGGCGCCATCAGGGTGGCGACCACGATATAGTTGGCGGTCGTCGGCAGCCCCATGCCCAGAATCAGGCAGATGATGGCGGTGAAAATCAGGATCAGTATCAGATTGCCGCCAGAGATCAGTTCAACGAACTCGGTCATGACCTGGCCGATGCCCGACAGCGACACCGCGCCGACGATAATGCCGGCGGCCGCGGTGGCAACGCCGATGCCGATCATGTTGCGCGCCCCGGCGACCATGCCATTGAACCAGTCCGCCGCGCCGCGCTTCAGACCTGCGGCGATATCGAAGTTGCCGCGCAGCAGGTCTTTCAGGAAATGCTGGGTGAAGACGATAAAGATCAGCGCAACCACTGCCCAGAACGCCGACAATGCGGGCGACAGCCGTTCAACCGTCAGGCACCAGACCAGCACCACGATCGGCAGCAGATAATACAGCCCCGCCTTGATCGTGGGGCCTGTTTCGGGCAGTTCGTCGATCTGGTCGATTCGCTCCAGTTCCGGGTAGCTGCTGGCAAATTTGAGCAGCCCGATATAGACGATGAACAGCAGCCCCGAGGCGACATAAAAGGTCGAATCCCCCGCAACGGTCTTGATCCAGCCAAGGCCGTAATAGACGACGCCGGACAGCACGATCATGCCGATGACGGTCATGGTAAAGGAGATCAGCGAGCGCATGAGATTTGATTCCGTGCGCCGCGGCAGGCCCGTCATGCCCGCTTTCAGGGCTTCGAGATGCACCATATAAACCAGCGCGATATAGGAAATGACCGCCGGCAGGAAGGCGTGCTTCACCACCTCGATATAGGAAATGCCGACATATTCGATCATCAGGAACGCGGCCGCCCCCATGACCGGAGGCGTAAGCTGGCCGTTGGTCGAGGAGGCGACTTCCACGGCGCCCGCCTTTTCGGCGGGGAAGCCGACCTTTTTCATCAGCGGGATCGTGAACGTGCCGGTGGTGACCACATTGGCGATCGATGAACCGGAAATCAGCCCGGTCATGGCCGAAGACACGACGGCCGCCTTGGCCGGCCCGCCCTTCATGTGCCCAAGCAGGGCGAAGGCGACGCGGATGAAATAGTTGCCGGCGCCCGCGGTTTCAAGCAACGCGCCGAACAGCACGAACAAGAACACCATCGAGGCCGACACCCCAAGGGCGATGCCGAACACGCCTTCCTGGGTCAGCCACATGTGCGACATGGCGCGGCTGAATGAGGCGCCTTTCCAGGAAATCACCTCCGGGGCCAGATGGCCGAAAAAGACATAGGCCAGAAAGACCGCCGCGACGATCATCAGCGGCGGGCCAAGCGCGCGGCGCGTCGCCTCAAGCAGGAAAATCAGGCCGAGACCGGAAGCCGTGAGGTCCGCGGTGTTGGGCAGGCCCGGCCGCTCGGCCACGCCGGCGGCGAACACGGACAGATACATGGAGCAACTGGCGGCGATGAACGCCCAGACCCAGTCAAGGGGCGGAATACGCTCGCGCGGCGATCGCTTGAGCGCCGGGAACACCAGAAATGTGAGAAAAATCGCAAAAGCCAGATGAATGGCGCGGGTATGAGTATTGTTCAAAACCGGGATATAGTCGGCGGCCAGATAGGGCAGGGGCGAAGCAATCCAGATCTGAAAACAGGCCCAGGCGAAGCACACCAGGACGATGATGCGGCCCACCGGGCCATCGGGAACGCGCGCGCCGGTATCGGCGGACGCAATCATGTCTTCGAGTTCGTCGGCCGTCGCTGCCTCGGGTGCCTTTTGTGATTTCTTCGCGTTCATCGGAAAGCCTCGAATTCGTTCAAATGCGCCATGAAGAGTGGGAGAGCGGACGGATCGCCGCGACGGTTCAATCCTGCCTTTGGCGGCGCGCGGGATGGCTGAAAAAACGGGGAGGCGTTTGCGGCCCCCCCGTCAGTTCATGACCGGCTATTTGATCAGGCCGACTTCCTTGTAATATTTCGCCGCGCCTGCATGAAGCGGGGCAGACAGCGAATCCTTGACCATCTCTTCCTTCTTCAGGTTGGCGAAAGCCGGATGCAGCTTCTTGAACGTATCGAAGTTCTCGAACACGGCCTTGACGACATTGTAGATCACGTTTTCGGGCGTCCTGGTGGAGGACACGAAGGTGGCGCCGACGCCAAAGGTCTGCGTGTCGTTCGGCGAGCCGCGATACATGCCGCCCGGGATGGTCGCCCAGCGATAATATTCGTTGTCTTCCACCAGCTTCTTGATGTCGTCGCCCTTGGTGGTGACGAGCACCGTGTCACAGGTCGTGGCGGCTTCCTTGATGGTTCCCGAAGGATGGCCGACGAGGAAGAAAAACGCGTCGATCTTGTTGTCGCACAGCGCCTGGGCCTGCTCGGCCGACTTGAATTCGGTCGCAAGTTTCAGATCGGAACGCTTCCAGCCCATGGCCTTTTCGATAACTTCCCAGGTGGCGCGGGTGCCGGAACCGGGATTGCCGATATTGAAACGCTTGCCCTTGATGTCGTGAATATCCTTGATGCCGGAATCCTTGCGGGCGACGATCGTCACCGGCTCGGGATGGACCGAAAACACCGCGCGCAATTCCTTGAACGGGCCCTGACTGGCGAATCTGGACGTGCCCTTATAGGCATGATACTGCCAGTCGGACTGGGCCACGCCCATGTCGAGCTCGCCGGACCTGATGGCGTTGATGTTGAAAACCGAGCCACCGGTTGACTCCACCGAGCAGCGGATGCCGTGATCCTTGCGGCCCTTGTTGACCAGCCGGCAGATCGAGCCGCCGGTCGGATAGTAAACGCCGGTCACGCCGCCGGTGCCGATGGTCACAAAGACCTTTTCCTGCGATGTGGACGCCGTGATGCCAGCCAAGGTTGCCGCGCCGACAAAGGCGGCACCGACTGCAAATAGCGATACTCGTTTCATGTACTCTCTCCCTGTTATGTGCCGGGCCATAGCGGCCCGATCGAAGTCTTCCCTGTAGGGAATTCAGATCATTGGCCAGATTGGGTGGCCGTTCAACCGAATTCCGTCGACGGTCCTTAACGGCGGATGCCAGACCGGCGCCGTGGCGCCGGCCATCGTCTGCGCAGCATGTGCAAAGAAGTCCCCCGCAAACAAGCGCCCTCAGCGGGCCGTGCGCCGACAATACAGCAAATATCTTTTGCAATCGCAATCGAAAAGCAAACAATATATGCTTTTTTGGATTTGATACCGGGAAGATGGTTGGGAGGAACAATGAAATCCGTTTGCAGACCTTCTCCGCCGCGCACGCTTGAAACCCTGAAACAGCTGCTTGTTGACGTCGATCGCGCGCGCAGCGATATCCGCCTCGGCAAGCGCGCGCGCGAGGCCTTTTCCAGGCTGATGGATGAGCCGGACAGGACGGCCGTCTATCCCATCGGCAAGCTGGCCCGCGCGGCCGGGGTCAACCCTTCGACCCTGTCGCGGCTGGCCGTCAGGCTGGGTTACCCGGGCTTCAGCGCCTTTCAGTCGGTGTTCCGCGAGCACATCGCGACAAAGGGTGCGTTTTATTCGGGACGCGCGAGCCGGCTGATGCAGGGGCGCGCGGGCAAGGGCGATGATCTCTCGGCGATGGCGCGCATCGGCGAAGAGGAGGTCGCCAATATCTACGCCATGCTCGATCGCCTGGACGCGCGCGATCTCGCGGCGGCCGCCGATGTCTTGATCAAGGCGCCGCGCGTGCGCACCGTCGGCCTGCGCCAGCCGGCGGCCATTGCCGGTTTCGCGGCCTATGCGCTCGGTCTGTTGCGCAACGATGTGGCGACGCTGGTATCCATGCAGAATGGCGGTGCCTATGAGCTGGGGCAGCTGGCGCGTGGCGATGCGCTTCTGGTCATCGGTTTCGCGCCCTATACGCGCGCGACCGTGGCGACCGCCCGGGTGGCAGCGGATCTGGGAATCACCGTGATCGTCATCACCGATTCCCACGCCTCGCCATTCGGACCGATCGCCGATCACCAGTTCGTGGCGCCGACGACGGGGAGCTTTTTCTCCAACTCCATGGCCGCCTCCATCGCGCTCGTCGAGGGGCTGCTGGCGGTGGTCGCCCAGCGTCTGGGAAAATCGTCGCTCAGGGCCCTGGAACGCCACGAGCAGCTGATCGAGACCTTCGAAGTCGAACTCAAATAGCAGGCTGGCCCGCCGCCGCCCTATATGCCGAGCACGTCTTTGAGGCTCTGCGCCAGTTTGTCGATCAGTTCATCGCCTTGATCGGGGGTGAGAATGAACGGCGGGGCGAGCAGCACATGATCGCCCGATATCCCGTCAGCCGTGCCGCTGCTGGGATAACACACCATCGCATTGTTCATGGCCGCCGCCCTGATTTTTTCCGCGACCGCCTCGCTGAAGGGTTTTTTGCTGTCTCTTTCTTCGACCAGTTCAAGGCCGATGAAAAACCCCCGGCCACGGACATCCCCGACATGGGGATGATCGGCGAACCGCGCCGCCAGGCCGGATTTCAGCCGGTGGCCGTTCCTGCGCACCCGCGCCAGCAGGTCTTCGTCTTCGATCGCGCGCTGCACCGCAAGCGCCGCCGCGCAGGCCGTCGAATGGCCCAGATAAGTGTGGCCATGCTGGAAAAATCCCCGCGCCGCCTCAATTTCGCCAACCAGTTCTTCGCGCACCAGCAGCGCGCCGATCGGCTGATAACCGCCGCCCAGGCCCTTGGCGAGGGTGATCATGTCGGGCGCCACACCATCCTGTTCACAGGCAAACAGCGTGCCTGTCCGCCCCATGCCGCACATCACCTCATCGAGGATCATCAGCAGGCCATGATCATCGCAGATGCGGCGGATCTCCTTGAAATATCCCGGCGCCGGCGGCGCCGCCCCGAGCCGCGCGCCCGAAACCGTCTCGGCGATGAAAGCGATCGCCCTGCACTCTCCCAGCCGCCCGATTTCGGCCTCCAGAGACGCGGCGGCGCGTTTGCCGTAGTCCGCCTCGCTTTCGCCCGCCCGCCGGTGGCGATAGGCATGGCACGGCTCGACGAAGCGCACATGCGCCAGCATCAGCGGCCCGTACAGCTCCCGGCGCACGGGATCGTCGCTGACCGATAGCGCCCCCAATGTATTGCCGTGATAGGACTGTTTGCGGGCGATGAAGTGATCTCTCGTGTGCTGGCCGCGTTCGACCTGGATCTGGCGGGCAAGCTTGAGCGCGGTCTCGGTCGCTTCTGAACCGCCCGATACAAAATAGACCCGCCCGAAGCCGTCCGGTGCGCGCGCGCTCAAGTGATCGGCCAGTTGTTCCGCCGGCTCGCTGGTGAAAAACGCCGAATGGGCAAACGCCATCCTGTCGGCCTGGCGCTTGATGGCCGCGATCACGCGCGGGTGCCCGTGACCGAGGCAGCTCACCGCAGCACCTCCCGATGCATCCAGATAGGCCTTGCCCCCGGCGTCGTAGATATAGGCCCCCTGCGCGCGCTCGGCGAACGGGTATTCGCTCCGCAGATGGCGGTGAAAGACATGGGAAATATTCGCTTTCCGGGTCATCGGCCGGGGGTCCGCGCGACAGGTGAAACCGCCGCTGTATACGCCGGTTGGATTGAATTGGAAAGCCGCTATGGTACGGCGCTTGAAGAACTCGTGAACGGATCGTGCGATGAATGACCCCCGCAGGACCCTGCTCGATCTGTTCGCGGCCGCCGTTGCGGCCGCGGACCCGGCGCGGTGCGTACCGCCGCATCTGCCGCCGCCGCCGCGCGGGCGCGCGCTCGTCATCGGCGGCGGCAAGGCGGCAGCCGCCATGGCGAAAACGCTCGAGGACAACTGGCCGGAATGCTGGCCGGATGGCGACCCGGCGGATGAACCGCCAGATGCTCAACCCAGCCGGTTTGCGTTTCCCGCCGTGAGCCTGATGATGACTCAGGTGGAAGGCCTGGTGGTGACCCGCTACGGGCACGCGGTTGCCTGCGACAGGATCGAGGTCGTGGAGGCCGCGCATCCGGTGCCCGACGCCGCCGGCCGGGAGGCCGCCCGGCGCATGCTTTCCATGGTCGGCGATCTTGGCGAAAACGATCTGGTCCTGTGCCTGATATCGGGCGGCGGATCGGCCTTGATGGCGGTGCCCGCGCCGGGGCTGACCCTTGCCCACAAGCAGGCGGTCAACAAGGCGCTGCTGCGCTCAGGCGCGACCATTTCCGAAATGAACTGCGTGCGCAAGCATCTCTCCGCCATCAAGGGGGGGCGGCTGGCGGCCGCCGCCTTTCCGGCGCGGACCCATGCCCTGTTGATCTCCGATGTGCCGGGCGATGATCCCGCGGTCATCGCATCGGGCCCGACCGTTGCGGACACGACAATGTCCGGCGATGCACTGGCGGTTTTGCGCCGGTATGGCATCGAGGCGCCTGAACCGGTTCTGGCGCATCTCGCCTCGCCTGCCAGCGAAACCCCGTTTCCGGGCGATCCGCGCCTTGCCCGCAGCACCCATGTGCTGGTGGCGACGCCCGGGATGATGCTTCAAAGCGTGGCCGCGCGCGCCCGCGCGGACGGCCTTGAGGTTCACATGCTGGGGGATGACCTGCAAGGCGAGGCGCGCGAACTTGCCGCCGCCCATGGCCGCCTCGCGCTTGAAATCGCGGGGCGCATGCGCGCCGGTGCGCGACCGGCGGTGATCCTGTCGGGCGGCGAGACCACCGTCACCATGCAAGGCACCGGGCGCGGCGGGCGCAATGGGGAATACGCGCTGGCGCTCGCTCTGGCGCTGAAGAGCCATCCGCGCATCCATGCGCTGGCCTGCGATACGGACGGCATCGACGGCTCGCAGGACAACGCCGGCGCGATTGTTGCCCCCGACACGGTGGCGCGCGCAAAGGCCCTCGGTCTTGATGCCATGGCCCATCTGGCAAACAACGATACTTACGGATTTTTCGGGCCCCTGGACGATCTCGTCGTCACCGGGCCGACCCGGACCAATGTCAATGATTTCCGCGCCATTCTGATTGCCTAGACCCTTTCTTGTTTATACGGAACCATTTGACCGGGTTTCCGCGTTTGCTGGCAAGGCATGTTCCCCGCCATGGTCTGCCTGACCATAAGGGGGGCATAACGAAGTCCGGAAAGCGCGGAAACCCGGTCAAATGGTTCCGTATAAACAAGAAAGGGTCTAGGCTGGCGGGCGGGGAGGCCGTTTTTCGCTTGCGCGCGGCGTCGCGCACCGACACAGTATTGCATCTGGACCTTTTGGGGGCGGTGCATGGCGATGGTCAATCCAGAGCCTGAATCCCGGCGGCAAAGCGCCGCGGATCTGGCCCGCGCCCACGGCCGGCCATCGCTGCGCCATGAGGGGCGGCAACTCGCTCTCGACTATGGCGACGGGATCGCCTTCACACTGCATCCGCTCTGGCTGCGGGAACGGACGCAAGAGAAATCAGCCTTTGATCCGGTGTCCCGCCAGCGGCTTTTCGAACCGGCCGGGCTTGATCTTGATGTCGCTATCGATGACATAACCCGCAGCGCGGCGGGCCGCATCACGATTTTGTTCAGCGACGGCCATGCGGCCACGTTCGACCCGGACCGGCTCATCGATGAAGCCGCGCTCGATCGCTCGAATGACGGACTTCCCGCGATCGTGCATTGGGACCGCGCCACCGAACAGCAACCGCCGGTCGCCTTTTGCGATCTGGATGAGGACGCGGGGCTGCTCGAGGCCGTGACGTGTTTCCTGCAATACGGCTTCGTGCTGATTGGCGATGCGCCGGTTGCCCCTGGAACCCTGAAGACGATCGCGGAAAAATTCGGCGTCATCCGCAGGACCAATTTTGGCGAACTGTTCGAAATCAGAACCGAACCGGCCGCCGAGGACCTCGCCTATACGGCCCAGTCCCTGCCGCCCCACACGGACAATCCCTACCGCCGGCCGGTGCCCGGCATTCAGTTGCTGCACGCCCTCGTCAACACGGCGGATGGCGGCCTGTCGACGCTTGTCGACGGGGCCTACGTCGTGGAAGCCCTGCGCCAGAGCGCGCCGGAAGCGTTCGATATTCTGGCCCGCACGCCGGTGCGGTTTCGCTATGAGGGCCCCGGGGCCATCCTTGAGGACTGGGCGGCGATGATCGAGCTGGACAGTGCCGGCGGATTCCGTTCGATCCGGTTCAGTTCCCGGGTCGATTACGTTCCCGCCCTGCCGCCGGGCGAACTGGACCGGTACTTCGCGGCGCGCCAGCATTTTTCCCGGATGCTCAACGATGCGCGCTTTCGCCATGTGTTCCGGCTGGAAGCGGGCATGGCCGTGATGTTTGACAATGCCCGGCTGCTGCATGGCCGCACCGCATTCGATCCGGCAAGCGGCGCGCGCCACTATCAGGGCTGCTATATCGACCATGACGGACCGCACAGCCTGTTTCGCCGTCTTGGCGGCGCGGCTGGAAGGACTTCGCCATGACCCAATCGCAAACGGTTTCCTTCACCGCCATGAAGGACGGTACGCGGGACGATTATCTGCTGCTGGACAGGCTTGAGCGTGCGTATGCCGATGGCCTGGCCGCACGCGTGCTGGCGGAACTGGGCGCGCTCGAACACTCCCTGGGCGGCTATCAGGTGTCGCGGCTCGACCATTCCCTGCAGACCGCGACCCGGGCGCATCGTGACGGGGCCGATATCGACATGGTCGTGAGCGCCCTGCTCCACGATATCGGCGATCCGCTGGCGCCGTACAATCATGCCGCGATCGCGGTTGCGATCCTCAAGCCCTATGTGCGCGAGGACTGCATCTGGGTGCTGGAGCATCACGGCATTTTCCAGCAGGCCTATTACGCCCATCACCTCGGCGGCGAGCGGTACGCGCGTGAGCGCTACCGCGATCACCCCGCCTATCAGTTGTGCATCGATTTTTGCGAAAAATGGGACCAAGCCGCGTTCGATCCCGGTTACGACACGCTGCCGCTGGATTTTTTCGCGCCCCTTGTGCACGAGGTCTTTGCCCGCAAGCCCTGGGACCCGGCGGTCATGCGTCCAGGTGCTGCATAATCATTGCGGTTAGGCCCCGTCATGGGCGCGCACGTCCTGGCGCTGCTCGCCGAGCCCGGTGATCGCCAGCCGCATCACATCGCCGGGCTTGAGAAACCGCTGCGGCGACTGGCCGGTGCCCACCCCTGGCGGCGTGCCGGTGGTGATCACGTCGCCGGGCAGCAGACTCATGAAACGGCTGATTTCGGCAATCGTCCTGTCGAGCGGAAAAATCATGTCGGCCGTCGATCCGCTCTGCTGGCGCTCGCCATTGACCTCAAGCCACAGATCGAGCGCATGGGGGTCGCCCACCTCGTCGCGGGTCACCAGCCACGGCCCCATGGGGCCGAACCCGTCATAGGACTTGCCCTTGATCCACTGGCCGGAAAAATCGTTCTGGAAGGAGCGCTCGGAGACATCGTTGACAATGCAATAGCCGGCCACATGGCTAAGCGCATCGCCCGGCCCGATATTGCTGGCGCGCGTGCCGATCACCACGGCCAGTTCCACCTCCCAGTCGGTCTTTTGCGAGCCGGGCGGCAGGATGACGGGATCATGGGGGCCGCTGATACAGCTGGGGGCCTTGGAGAACAGCACCGGGTGGTCCGGAATTTCGAGATCGAGCTCCCGGGCATGGTCGAAATAATTGAGCCCGATGGCGAGAAACTTGGACGGCGCGCTGACGCAGGGGCCAAGGCGTGTGCCCGGCTCGACTGCCGGCAGCTTGCCGGTATTGAGCGCCGCGAGCCGCGCCAGCGTCGCCGGCGAAAGCTCCGCGCCGCCGATATCGCCCACATGACGTGACAGATCGCGGATGACCCCGTCCGGATCGATCAGGCCGGGGCGTTCGCGGCCCGGTTCGCCAAAGCGCACGAGTTTCACCGCCGCGATCCTTTTCCACCGGGCCGGTTCGTGCCGACCACGATGATGTGCAGCTGTTTCGGCCCGTGCGCGCCGAGCAGGATGGTCTGTTCGATGTCGCCGGAACGCGAGGGCCCGGTAATCATGTTGACGGTGCGCGGCAGCACCCCCCCCTTGGTGTGCTCGCGCAGCCGGTTCCACACGGCTTCATAATCGCCCGCGATATCGTCCGCCTCGATCATCACGATATGGACTTCGGGGAGAAAGTTGAGGGTGGAGGGATTGTCCGGTCCCGACAGAAGGACAAGCGTGCCGGTTTCCGCGACCCCGCCAAAGGCCCGCGACAGGGCGACCAGATCATCGCCAGCGCTCGCACCGGTCGTCACCTCCAGTGTTTTTTGGGTGTCCCAGGGCAGGGCGGCAAGGCGCTCATCGCCGCCGCGTCTGAGCGATTGCGGCAGGTTTTGAGCGCGCAGGTAATCGGCAATCGCCGCGGGCACGTCATCGGTGCTTTCGACCACATCGACGCTTGCCTGAACCTCTTTGGCCATGGCGCGAAACAGCGCGACCTGGTCGCGGTGGGGCACCTGGCCGCGTTCGGGGATGGTGCCGGCGGGGTGGCGCGCCAGGCGGTGTGCCACGGCCTTGCGGCGCGCGCTGTCCGCGCCGTGCGCATTGAGCGAGCGGCGCACCGCGTGCAGTATCTGATCGCGCGCGCTCATGCCCGCTTGCCGCTTTGCCATTGTGCCTGAAATGTGCGCCCCTGCGGGGCCGGCAGGTCGCGGAACCGGGTCCAGCCGCGCGCCAGCGCCAGGCGCGCCAACCGGCCTTTTCTTCCCGCCATCGCGCGAAGAACCGCCGCGCTCATGCTGGTCAGGGCGTGGTAGAGCCGGGGCCGCCTGGCGAAAAACGCCCATGCGCCCAGGCCGGCGCGCTGGACAACCGGCGTCAGATGGCGCTCGAACTCGCGCTCGCGCCAGTGGCGCATCATTTTGGGCAGGGGAATGCGCATCGGGCAGACCGCCTCGCAGCGCCCGCAAAAGGTCGATGCGTTGGGCAGATGCCCCGCCTTGTCGATGCCGATCAGGGTTGGCGTCAGCACCGCCCCCATCGGGCCGCCATAGACCCAGCCATAGGCATGTCCGCCGACCGAATGATAGACCGGGCAGTGGTTCATGCAGGCGCCGCAGCGGATGCAGCGCAGCATGTCCTCGAACGGCGTGCCCAGCATCGCCGAGCGGCCGTTGTCGAGCAGCACGACGTGATAGTCGCCCGGTCCGTCGGGGTCGCCGGGGCGCTTCGGCCCGGTGGAGAGCGTCGTATAGACGCTGAATTCCTGGCCCGTCGCGGAGCGCGCCAGAACCCGCAGAATCTGGCTCGCGTCCTCCAGGGTCGGGGTGATTTTTTCCAGCGAGGCAATGACGATGTGAACCTTGGGCAGGATCTGGGTCAGATCGCCATTGCCCTCATTGGTGACGATGATCGAGGAGCCGGTTTCGGCCACCAGGAAATTGGCGCCGGTGATGCCGACATCGGCATCGAGATATTTCTGCCGCAATACCGCGCGCGCTTCGCCGAGCAACTGCACCGGCTCATCGAGATCGCGGCCATCGGGCAGGCCCGTGTGGCAGCGCCGGAAATCGGCCTCCACCTGTTCCTTGTTGAGATGCACCGCCGGCGCGATGATGTGGCTTGGCGGTTCGTTGCGCAACTGGATGATATATTCGCCAAGATCGGTCTCCACAACGTCGATGCCGGCCTGTTCGAGATGCGGATTGAGAGCCACCTCTTCGGCGATCATGGATTTGCCCTTGGTGACCGTCTTGGCGTCCGCCTCGCGGCAGATATCGAGAATGATGCGGCGCGCGTCCCTTGCGTCGGCTGCCCAGTGCACATGGCCGCCGGCCTCGAGAACCTTTTTCTCATAGGCCTCGAGATAAAGATCGAGATGCTTGAGGGTATGTTCCTTGATGGCGCGGGCCTCGTCGCGCAGCCGCTCGAATTCGGGAAGTTTGTCGATCGCTTTCCGGCGCTTGGCGATAAAGCCCAGCTTGACATTGCCGAGCGCGCGCTGGAGTTGTGCGTCGTGCAGCGCGCGGCTCGAATTTTTCGCAAAATCGGGGGAGCGTATCTCCATCGTGCACCCGCCTACCCGTCCGCTTCGCCGATGGCCGGGCCATCGGTCATGCCGGCCAGCACCTCGGCGACATGGCGCACTTCGGGGCCGCTGCCCTGGCGCTGCATCTTGCCCGCCATATTCATCAGACAGCCAAGATCGCCGGCCAGCAGAACCTCGGCGCCGGTCTGGCGGACAAAATCCGTCTTGCCGGCGACGATATGATCGGAGATGTCCGCATATTTGACGCAAAACATGCCGCCGAAACCGCAGCAGGTCTCGCTTTCCTCCATCTCGGCGAGCTTTAGCCCCGCGACAGACGCCAGCAGCCGGCGCGGCTGGTCCCTGATGCCCAGTTCGCGAAGCCCGGTGCAGGAATCGTGGTAGGTGACCGTTTTGTCGAATTTGACGTCAAGCGCCTCGACATTAATGACGTCGGCGAGAAACTGCACAAGCTCGTGGGTTTTCGCCGCCAAGGCTTGCGCGCGCGCGTGCTCGCGCGTTTTCTCATCGAACAGGTCCGGATAGTGCTTCGCGATCATGCCGGCGCACGATCCCGACGGCGCCACGACATAATCGAACGGCTCAAAGGCGTCGATCACCTGGCGTGCGATGGCCGCCGTGTCCCGGCGGTCACCGGCATTGTAGGCCGGCTGGCCGCAACAGGTCTGCGCCCGCGGCACATCGACCCGGCAGCCGGCGTCGCGCAGCAGTTTGAGCGCCGCGAACCCCACGCTCGGGCGGAACAGATCGGCCAGGCAGGTGATGAACAATCCGACATGGGGGTGTTGGTCCAGGGACATTTATGGTACCGGCTTTGTTGAAATCACCACGTTCGGAGAAGACGATGCGCACCATGCCTTGTCAAGCAAGGCGGCGCCGTCGTCCCGTTCTACAGAAAAACATGTTGCGGCGCGGAGTGCTCCGGGAAAAAGTGGTTTCGAGATTGCATTCCGTCATGCGGGATCAATCGCGATCTGGAGAGCCTGATGTCGACATTGACCATGCCGCCGGCCGATCGTGGCGTTCTTGAGCGCCGGGTGCAGATCGCGCGTGATCTGCAGGCGATCGTGCCGGGCGAAGGCGTGATCACCGACGAGGTCCGGCTCAAGGTCTATGAATCCGACGGCCTGACCGCATACCGCCAGGTGCCGATGCTCGCCGTTCTGCCATCGACCACGGCCGAGGTTTCCGCAGTTCTGAAATACTGTCACGAGAACGGCATCAAGGTGGTGCCGCGCGGGGCGGGAACGTCGCTGTCCGGCGGGGCGTTGCCGCTGGAGGACGGCGTGCTGCTGGGGCTGGCGAAATTCAATCGTATTCTCGATATCGACCTGGACAACCGCTGCGCGGTGGTTGAGCCGGGCGTGACCAATCTGGCCATCACCGAGGCGGTCGAGGGCGACGGATTTTACTATGCGCCGGATCCCTCCAGCCAGATCGCCTGCACCATCGGCGGCAATGTGGCGGAAAACTCCGGCGGGGTTCACTGTCTAAAATACGGGCTGACGACCAACAATATTCTCGGCCTCGAAATGGTTCTGATCACCGGCGAGGTCATCCGCATCGGCGGCAGGCATCTTGATGCGGACGGCTATGACCTGCTGGGCCTGATGACCGGCTCGGAAGGGCTTTTAGGGGTGATTACCGAGGTTACGGTGCGCATCTTGCAGAAACCCGAGATCGCGCGCGCCCTGCTGATCGGGTTCGAGACCAGCGAGCAGGCGGGCAGGTGCGTTGCCGATATCATCGGGCGCGGGATCATCGCGGCGGGCATGGAAATGATGGACAAGCTGGCCATTCACGCCGCCGACGACTTCGCGCAGGCCGATTATCCGCGCGACGTGGAAGCCCTGCTGATCGTTGAACTGGACGGCTCGCTGCCCGAGGTGGAGCACCTGGTGGAGCAGGTCACCAAAATCGCCACGAAGAACGAGGCGCGCACGCTGCGGGTCAGCCGCTCCGAAAAGGAACGGCTTTTGTTCTGGGCCGGGCGCAAGGCGGCGTTTCCGGCAATCGGGCGCATTTCACCGGATTATTATTGCATGGACGGCACCATTCCGCGCCACCGGCTGCCCGAGGTGCTGGCGCAGATCCGCAAGCTGTCGAAGAAATACGGGCTGCGGGTGGCCAATGTGTTTCATGCCGGCGACGGCAACCTGCATCCGCTCATTTTATATGACGCAAACACCAAAGATGAGTTGGAGCGCGCGGAGGCCTTCGGCGCGGACATTCTGAAACTTTGCGTCGCGGTGGGCGGCGTGCTCACCGGCGAGCATGGCGTGGGGGTCGAAAAGCGCGATCTCATGAGCACCATGTTCAACGATCACGATCTGAAACATCAGCAGCGCGTCAAATGCGCCTTCGATCCCAAGGGCCTGCTCAACCCGGGCAAGGTCTTTCCGGTGTTGCACAGATGCGCCGAGCTGGGGCGCATGCATGTCCACAAGGGAAGTCTTGCATTCCCGGATATTCCGAGATTCTAGACATGGATTCCGGTCTCAGACCCCAGGACGAACGTCATGTGGCCGAGGCCGTGGCCTGGGCGGCGTCGGGCAACAATTCCCTGACGATACTCGGCCGCGGCACGAAAAGGTCTGTCGGCCGCCCGGTGGACAGTGAATATTCCCTCGATCTGTCCGCCCTGGACGGCATCACGCTTTATGAGCCGGAAGAACTGGTACTGGGCGCCCACGCCGGTACCGCGATGAAGACCATTACCGAGGCGCTTGAAAAGAACCGGCAGCAGCTTGCGTTCGAACCTGCGGATCTGAGTGCATTGCTGGGCGCCAGGCCCCGCGGCGCCGGGTCCATTGGCGGCATTCTGGCGGCCAATCTTTCAGGCCCGCGGCGGATCAGGGCGGGGGCTGCGCGCGACTTTTTTCTGGGCGTGCGGGCGGTCAGCGGGCGCGGCGAATTGTTCAAATCCGGCGGGCGGGTGGTCAAGAACGTCACCGGCTATGACATGTGCAAGGGACTTGCCGGCTCATGGGGCACCCTGGCGGTGCTGACCCATGTCACCATCAAGGTCATGCCGGCGCCGGAGACGTCGGTGTCGCTGATTGTCGGCGGCCTGGACGATGAGGCCGCCGTCGCCTTGATGTGCGAGGTCATCAGGACCGTTCATGAGGTCTCGGCCGCGGCCCACGTTCAACAGCCCCTGACGGGGCGCTCGAAAGTCGCACAGGTCAGCGCCCTGGAGGCGGCGGCGACCGTCTTCCGCCTTGAGGGCGTCGGCCCCTCGGTTCGTCATGGCACGAAGAAACTCGAGGCAAGATTGCGCAAGGCCGGAGCGCTTGAAACGCTCGCATCGCGCGCCTCGCTCAAACTGTGGCGCGAAATCAGGGATGTTCATTTTCTGGCGCGCCCGGGCGACCGGCTGGTGTGGAAGCTGTCCGTGCCGCCGGCCTGCGGCGCGGCGGTCGTTGGCGAAATCTCGTCGGCCCTCGCCGATACCCAGGCCCTGTTCGACTGGGCGGGGGGGCTGATCTGGCTCTCGGTGCCGCGCGATCCATCCGCTCATGCGGGCGTTATCCGCAAGGCGGTGGCGGCAACGGGGGGGCATGCGACACTGTTCCGGGCGCCGGCCAACATGCGCTCAGCGCTCGAGGTGTTCCCGCCGCTTGCCCCCGGCGCCGACCTTCTGGCACGACGGTTGAAATCCGGTTTCGACCCCAACAACATTCTCAATTTCGGCCGCATGTACGCAGGGATGTAGCGCGCGAGATGGAAACCAGATTCACAGCCGAACAACTGGCCGATCCCCGGATCGCGGAAGCCAACGACATCTTGCGCAAATGCGTGCATTGCGGCTTTTGCACCGCGACCTGCCCGACCTATGTGACGCTGGGCGATGAACTGGACAGTCCGCGCGGGCGCATCTATCTCATCCGCGACATGCTGGAGAGCGGCGGCCCGGTCAAGGGGGCCGTGGTGCGCCATATCGACCGCTGCCTTTCGTGCCTGTCCTGCATGACCACCTGCCCGTCGGGCGTGGACTACATGCATCTTGTCGATCTGGCGCGCAGCCGGATCGAAACCGGATACAAACGCCCCTTTGGCGATCGGGTCATGCGCGCGATGCTGGCGCGGATCGTGCCCTATCCGTCGCGGTTCGACGCAATGATGGGGCTGGGGTCGATCACGCGTGTTTTCCGCAGGCTGTTTTCTCTTGTTCCCGGCGCCCGGCGTCTCGTGCCGATGTTCGATCTGCTGCCGCGCCGTTCGCCGCCGGCGGCGAGCTTCGCGCGCCACGGCCACTTTCCCGGCGAGGGCGAGCGGCCCGGGCGCGTCGTTCTGCTGGCGGGCTGCGCGCAACCGGCTCTGGCGCCGCAGATCAACGATGCGACAATCCGCGTGCTCAACCGGATGGGGTTTTCGGTCGATATCCCCGAGCGCCAGGAATGCTGCGGCGCGCTCGCTCACCATCTTGGCCGGGTGGATGAAGCAAAACAGGCGGCCGGGCGCAATATCGAGGTCTGGTCCCGCGCCCTGAAAGCAGGCAGGATCGACGCCCTCATCACAAATACATCGGGTTGCGGAACCATGCTCAGGGACTATGGGCACCTGATGAACGATCAGCCCGATTTCGCCGATCGCGCGGTCCGGTTCGCGGCCCTGGCGAGCGACATTACGACATTCCTGCAGACCCACCGCAAGAGGCTGGGAAAACTCAAAGCGCCGCGCCGGCTGCGGGTCGCCTATCAGTCGGCCTGCTCGCTGCAACACGGCCAGCAGATCGATCATCAGCCGCTGGCGCTGCTGCGCGGCGCCCGGTTCGACGCCCATCCGCTGCGCGAGGCGCATCTGTGCTGCGGCTCGGCGGGCACCTACAATCTGCTGCAGCCTGAGATCGCCGGCAGGCTGCGCGACCGCAAGATCGCCAATATCGAAGCCCTGTCGCCCGATGTCATCGCAACCGGAAATGTCGGCTGCATGACCCAGATTTCGGCCGCCACCGCCATTCCCGTCGTCCACACCGTGGAACTGCTGGATTGGGCATCCGGCGGACCCTGCCCACCATTGATTACCGAAAGGACCTGAACGGCCATGTCATCACCCTCCACGATCACGCCGCCTGAAGGCGTTGTTATCACCGGCCCCGCGGTCGAAGGCCAGGACGCGATCCTGACCACTGAGGCCCTGCAATTTGTCGCCGGGCTGCATCGTGCGTTCGATGCGCGCCGGCGCGACTTGCTGGAGGCCCGCGCCGAACGCCAGCAACGCTTCGATGCCGGGGAACTGCCGGACTTTCTGAGCGCCACAAAAGACATTCGCGACGGTGACTGGACGGTGGCGCCGATCCCCGGCGACCTGCAGGACCGCCGGGTCGAAATCACCGGACCCTGCTCGCGCAAAATGGTCGTCAACGCGCTCAATTCAGGGGCCCGTGTGTTCATGGCCGATTTCGAGGACGCCAATGCGCCAAGCTGGCGCAACAATGTCGAGGGGCAGGTCAACATGATGGCGCGCTGGGCGGGCACCATCGATTTCACCGATGCCGCCAGCGGCAAGGACTACAAGCTCAGTGAAAACCCCGCCGTGCTGCTGGTGCGCCCGCGCGGCTGGCACCTGCCGGAGGATCACATGCGCGTCGATGGCGCGCCGGTCGCGGGCGCGCTGTTCGATTTCGGCCTGTATTTCTTTCACAATGCCCGCGCCGCTCTCGATCAGGGAAGCGGGCCCTATTTCTACCTGCCCAAGCTGGAAAGCCATCTCGAAGCCCGGCTCTGGAACGACGTCTTCGTGCACGCCCAGGAGGCTCTGGGCCTGGCAAAGGGGACGATCAAGGCAACCGTGCTGATCGAGACCCTGCCGGCGGCCTTCGAGATGGACGAAATTCTCTATGAGTTGAAAGACCATATGGCCGGGCTCAATTGCGGCCGCTGGGACTATATTTTCAGCTTCATCAAATGCCTGCGCAACAACAAGGACTATCTGCTGCCAGACCGCTCCCAGGTGGTCATGGACTCGGCGTTCCTGCGCGCCTATTCGTTGCTGCTGATCAAGACCTGCCACAAGCGCGGTGCCTTCGCGATGGGTGGCATGGCCGCCCAGATCCCGAACCGCCGGGACCCGCAAGCCAATGAAATCGCCCTTGCCAAGGTGCGCGCCGACAAGGAGCGCGAAGCCAATGACGGCCATGACGGCACCTGGGTCGCCCATCCCGATCTGGTGCCGGTCGCCATGGAGGTGTTCGACCGGGTGATGCCCCAGGCCAACCAGCTCGACCGTCTGCGTGACGACGTGGAAATCTCCCAGGCCGACCTTCTCGAAGTCCACAAGGGAACCCGCACGGAAGCCGGTTTCCGGGAAAATATCCGCGTCGGCATTCAATATATCGAGGCCTGGCTGCGCGGCAACGGGGCGGTGCCGCTCTACAACCTCATGGAGGACGCCGCGACCGCGGAAATCTCGCGTTCGCAGATCTGGCAGTGGATTCATTTTGGCGCGACCCTCGAAGACGGGCGCAAAGTGACAAAAGAGCTGTTTGAAGAACTGCTGGACATAGAAATCGCCGGCCTGCACCAGCAACTGGGCTCCGAGGCCATGGAAAAGGGACGTTTCAAGGACGCCATAGAGATATTCAAGACGCTCTCCACGCGCGAAACATTCGAGGCGTTCTTGACCCTGCCGGCCTACAAGGTGCTGATCGGGCGGTGAACACAATATTAAGCTGTCACGCGGTATGATTGCACCGGGAATGCGCCGTTCAAGGGCGTGAGCGCGGGCAAATGTGGGGACAGCGTGAAATGGCGGCGGCAGCGGCGACACCAAGAAGAGTCTTTCGGATCGAGCGTGCGCTCGGGGCCGGGCCGGAGGGCGCATCGCCTGTGGACAATGAGGCGCACAGGCATGAGGAAATCATGCGCGCGATCGCCGAACTGAAATCGGGCGTTCCCGGCCCTGCCGCCGCGCACGACCCGGGGGTCGCCGCCGAGGCGCCGGTCATGAGCCAGGATGATGCGCGCAAGCTCGCCGAAGCGCGCGAACTCAAGCAGGAACTGCGCCAGATCTATGAGGCGATCAGCGAAACCAAACGCGAAATCGCCACTCTGCACAACGCCGGTCTCTATGAATCCGAAGCGGCCGGCGTTTCCGATGAACTGGGGGCGATTGTCGGGCATACGGAAAAAGCGACCGAGGATATCCTGAGTGCGGCCGAAGGGGTCGATAACGATATCACAACGCTCATCGCCGCGCTCAAGGAGGGCCAGAACCATGATCTGGCCTGCGATATTCAAGAACGGGTTGTCGCCATTTTCGAGGCCTGCAATTTTCAGGACCTGACCGGCCAGCGCATCACCAAGGTTGTCGATACATTGCGTTTCGTCGATGAGCGCATCAACAAGATGATGGCGATATGGGGCGGCACGGGCGCGTTTGCCGAAGTCATTCCCGTGGAGCGCGATGAGCGCAATGGAGACCGCGCGCTGCTGAACGGCCCGGCGCTGGAAAGTGACGAGGACGTCGCGTCCCAGGACGATATCGACGCGCTGTTCGACTGAAAGCCGGCGTGCACCCGCGGGGCCGCCGCTTGCCGTGGGCGCGGAAAATAGGCTATGACCCGGGCGTTTCAGGCCTCGGATGACCTATGAGCAAGAAGAAAAAAACTGCACGCCCCAAGGCGCGTCTGCCCAAGGGGCTGCGCGATGTCGCCGCGCGCGAATTGCGCGCCATGGGGCGCATGCTGGGCATCGTGCAGGAGGTCTATGAATCCTGGGGGTTCGAGCCGCTGGATACCCCGGCGTTTGAATATACCGATGCGCTCGGCAAGTTTCTTCCCGATCGCGACCGGCCCAATGCGGGCGTGTTTTCGTTTCTCGATGATGACGGGCAATGGCTGTCCCTGCGCTATGACCTGACCGCGCCTTTGGCCCGCCATGTGGCGGAACACTATGATGCGCTGCCCAAACCGTTTCGCCGCTGCCAGTGGGGGCCGGTTTGGCGCAATGAAAAACCGGGGCCGGGCCGTTATCGCGAATTCATCCAGTTCGACGCCGATACGGTGGGCGCCGCCTCGCTGGCGGCGGACGCTGAACTGTGCATGATGACCGCCGACTGCCTCGAACGCCTCGGCATCGAACGCGGGCAATATGTGGTGCGGGTGAATAACCGCAAAATTCTGGACGGGGTGCTGGTCTCCATCGGCGCCGACCCTGACGATGCGGACTTCAAGACGATGCGCCTCGCCGTGCTGCGCGCCATCGACAAGCTCGACCGGCTCGGCAAGGACGCCGTGCGCGACCTGCTGGGTGCGGGACGCAAGGATGTCTCGGGCGACTATACCAGGGGGGCCGGGCTGGACAGCACCCAGGCGGGCACCGTCATGGCTTTTGTCGAGGCCGGGGGCGGCGCGCGCAACGAAGTGCTGGCGCGTCTCAAATCCGTTGTCGCCAACAACGACCTGGGCCGCCAGGGCCTCGACGAACTTGCCGCCATGAGCGGCCTTTTCGACGCTGGCGGCTATGGCCAGGACCGCATTGTCCTCGACCCCACGATCGTGCGCGGCCTTGAATATTACACCGGCCCCGTGTTCGAGGCCGAACTGACCTTCGATACGAGCGGTGACGGCGGCAAGCCGGTGCGCTTCGGGTCCATCGGCGGGGGCGGGCGCTATGACGGTCTTGTCGCTCGGTTCAAGGGCACCGAGATTCCCGCTACCGGCTTTTCAATCGGCGTCTCGCGGCTTTATGCGGCGCTGGACCACCTGGGCAAATTGCCCGATGAGGGCCAGATTGCGCCGGTTGTCGTGCTGGCCATGGACGCGGAGCGTATGGGGGAGTACCAGCAGATGGCGGGCGAACTGCGCGCCGCCGGCATCCGCGCGGAAGTCTATATGGGCACCAGCGCCATGCGCGCGCAGATGAAATATGCCGACAGGCGCGGTGCGCCATGCGTCATCATCGAGGGCGAGGATGAACGCGCGCGCGGCGAGGTGACCATCAAGGACCTGGCCGAAGGCGCGCGTCTGTCGCGCGAGATCGAGGACAATGCCCAATGGCGCGAGGGCCGCCCGGCGCAGGTGAGCGTCGCGCGCAAGGACCTGCTTGCCAGCGTCCGGGACATTCTGGCGCGGCCGCGAAGCTGATCCCATGCCCGGCCTATCGAAAAAAGCGACAGACAACGGCCCCGGCGCGGCCGGGGCGTCGTTGCTTGAGCGGTTCAAGCAGGCAGGCTATGCGGATGTGGCGCCGCCGATCCTGCAGCCGGCCGATGTGTTCTTCAACTGGTCGGGAGAGGAAATCCGCCGCCGCAGCTTTGTTTTCACCGCCCTCAATGGCGAGGAACTGTGCCTGCGCCCGGACCTGACCATTCCGGTCTGCCGGCTGCATCTGGAAGAGGGCGGGAACGGCCGGAAACCGGCGCGCTACTGCTATCTGGGGCCCGCGTTCCGCTATCGGCCCGATGGGGAAAGCGACAGTTCGCCGCGCGAATTCGAGCAGGCCGGCATCGAGCATTTCGGTGAAGAGGACCGCGAGGCCGCCGAGGCCGAAGTCTTCGGCGTGGCGCTGTATGCCCTGCGTGCCGAGGGGCTTGGGGGCGCCACCGTGCGCTTTGGCGATCTGGGGCTGTTCTCGGCATTGGTCGAGGGGCTTGATGTGCCGGCGCGCTGGCGCGCACACCTGAGGCGGGGATTCCAGCGGCCGCGGGTCTTTCACGATCTGCTGCACGGGCTGGGCGGCGACGGGCGCGCGCCAGGCGACGATGCGGCCGCCGCGTTGCTGCGTTCGCTGGCGGGCGTCGATATGCCGGCGGCCACGCGTCTGGTGGAAGAGGCGCTGAGGGCGCGCGATATTCCCGTCAGCGGTCTGCGCGGCATCGGTGAAATCGCCGAACGGTTGGTGGAGCAGGCCGCCGACCTTGACGCGGCCCCGCTGGACAGGGGCGTGGTGCGGCTGATCGACGCCTTCATCTCGATCAAGGCCGCCCCACGTGCGGCACTCGACAGGATCGCCGCGCTCCAGGACGCGCCCGCACGCGCCATGGCGCCCGCGCTGGAGGCGTTCTGCAGACGTCTCGATCTGATCGAACAGCGCGGATGCACCCTCGACGATGTGCAGTTCGCAACCGAATTCGGCCGCAATATGGACTATTACACGGGCTTCGTTTTTCAGATCGAAAAGCCCGCGCTGGGCCCTGCCGGCCGGATTGCCGGCGGCGGGCGATACGACACCCTGCTTGCGGCGCTGGGGGCGGGCGGCACGGTGCCCGCGGTCGGCTGCGCCATCGATGTCAACCGGCTGGCCCGCGCAAGACGCGAGGGGGCGTCATGAGCGCGGCGATCACGCTCGGCGTGCCGAGCAAGGGCCGGCTGAGGGAGGCGGCCCAGGCGCTGTTCGCCCGCGCCGGACTGACCCTGGAAAAGAGCGGTCATGAGCGCGGCTACCGGGGCCGCATCCGCGAACTGGACGATGTCGACGTGGCGTTCCTGTCGGCGGCGGAAATCGCCCATCGCCTGCATGACGGCGAACTGGACGCCGGCGTTACCGGCGAGGACCTGCTGCGCGAACACGCACCCGCGCACGGTGCGTCGATCGCGATCGCGGCCCGGCTCGGCTTCGGTCGCGCCGATGTCGTCGTGGCGGTGCCTGAATGCTGGCTCGATGTTTGGCGCATGATCGATCTGGAGGCCGCCGGCGCGCTGTTTCACAAGACCCATGGCCGCAGGCTTCGCGTGGCGACGAAATATGTGACGCTGACGCGCGGATTCTTCGCCGGGCGCGGCGTCAGCGCCTACCGGATTGTCGAAAGCCTCGGTGCGACCGAAGGCGCGCCGGCGGCCGGCGCCGCGGAGGTCATTGTCGATATCACATCGACCGGCAGCACGCTGCGCGCCAATCACCTCAAGGTGCTGGACGATGGCATCATTCTCAAGAGCGAAGCCTGTCTGGCGTGCTCGCGATCCATTGGCAAGGGGAGCGCCGGTGTCATTGACCATCTTGCCGGACGATTGCGCGATGTGCTGTGAGGGTGCTGTCATGATCCGGCCGGCATCGTGAGCCGGCGCCGGTTCGGCCTTCTCGCGGCCGGCCACAATTTTTCGCAGTTCCCCGGTTTTGCCGACTGTCTCGCGGCCAATTCGCCACGCGAAACGGGGCCTGACGCGCGCGAACAAGGCCTGTTGCAAAATTCCGCCCGCGCTTCTATCTGCCGCGCGGCCACCCCGGTCTCATCAGCTTTTATGACGACTATATCGCGCAGGGGCTGCCGCTGGATGCGTCCGGAATGGTCCGCTCGGATGCGGTCACCCGCGCACTCCTGAATGAGGTGAAGGACGACCCGGGGGCGGCGTTTGTCCATCGCGCGGACACCTCGAAACCACAGAGCGCGGTCGTCTTTGGCCGCGTGCGTTCTTCAATCAATGGCCGGAACTGAAGCCCTGGGCGCTGCACCTGCTCGCCGGATACCGGCGTCCCGGCAATCGCGGCGATCTGCGCCGGCTGAACAGGGCGGCTGCAAACTCGTCGGACCGCGCCGCGTGCGCCCGCGCGCAGGCGAAGGTGTTTGCCGCCAACTATCTGTGCGCCGCGCGCTGGAAGGAGAACTGCGCCTTTCAATAGCAAAAAAAAGAGGCCGCCCGGCGGGCGGCCCCTTCCATTTTGTCGGTGCGGTCTGGACGGCTACATCATGCCGCCCATGCCGCCCATGCCGCCCATGTCGGGCATGCCGCCGCCGCCGCCGGCCGGGGTTTCCGGCTTCGGCGCTTCGGCGACCATGGCTTCGGTGGTGATCAGCAGGCCGGCCACGGAGGCTGCGTCCTGCAAGGCAATGCGCACAACCTTGGTCGGGTCGATGATGCCCATGGCGACCAGGTCGCCATATTCTTCGCTCTGCGCGTTGAAACCGAACGTGCCCTTCTTTTCGCGCACCTTGCCGGTAACGATCGATCCTTCCAGGCCGCAGTTCTCCGCGATCTGGCGGATCGGCGCCTCGAGCGATTTGCGCACGATCTGGATGCCCGCCTGAATATCGGGATTGTCGCTGGAAAGATCCGTGATCGACTGGGCCGCGCGCAGCAGCGCCACGCCGCCGCCGGCAACGATGCCTTCCTCGACCGCCGCGCGGGTGGCGTTGAGCGCGTCATCGACACGGTCCTTGCGTTCCTTCACCTCGACTTCGGTCGCCCCGCCGACCTTGAGAACCGCCACGCCGCCGGCGAGTTTCGCCAGCCGTTCCTGCAGCTTCTCGCGATCGTAGTCGGACGTGGTGTCTTCGATCTGGGCGCGAATCTGTGCGCACCGTGCCTCGATTTCGTTCTTCGCGCCGTTGCCATCGACGATGGTGGTGTCTTCTTTCGAAATCCGCACCCGCTTGGCGCTGCCCAGCATGTCGAGGGTCACGTTTTCAAGCTTGATGCCGAGGTCCTCGGAGATCAACTGGCCATTGGTGAGAATGGCGATATCCTCCAGCATGGCCTTGCGGCGATCGCCAAAGCCGGGAGCCTTGACGGCGGCAATCTTGAGACCGCCACGCAGCTTGTTGACCACCAGGGTCGCCAGCGCCTCGCCCTCGACATCCTCCGCGATGATCAGCAGCGGACGGCTGGACTGCACGACGGCTTCGAGAACCGGCAGCATGGACTGCAGGTTGGAGAGCTTCTTTTCGTGCAGCAGGACATAGGGGTCCTCCAGCTCGCACAGCATCTTGTCGACATTGGTGATGAAATAGGGCGACAGATAGCCCCGGTCGAACTGCATGCCCTCGACGATGTCGAGTTCGGTCTCAAGGCCCTTGGCCTCCTCAACCGTGATGACGCCTTCGTTGCCGACCTTCTGCATGGCATTGGCGATCATGTCGCCGATCTCGCTTTCGCCATTGGCGGAAATCGCGCCGACCTGGGCGACCTCCTCGTTGGTCTTGACCCGCTTGGACTGCTTGATCAGGTTCTGGGTGGCGGCGTCGGCGGCCGTTTCAATACCCCGGCGCAGGTCCATCGGGTTCATGCCGGCGGCGACATATTTGGCGCCCTCGCGCACGATCGCCTGGGCGAGAAGGGTCGCCGTAGTGGTGCCGTCACCGGCTTCCTCATTGGTCTTCGAGGCCACTTCACGCACCATCTGGGCGCCCATGTTCTCGAACTTGTCCTCCAGCTCGACTTCCTTGGCCACGGTGACGCCGTCCTTGGTGATGCGCGGTGCACCAAATGACTTGTCGAGCACGACATTGCGGCCCTTGGGACCGAGGGTCACCTTGACCGCATTGGCCAGAACGTCGACGCCGCGCAGCATACGCTCACGGGCATCGGTCCCGAATTTGACTTCCTTGGCAGACATTATGTTCCTTAACCTCTTGTTTCTCTGGATTCGTGCATGGTGAGTTGCATTTCACGGGGCCCGGGGCGATCAGCCTTCAAGAACGCCCATGATGTCGGATTCTTTCATGATCAGCAGGTCTTCGCCGTTGATCTTGACCTCGGTGCCCGACCACTTGCCAAACAGGATGCGGTCGCCTTTCTCGACATCGAGCGCAATGACCTTGCCATCGTCGCCGCGCGCACCCGGGCCCGCGGCGATCACTTCGCCTTGCGAAGGCTTTTCCTGCGCCGTGTCGGGGATGATGATGCCACCGCTTGACTTGGTGTCTTCATCAACGCGCCGGACAACGACGCGATCATGGAGAGGACGAAATTTCATAGTTGAACGTCTCCTGTGAACGATATGTCTGTCTGATTGATTTGGCGTTGCTTTACCTACGGACCGGGCCAGAACGCGTTGCCTGACTGGCCACCGCCCACAAGCTTTAGCACTCCTCTCATGAGAGTGCTAACAGCCGCCCTGGAAATAGGCGATGCCGCCGCGGGTGTCAAGGTCTGCCGCCTCAATATGGCTAACGCGGCCCGGCGGGGACGGTCTCGCCTGCTGGCCGGAAACCGGGCATTTTGATTCGGCCGGGAACTTGGTAGAGTATCGGGCGCCGCGCCGGCCCGCGGAGCCGGGATTTTTCGCGGGCGGGCCGGATTCCGGCGCAGTGATCAAAAACGGGGGGAAGCCTCATGTCTCAGGCCCATGAAACGATGCAGGACAGGGAGCCGACTCCCAACAATATGGAGCCGTTCTGGCTGCCCTTCACGCCGAACCGGGCGTTCAAGCGCGATCCGCGCGTCATCGCGCGCGCCAAGGACATGCATTATTTCACCCCGGACGGGCGCCCGGTTCTGGACGCGACCGCCGGCCTGTGGTGCTGCAATGCCGGCCATGGCCGCGACAAGATTGTATCGGCGATCCGCAAACAGGCCGCCGAGCTCGACTATGCCCCGGCATTTCACTTTGCCCATCCCAAGGTGTTTGAGCTGGCGTCCCGGCTCTCCATGATGATGCCCGACGATCTCAACTACTGCTTTTTCACCAATTCGGGATCGGAAGCCGTGGACACCGCGCTCAAGATCGCGCTGGCCTATCAGCAGGCGTGTGGGCAGGGGACGCGCACCCGGCTGATCGGCCGCGAACGCGGGTATCACGGCGTCGGCTTTGGCGGCATTTCGCTCGGCGGCATGCCGGCCAACCGCAAGGCATTCGGGTCGCTGCTGCCAGGCGTCGATCATTTACGCCACACCTACAGTTTCGAGCATCAGGCGTTTTCGCGCGGCGAGCCGGAGTGGGGCGCCCATCTGGCCGACGACCTTTTGTCCCTGATCGCGCTGCACGACGCCTCCACCATTGCCGCGGTCATTGTCGAGCCGATGGCCGGATCGACCGGGGTTCTCGCCGCGCCGCGGGGCTATCTGCAGCGGCTGCGGCAGATCTGCGACGATCACGGCATTGTGCTGATCTTTGATGAGGTCATCACCGCTTTTGGCCGGCTCGGCCATGGATCGGCCGCCGAACGCTACGGTGTTACGCCCGACATCATGACCATTGCCAAGGGTGTCACCAGCGGCACGGTGCCCATGGGCGGGGCGATCGTGCGCGATCATATCTATCAGGCCTTCATGCAGGGGCCGGAAAACACCATCGAGTTGTTCCATGGCTATACCTATACCGGCCATCCCCTGGCGGCGGCCGCCGCGCTTGCCTCGCTTGAGGTATTTCAGGAGGAAGGCCTGTTCGCCCGCGCCGGCGCGCTCGAACAGACCTGGGCGGACGCCATGCACGGGCTCAAGGGACTGCCGCTGGTCAGGGATATCCGCACCATCGGGCTGGTGGCCGGCATCGATCTTGAGCCGGTCGAGGGCCAGACCGGCGCGCGCGGACTTGCCGCCATGGATACGGCGTTCCGCGATCATGACATGATGATCCGCATCACCGCGGATACCATCGCCCTGTCGCCGCCGCTGATTGTTTCACAACAGCAGATCGGCGAGATCGCCGCAAAACTGGAAAAAATCATCAAGGGGCTGGGTTAGGGCTGATCCTTCCGCCACATGCCGCGTTTTCTGGCCTGTGCCTCGCGCATGATGTCGCGGTAGCGCGCCGGCGCGTCGGGCAGCGCGCGCGCCCAGCCGGTGTGGACGATGCCTTCGGAAAGGTCATAGCCGTCGGCGAGGCAGCGGTAGCGTGCGGCGGGCGCGGCGCTGACCCGTTTGCAGACCACGGTGGCGCCGGCGGTCATGTCCAGCAGCGATGCGCGCGCGATCAGGCCGCAGTCGCGCTGGCGGCCGCGCACCCGGCACCTCTCCCCCAGCCGGGGCGCCCTGACGCCGACAAGGTTGCGGATCTTGCCGTCCACCAGCAGCGTATCGCCATCGACGACGCTAAACGGCTCGGCGCGGATATCACCGGCAAGTGAGGGGTACAAGATCACAGCCAGAATGGCCGCGGCCAGCCGCGCGGTTCCGACCCGGCGGGTCATCGCATCGCTGCTTTCGGGCAAAAAACTCCCGGAGCCGCGAGACCCCGGGAGTTCTGACGCGTGTCGCATGCTACTTGACGCGGAATTCCGCAGGCAGGAAGAACATCGCATCGTTTTCGGCCGCCGCATTGTGGCAGTCGGCGCAGAACTGCACCTTCGCGTCGCCCTTGCCCCTGGTCGCCCCAAAGACCGACCCGTCAGGCATCACCATCGAATAGCGCCAGTCATTGGTGGCCTTGTTCCAGCCCCGGCGCTTCTTTTCCATCAGAAACAGCGGCCCCTTGACGACGGCGCCGGCGGCATTGATCGAGAAACTGTCTTTCGCCAGCTTGGAGCCGCGTGGCATCTGTCTGGCCTTTTCATATTTGCGATAGGTGCGCCGGGCCGCCCTGCTCGCATAATTGTTGACCAGGCGGCCGCCATGGGTGTCCGACACATAGGGCACCGTGTTGAAGCGGGCATATTGCGAATAGATCTTCGCCATCGCCAGGCCGGACTTCGCATAAGCCGCCTGCAGGGCTCCCTTGACACAATCGTAAGCCTTCACGGCCTCGGCATTGGTGATCTTGGCGTTCTTGCTCGCGCCGCACGGCCCGCACGGCCCGCACGGCCCGCAGGCATTCGCCTTGCACGGGTTGCAGGGGCCGCATTTCTTGGCGGCGCACGGGTTGCAGGGGCCGCATTTTTTGGCGGCGCACGGATTGGCCGCGCCGCAGGCATTCGCCTTGCACGGGTTGCAGGGGCCGCATTTCTTGGCGGCGCACGGGTTGCACCGCGCCGCGGCCTGAACGCTTGGCACGACGCATTCGCTCGCCGCGGGGCTGCAGGGGCCGCACGCTGCGCATTTTCCGGCAGCGCAGGGATTGGCGGCGCCGCATTTCTTGGCAGCACACGGATTGGACTGCGCCCGGGCGACATCGCCGTTCTTGGTGATACCGGCAGACAGCATGCCGACGCCAACGACCATGCCCATGACCAACGGCACAATCGCCGCGCTCGACAGAAGTCTGATTCTGGTTTTGTTCATTTCCCTTCGCTCCCGGAGTTTGCCGGCCAATTCTTGACAGGCGGGTCCTCTTGACAGGCGGGTCCTCTTGACAGGCGCTCCCCTCGCGCTCCTTAACCGTGCCTTCGCACAGTCCCAACCACGCCAAAACCTTACAGTTCCAGCGGCTCAACTTGAGTCAATTGACTTCACAGGTGTGTGAATGAAAAAGACCGCATGCGAATCGTTTTGCCGCGATCAGGGGCTGTGGAACTCGCTCGAACCGGCGCTATTTCGCCTCGCGTACCAGCCGGAAACCCACCAGGATATGTTTAAGATCGCGCGGGCGGCCATGGCGCGCGGCCGGGCGGCAAACGCCGCAGCCCCGGTCGTCCCACGACCCTCCCTTGACGATATAGCGATCCTTGCGTTGCAGCGTTGCGGTCCACTCGAACACCTGGCCGGCCGCGTCCAACAGGCCAAACGGGCTGGCGCCCGCCGGATAGCGCCCGACCGGGACCGTGTCGAACGGCCCGCCATCGTGGCTATTCAGCTTTGCCGCATCGAACGTATCGCCCCAGGGGAAACGGCGCCCGTCGCGCCCGCGCGCCGCTTTTTCCCATTCCGCTTCCGTGGGCAGCCGCCAGCGGTAGGCGCTGACACTGGTGAGCCACTCCGCATAGCGAACCGCGTCGTCATGGGAGACCATGACCACGGGATGCCGCTCCCGGCCGGCGGGAATCTTGCCGTCGCTCCAGGCATGGCGGCGGGTGCGCGAAAACGGATGAATGAGGCCATAGGATTTCCAGGTCTTGACATCCACATCGGGTGCGGCGCGCCCTGTCGCGCGTATGAAGCGCGCATAGTCGCCATTTGTCACCGGCGTGGTGGTGATGGCATAGGCGGGCAGGGTGCTTTCGCGCCGTTCGCCCTCGTTTTCATACCAGCGCTGCTTGCGGGTCGCCGAGTGGCCATAGGCGGCCTCGTCGAGCCTGTAGGCGGCTTCGCGCTCCGCGCGGTCCGATCCGGTGATAAAGGGGCCGGCCGGAATGGCCAGCACGGCCGGGTCGCTGCCGTGTTCGCGCGCCGGCGCGGGAGTGGCGAGCATCCCTGCTGCCAGAAAAGCGGTGAGCGCGCAGCACAGCGCCCGGCGCAGCCCGCGTGCCTGTATTCTTCGTTCTGTGATGCGTTCGAAGGTCATTGCGGACCCGCGCCCCGAGCGTCTCTCAAAAATACAGAAGCGCCGCCTCGCGGCGACGCCCCTGATGATTTTTCCTCACCCGCGAAACGAAGGACGGATGAATGCAGGCGAACCAGCCAATGGCTAGTTTTTCTTTTTCGCCGCGCATTTGTTGGCGGCGCAGGCGCCGCAGGGCGCGCATTTCTTGGCGCCACATTTCTTGGCGGCGCATTTCTTGGCGCCACATTTCTTGGCGGCG
>JALURZ010000119.1 GCA_027058735.1 Hyphomicrobiales bacterium | reverse complement strand
GCTGGTGACGGCGCAGAAGCGGCAGCCGGCGCATCCGGCGGTGCCGGTGCGGCCAGTGGCGCGGCGGCTTCCGGCGCGCTCGCCAGCGACTGTTCGGATGTCCCGCGGCCCAGTTCGAGGAAGAGGGCGCCAGAAAATCCGGCAACCAGCAGGCCGGTCACACCCAGAAGAATAAGCGGGGTCCATCCGGACCCCACGGAGCCGGGCCGTTCGCCGGGCGTCAGGAAGGGCCTGTCCTTGGCGCTGGACGCCAGCATCTCCGATGCCGCCTGGCGCGCCGGTCCCGACCACTTCGCATTGGTGGCTGAACGCACCGCATCCGAGGTACGCCGCGCGCCGGCGGCCCCTTCCTCGAGAAATTTCGGCAGCGGCGGGTAATTTTCCATATCCGGGCGCTCCGGGCGCGCGGACCCGGGAGTCCCGGGAGTGTTGTCGGGCGCGCCCTGCCCGGCCAGACGCGCAAGCCGCACGCCCGGCGCCAATGGCCGCGCATCGCCCGAATGCGCCGGCGCGGAGGTTGCCGGCGCAACCGCGGGGGGCGGACTGAAGGTGCCCGCGGCCTCCATGGGGACGGACCGGACAGGCGCGCCCGCCGGGTGCGCCGGCGATCCGTTTGGCCCGCCGGGTGGCGCGGGCGGGTCGAAGGGATAGACGGCGCCTCCCGTCTCCCGCGCATCCCCATCGTCTCCGGGCGCCGGGACATCTTCGGCCGCGAGATAATCCTCCAGATCATCCCCGCCGGCATAGCCCTCATAGCCCTCCTCGTGTTCCCCCTCTTCACGAAGGCCATAGGGCGGACCGGCCGCCCCGGCATTCAAGCGCTGCTCAATGCCGCCTGGACTGCCTGGCGCGCCGCCGGCGCTCGCGGCCGTGTCGGAAAACGGTTCGGGTGTGTCTGGAAGTGCCGGTTTATCCTTCATTTCCACCTCTCCTGTCGAATTTTGCCGGGCATCAAAATTCTGGCGCTCGTGGTCAGCCATGGCGCCGGGCTGACCGGGATTGCCGGAGTGACTGGGTGAAGCGGGCCGGGCATCCGCGAATGCGCCATTGTCCGGCGGCGCGGCGGCCGGCTTGGCCGTCTTGTTCCTGGCGCGCCGCTTCGCGGACGCCCGCCTGGCCCGTGTCCTGGCCGCCGTTTTCTTGGCGGCGGCAACCTTGCGTGATCTGCCGCGAGTCCGCTTTGCCTCGCCGGCCTGTTCCTGTTCGCGCACCTCGTGCTCCCTCGCTTTACATCTCACGGAAATGCCGCTTCGTCGTTGCAGGCGATGCCGGCGGTCCCAGCCGAACCCTGACTAGTCGTGAACGACGTCTGCAGTCCCGATCATACTCATACGAACTTCAGCGCTTCCTTCATCTGCTGCCAGATCGCTCGACACATTTCCCCGCGATGTTGTTATTGGTCTTGTAGGCGGTATCGGGTGGTTCGGACCGTCCCCCCCGCCTCCGGAAGGGCGCCGGAGCACCCGGCGGGATGGGGCGGTCTTATGCTTTAACGCTCTTGTTAATCTTGACAGAAAAACGGAAAAAAACGCGAAAACATAATATTTATAGAGCATTACTCCTGTTAAACCTATAATTGAATCGTTTTTTCGAGTCAATCATATGTATAATAGTCTATTTTTCCAATTCTTAAATTTCTAACACGAATTTATCACCAAAAGTTTGACGAAAATTGTTGCAATTTAGTATATTTTGTGGAATTTATTCGTCGGAATTTTGCGCTAATATTGTTTCGATGTTGCCGAATTCGTGTCAAAATTGTGTCGATTTGTTCCAAAAATTGAATCGCCCGCTGCCGGTTCGCGGAATGCGACAGGTTGCCGGGCCGGACCCGGCGCGGCCTGCCGGGGTTGAGTTTTTCCGCCGGTGGGATTTCGGCCAAAAGGGGCTGAAATGTGGCCATGACCGCAACGCGCAATCGGCGCGGCGGGGGCCAGGCGGCCCGGTTCCCGTGCCCTCGCGCGCGGGCGAGTTCCGCGCAGGCAAGGGCGTCCGCGTTCAAGGGGCAGACGGGCCCACTACGCCGAGATCGTTTTCTTCACAAGCTTTGCAAGCTGCACCAGAGTGAACGGTTTGCGCAGGAACGCGATGTCCTTGTTGTCTTCCAGCAGGCTGCCCAGCTTGTCCTCCGTGTAGCCCGATATGAAGATGACATTGGCCTTGATGCCGCGCTTTTGCAGTTCCTTGAGCAATTGCGGCCCGTCCATTTCCGGCATCATGACATCGGAAATGACGAGGTCCAGTTCGCCTTCAAACTCATCGACCAGTTTCAGCGCCTCCGCGCCGCTCGCCGCGTCAAGGACGGTATAGCCGCTCGAGGCCAGGGTGCGTGAGGAAAACTGGCGCACCGCCTCTTCATCCTCGACAAGCAGGATTGTGCCCGCCCCGGTCAGATCGGCCGGCTCCTCGTCTTTCCCCTTTTCCGTGTCGCGCGCGCCATCCTCGCCCGGATCGCTAACATGGCGCGGCAGATAGATATCGAATGTCGTGCCTTTGCCTTCTTTGCTCTGACAGAAAATAAACCCTTCCGTCTGCTTGATGATGCCGTAGACCGTCGAAAGCCCCAGACCCGTCCCCTTGCCGACTTCCTTGGTGGTGAAAAACGGCTCGTAAATCTGGTTGAGGACCGCACTGGACATGCCCGAACCGGTATCGCGGATGGAGCACAGGACATATTCGCCCCTGGGCAGGATATCGCCGCCAAGCGATTTCGACTCTTCGTCCGTCACATTGCGCGTCGTGATGCTCAAGGTGCCGCCGCCGGGCATGGCGTCGCGGGCGTTGACCGCCAGATTGACGATCACCTGGTCAAGCTGCACGGCGTCGGCGCGCACGGGCCACAGATCGCGCTGGTGAACCGTCTTCAGTTCTATATGGGGCCCGAGCAGGCGGCTGAGCATGCTGGTCAGTTCAGACAATACATCTGTCAGCGAAAGCACTTCGGGGCGCAGGGTCTGGCGGCGCGAAAACGCCAGCAACTGCCGCACGAGATTGGCGGCGCGGTTCGCGTTCTGCTTGATATTCATGATGTCCTGATAGGAAGGATCGGTTGGAACCAGCCGGCGCAGCAGCAGGTCGGAATAGCCGATGATGGCGGTCAGGACGTTGTTGAAATCATGGGCGACACCGCCGGCGAGCTGTCCCACCGCCTGCATTTTCTGCGACTGGACAAACTGCTGTTGCAGCGCGTGCTGTTCGGTGCGATCGACCACATAGGCGATATAGGCGGCGCGGCCGCCATCCACGCCGGCCAGCGCTGCGAAAAAGATCTGTCCGCGCGCGTCCTCCTTGCGCGAGAATGTCACATCGAGGGTTCCCGGCGCCTCCTCGCCCGGCGCCAGGCCCGCCAGCGCCTTCTTGCATGCCTCAACCTGGCTCTCATCGATCAGCTGCTCAAACCGCTGACCCCGGCGCGCGCCGGCAAGAGTGCGCAGGGCCGCGTTCGCGCTCTCTATCACGCCATCCTTGTCCAGCAGCGCAATGCCGATCGGGGCGTTCTTGAAGAACCGCTCGAAATCCAGCGGCGATGTGGCCTCGGCGTTGTCCCCGGGTTTTTCAGGCGGCAGCACAAACGACTGAATACCGATCAGCGAGCCGTCCTCATCGACAACCCTGCGCAGCAGGACCCTGGCGAAGATCGCATGTCCGTCCCGGCCTTTCAGATCGAGCTCCAGCGGCTCCACGGCACCGGCCGTGCCGTCGCTTTGCAGCAGCGCAATCACGTCCATGCCCTCGATGGTCAGCAGATCGGGCAAGGACAGCGCGCCGCCGGTGGTCTTGGCCAGATCGAGATGCAGCCATTCGGCCAGAGTGGCGTTGATATAGTGGATGGCCCCCTCATGATCGGCGGAAAAGAACCCGGCCGGCGCATGGTCGAGATAGTCGATGATCTGCTGCAGCCTGCGGAACGCGAATTCCTGTTCTTCATGATCGTCGGTGGCGGCCTTCATCCGCCACAAGATACGGTCCGGCGAGCGATCCAGGGGCGCGACCGCCATCTTCAGCCAGACGGAACGCTCGGGATGGGCGCCCGGCGCGGTGGCGCCGGCGGCAAGGCGCAGGTTTTCGCTCAGCGGCTTGGCGTCGCCCGCCGCCCGTACCAGCCGGTAGATCTGGTCGGCGATTTCGGGATAGCCCGTATAGAGCCGCTCAAGCGTCGGCACCTCCCCATCCCCCTCGATGCCCGCAAGCCGCCGGTAGGCGTCATTGGCGAACACCACCGAGCCATCCTGGGTCGACACCAGACAGGCATCGTCGATCTGCTCAAGCACGTCGCCGGCAAGCCCCGCGGCCTTCGCCGCGCCGCCAAGGCGGATGATGCCCGCCATCGCCGCGAACATCGCAAAAAGGCCGAAGAACGAAAACACGCCAAGGGCAAGGAGGATGACGGTATCGGCGCGTTCGCGCAGCATATAGGCCGAGCCGGCGGCGGTGAGCGCCAGTATGACCGCAAGCGCGAGCGCCGGCACCATCCGCCCGCGCGCGTCCGCCCCCCTTGTGTGTGTCATATCGCTGCCACCGGATATCGCATCGCGCCAAAAAAACGAATCACTTTACCATACCGGACTTCGCGAATCAGGTCGCGCGCCAGGGGGCCTTCCGGCGCGTTTTCATGACGAATCCGATAACCTCGGCCACCGCGCGGTAGTGTTCGGGCGACACTTCCTCATCGACACCCACGGTTTCGTGCAGACTGCGCGCCAGGGGCGGATTTTCAATGACCGGTATGTGGTGCTCCCTGGCCACCTCGCGGATCTTGAGGGCGATGCGATCGGCCCCCTTGGCCACGCACAGCGGCGCGCCCATGCCGGGCTCGTATTTCAGCGCCACGGCATAATGGGTGGGATTCGTCACCACGACCGAAGCTTCGGGCACATTGGCCATCATGCGTTTGCGGCCGCGCTCAAGGCGGATCTGGCGCAGCTTGGCCTTGATCGCCGGGTCGCCTTCCTGCTGTTTGTGCTCGTCGCGGATTTCCTTGTGCGACATCCGCAGTTTCTCAAACCACTTGTGGCGCTGAAACAGATAGTCGCCACCGGCGATCAGGGTGAGCACCACCAGCACGCCAAGCATCAGCTTGACCGCCATCACCTTGAGCACCGGCATGAGGGCGGCGATGTCGGTGGAGATCAGCGTATCGAGGCGGTCGCGCTCGGGCCAGGCGACCGCGAACATGACCGCGCCGACGATGGCCAGCTTGGCGACGCCCTTGAGAAAATTGATCAGGCTGGTGCCCGAGAAAAGCCGTTTGAGGCCGGCCTGCGGCGAAATTTTCGACAGTTTCGGCTTGATCTGTTCTGCCGTGAATACCGGCTTGTGCTGGACCAGATTGGCGAGCGCGGCGGCGATCATCAAAATGCCCAGCGGTGCCAGCAGCGCCGTGAGCACGGACCAGCCCGTATTGGTGTAGACGACCGCAAACTGGCCGCTGTCCATGGGGATGGCATGGGGTTCGGCCAGAAACACCCGCAGCGCGCGCGACAGCCCGCTCATCATGCCGTCGGAAAATACGGCGATCAGCAGGGTCGCCGCCAGCATCATGAACCAGGTGTTGATTTCCTGACTCTTGGCGACATTGCCCTTCTTGTGGGCATCCTCGAGCTTCTTTTGCGTCGGCTCTTCGGATTTTTCCGTGCTTTCCGGCTGGTCTTCGGCCATGGCTCCTTCCCGCCGCGCTCAGCGGACGAATTCGGCCATGCTGGTTGCGAAATGGTCGAAGAACCACATCATCATGGAACTCACCAGCAGCATCAACAGCAGAAAGCCGAGCATGATATTGGCGGGCATGGCGATGAAGAAAATCTGCACCTGGGGCATCAGCCGCGACAGCACGCCGATGCCGAGATAGAAAATCAGGCCGAAGATCAGGAACGGCGCGGCCATTTGCAGCCCCACCCGGAATGAACCGGCGACCGTGCGCAGCGCCATTTGCGCAAACCCCTCCCACGCCAGCATCTTGCCCGGCGCGAACAGTTGATAGCTGTCATGGATCGCCTGGATCAGCAGATAGTGCATATCGAGCGCAAAGATCAGAACCGCCGCCAGCATCGCCATGAACGACCCGAACAGGGCGCTCTGGGTCCCTTGCGAGGGATCGACATTCATGGCGAAGGCAAGGCCGGTCTGGAACGCAATCGCGGTACCCGCCACGTGCACCGCGGACATGATGAGCCGCGCGGAAAGGCCGACGAAGACACCGACCACGATCTCGCCCAGCAGCGCCCCCAGCACCAGCCCGAAGGTGCCCGCGACCGGTCCATAGGTGTCGCGGACCAGCGGCATCATGACCAGCGTCATGGCCAATGCGAATCCCAGCCGCACGCGAGGCGATACGAACGCATCGCCGATCGCCGGCATGACCATGATCATGGAGCCCAGACGGGCGAAAATCAGCATGAACACCATCGCGGTGCCGGGAAGAAAGGTCAGCGTCATCGAAAAACGGGTCCGGGGCGCCCGAGCCCCTATCCTCTCGTGATCTGAGCGACGATGGTCTCCATGTAGGTGCCGAGCACCTGGCCCATGAAGGGCAGTGCAACCAGCAGCGTCACGAAAATCGCAATGATCTTCGGCACGAATGCCAGCGTCATTTCCTGGATCTGGGTGAGCGCCTGGAACAGCGCGATAACGAGACCGACCGCCAGGCCGATCAGCATGAGGGGGCTCGAAATGATCAGCAGAACATAGATGCCCTCACGGGCCACCTCGAGAACCTCCGCGCCATTCATGACCGTTCCCCCGCCGCCGCCGTCAGATCGGCATGCGCATGATTTCCTGATACGCCCCGATCACGCGGTCGCGCACTGTAACCAGCGTGCGCACCGTCAATTCGGTTTCGGCCACCGCTGTCACCACATCGACCATATCGGCCTTGCCGGCGGCCTGCGCCAGCATCATCTTGTCGCCCTGTTTGGCGGTGTCGGCAACCCCCTCCAGGGCGGATTTCAGGAACTCGCCGAAATCACCGGACTTGACGTCGCCTGCCGCCGCCGGGGCGCCGGCGGCCGCATTGCGCGCGGCGTTCAGATAGGCCGCCGCCGCTGAGGATGCAGGTATGCTCATGGGTTTTTACCTTTGCCAGCCATGCCGATCAGCCGCGCAATATGTCGAGCGTCTTCGACGCCATCTGGCGCGCGGCCCGGATCACATTCAGATTTGCCTCATAGCTGCGCTGAGCCTGGCGCATGTCCATCATTTCCACCAGCGTATTGACGTTGGAGGTCTTGACATACCCCTGATCGTTGGCCGCGGGGTGGCCCGGATCGAACTTGCTGCCGAAGGCGGACTTGTCGTTCTGTACCCGCGCGGCCTTGACCAGATAGGCGCCCAGTTCACGGTCGAAAACATTATCGAACGTAACCATGCGCCGGCGGTACGGGTCGCCGCCCTTGGTCTTGGCCGTCGAATTGGCGTTCGCGATATTCTCCGAAATGATGCGCATGCGTCCGGTCTGGGCCTTCAGACCCGACGCCGCGATCATGATTGATTTGAGCACATTCATCATGGTCTCCCTTAATCCTGAATCAATTGCCGCCAAGCGCGATGCGCAGCAGCCCCAGCGAGCGGGTATAGAGCGCGGACGCGGTCTGAAATTCCATCTGGTTGGCGGTGACTTTCATCATCTGGCCCTCAAGGGACACCGCATTGCCGCTGGGCGTCGTTTCCCAGTCCGCACTCTCCCGGGTTTCGAATTTTCCGCCCGGTGAACCGAACGAGGCCGGCCTGATATGCTTGTCATTGGTGGTGAGCGCGCCGGCCGCCGGGCTCATCTGGCGGCGCAGCACGGATTCGAATCTGAAGGCTTTGAGGTCGCGCGGCTTGTAGCCGGGCGTGTCGGCATTGGCGACATTTTGCGCCAGCACGTTCTGGCGCGCCTGATGCCATCGCAGTTTCTGTTTCAATACGGCAAGTGCCGGAAGATCGGTGAGCGACATGGGACGGCCCATCCTGTTATGGCGTGATCCCGCGCACCCTTTCTGGGCGAACCGGCTCACCAAGAACATCGCCGCCTTCCAGCGTCGCATTGGAGTTTGCACCGCTCATGGTTAATGGTAGATTAAGACAATCATGGCTGGTAACGCTTCATTAACTGGCGATTTGGCGGTTTTCTGCGGTCCTTAACGATTTGTTAGGATTGTACTAGGCAATTTGTACCCACCACGGCGTCCGGCTGGACGCCGATCCAGGAGGCTTGGGAAAAGCGATGGAACTTTCACAATATCTGCAATATGCAGCGGCACTGTTTGTCGTGCTGGCAATGATCGGTATCCTGGCCTGGATCGCGAAGCGGATGCGGCGTGGCAGCGGATCGGGCGCGGGCGGCAAGCTGGGCATGGGGCGCCATCTCGGTGTGCTGGAAGCCGCGGCGGTCGATGGACAGCGACGGCTGGTGCTTGTGCGCCGCGACCATGTGGGCCACCTGCTGCTGATCGGCGGCGGTCAGGACGTGCTTGTGGAGACCGACATCCCGCTCGGCGTTGCGGGCGAGCAGCCGCGCGCGCATGTCGCGCCATATGCCGAACCGGTGGCCGCCGAACCCGAACTGGCGGGCGAGCCGCTCGGCCATGATGAGATCTATCAGGAGCCGCCGCAGCCACCGCCGCAGCAGCCCGCCCGGCCCAGGGTGCCGGTGCGTGGCCAGCCGCCTGCCGCCGCACCGGCGCCGCAGCAGACACAGCAGCCGCCGCCGGCCCAGCAGCCGGCCCAGCAGCCGGCACCTGTCATGCAGCCGGCCCCGATGCGCGAAGCCCAACAGCAACCAAGCCTTGCCAATATCAGACCCGGGGGGGAAATCCGGTCCACGGAGCAGAAATGACCAACCCCGATGCGCCGGTTCGCTGGCGCAAAGTGATACAGTCCCTGGCGGTTGCGGCGCTGAGCGGCGGCGTTGTTTTCGCCGCCGCGCCCGCGCTCGCGCAGGAGCTGACTATCGACTTCAGCCCCGGAACCGGGGTGACCCAGCGCGCCATCCAGTTGATCGCGCTGATCAGTGTCCTCTCGCTCGCCCCCTCGATCCTGGTCATGGTGACCTCGTTCACGCGCATCATCGTGGTGCTCTCGCTGCTGCGCACCGCGATCGGGATGCAGCAGTCGCCGCCGAATTCGGTGGTCGTGTCGCTCGCCCTGTTTCTCACCGCTTTCATCATGGCCCCGGTGTTTCAGGTGGCCTACAAGGATGCCATCGCGCCCTTGATGCAAAACGAGATCGAGATGCCCGAGGCTTTTGACAAGGCCGCCAAACCGTTTCAGGGGTTCATGAGCGAGAATGTCCGCGAGAAGGACCTGGGGCTGTTCCTCGATCTGTCGAAAACGGAAAAGCCCGAAGACGTCACCAAGGTGCCGCTGCATGTGCTGGTGCCCGCCTTCATGATCTCTGAACTGCGCCGCGCCTTTGAAATCGGCTTTCTGCTGTTCGTGCCGTTCATCATTATCGACCTTGTGGTCGCATCCGTGCTGATGTCCATGGGCATGATGATGCTGCCGCCGGTGATCATCTCGCTGCCTTTCAAGCTCGTCTTTTTCGTCCTTGTCGATGGCTGGTATCTGGTTGCCGGCAGTCTGGTGAAAAGTTTCGGCGGCGGCTGAATGCCGCCCTTAGCGGGCGGGCGCCGGTGTCGACCCGCGACATGATGCAATCTTGCGGCACAACACCCATCTGGCATACGATGCGTTCAACTGCCTGCGGCTTCGCTGGAAGGGTGCATCATGAAATATGTCCGCAACTGCTGGTATGTCGCCGGCTGGTCAACGGATTTCAGCGACCAGCCGCGGCGCGCCACCATTCTGGAAGAAAATATCGTTCTCTACCGGCAGGTGTCCGGACAGATGGTGGCGCTCGCCGACCGCTGCCCGCACAAGTCCCTGCCGCTGTCCAGGGGCAAGGTCGTCGGCGACAATATCCGGTGCGGCTATCACGGGCTGACATTCGATTGCGAAGGCCGGTGCGTGCGGGTTCCAGGACAGGACAACATCCCGAAATCCGCCTTCGTGCGGGCCTATCCCCTGTTCGAACGCCATGGCATCGTGTGGATCTGGATGGGCGATCCGGCCAGGGCCGACGAGACGAAAGTCTTCGACCGGCCCGAATTCACATCGCCCGAATGGGCCTGTCACCATGGCGATGCGCTGCATCTGAGGGCCAACTATCTCAATGTCGCGGACAATCTGTGCGACCCGGCGCATGTGGCCTACGTCCATCCCACGACGCTGGGAAACCCGGAAAGCGAGGATGTGCCCATCCAATCGGAAAAGGGCGACGACGACGTGGTTGTGACCTACCGCTGGATTCGCAACGCGCCACCCATCGGCTTTTTCCGCAAATTCGGCGGTTTTGTCGAAAACGTGGATCGCTGGCACTATTACTATCTGTACCCGCCGAGCACGGCGATGATCGATTTCGGCAGCAGCGACGCCAGGCTGAACCTGAAGCCCGAAGACCGCCACCAGGGCGTGCGCATCCTGGCCCTGCACTTTCTCACCCCGGTCAACGCGACCTATACCATCGACAGGTGGATGCATATCCGCAACTGTGAACTCGACGACGAGAGCGCCGGAGAGCGGATGGACGAATTGTTCCGCATCGCCTTTGCCGAGGACAAGGACGTCCTTGAGGCCGCGCAACTGGAGGAGCTGAAAGCAAACGGCGCCCGGCCCGTCCGGCTGGCCATCGACAAGGGCGCCAATCTTTATCGCGGCGTCATAAAGTCCATGCTGGAGAGCGAAGCGCGCGCCTAGTTCGCATTGGGCGCGCTGGCGGCCGTTCGCGTGGTCTCGAGCGATTTGCGAAAATCGGCGACAAAACTTTCCAGCGTATCGACCGAGGCGATTTCCTTGGCCAGATTGCGGAACGCGATGCCCTGGCGGTCGACGGCGTGGGTAATGACGGAGAACCCCTTGGCGTTCGGCGTCTTTGACATCTTTGTCAGATATTTCTTGCGAAACCGCTCAAGCCCCAGCCTGTCGTCGGCAAGGGCATAGGAAATCGCCGCGCGCATGACGTTGAGGCGCTCCGTCTTGTCGAGCGGGGCCTTGCCTTTCCAGGCGTCCCCCAGAATCTTCTCGAAGGCTTCCCCGGCCTCCTGCCAGTTCTTGCCCTTCCAGTAGGCTTCGGCCCTGACCTTGAGCGCATCCAGACTGTCGCGGTTGGCGAGCAGTCCGATCGCGGTCTGCGTGCGCCCCAGTTCGCTCAGCGCGCGCGCCTCCAGCAATACGCGTTGCCTGCTCAACACCCTGGGCAGCACGGCCTGCCGGGTCTGGCGCAAGATCCGCAGGGCGCGCGCCGGCTTGCGGTCCATCAGATGAACCATGGCCAGCTTGGCCGCGACCTGCGCGCGCGCCGCCCCGATAAGACGCTTGTTGACCTGATGATCGAGAATTTCGGCCGCCTGCTGCAACAGATCGACATTGATCAGCCGGTCGGCAAGCTTGCGGATCATTTCATCGCCCTTGCGCCCGACCGGCGTCAATGCCCGGAAGTCATAATAAAGCCCCAGCGCCTCGACCGGATCGAGCTTGTCGGCGCCGCCGTGAAGAAACAGCGCGGTGAACAGTTCGGCCATGTCGTCCTGCAGCAATTGCGTGATTTTCTTGTCCGGATAGGTCTCGATGGCGGCCCGCATGGTTTCCAGCGCGCGGCGATGCTGCGCCTGGCGGTTGTACAGGGCCGCCAACTGGCGCATGGCCTTGAGCTCCAGATCGTCGCCGCGCCACGTCATGGCGACCGATTCAAGGCGCGCGATCGCCTGCTCCTCGCTGATCCTGCCCTGTTTCAGCGCCATCAGCGCCAGATTGTAGCTGGCTTCGGCCTCGGCCTTGCGCTCACCGCTGGAGATCGCCGCCTCATACGCCGTCCTGGCGTCGTCCGACCGGCCCAGCGCCTGGGCCAGACGGCCGCGCAGGACCATGATTTCGGCCGCCGTCTTCCCGGACGCCTCGCCCTTGGGTATGAGATTGAGGTTGTATTCCGCGGCACCGAGATCATTGGTCTCGATGGCGGCCCTGACGGCGGCGATCCTGAAACGGGCCTGAATCGCATCGGGATAGGCGCGGATCGCGCGTTCGGCCTTGTTGAAATTGACCTGGGCCTGACGCCAGTTCTTGACCTCCGCCTCCAGCAGGCCGCGCCACAAGGTCGCGTCGGTGTCCTGGGACAGCCCGTGCACCGACAGATCCGCACGCGCCTCATTGAGACGCCCCATCAGCAGATTGGCGACGCCGCGCATCGCATTGAGGATCGGATCGGACATGACTTCAGGGTCGATTTCGCCGATCCGGCGCAATTGCCCCAGCGCTTCGGCGTTGAGCTGGTTGGCTAGGTACAGCCGGGCCAGTTCAAGGCGCGGCGCAATGGACTTCTTCTGCGGATTGGCGGCAATCAACGTCTCCAGCCCGGAGACCCGCCCCTCAAA
>JALURZ010000118.1 GCA_027058735.1 Hyphomicrobiales bacterium | reverse complement strand
CCTTCCGCCTCGGCCCTGTTCAAAGCGTCGTGAATCTGCTTGACCCACGGTTCCTCGATCGGCGTTTCGAAAATGCCGGCAACCTTCAGCCTGGCCGCCTGGGCCTCCGGTGCCACCATGGCCAGGGCGGCAAACCCAACGAAGGCCGCGATGGCGGCGAGCACACCGCGTCGTATTCTTGTTATTGACATTGCCTGCTCCCTCACAATCCCTCTCTCGCCTCAACGCAGTGAGACTGCACCTGGTGTATTGAGGCTGAGCGCCGGCCGGGATGTCAAACGGGATTTGAAGGCAGGGCTGCGGGAAAGTCCGGCCGCCAACGGTTCGCGGCCGTTTTGTGTGTGGAATAGCGTTTTCGAAACAGCGCTTTACCGGTGAACCCGGACACACAGGCGTGCAGCCCGAAGCGTTTGCGGGTTTATCGGCTGCGCGGGCCGCGATGTGGAGGCCATTGAGACTTTCCCCTTGGCTTGATGCCTGTGACATGCTGCACTGTCGCCAACAATGCGATGGAAACCATCCGGTTTGGGGGGTAGGGGAGTTGGATCTGCTTCAGTTGAGCATCAGCGGTCTGGCCAACGGCTGCGTCTATGGATTGATCGCCCTTGGCTTCGTGCTGATCTACAAGGCCACCGAGGCGGTGAATTTCGCCCAGGGCGATTTCATGATGTTTGGAGCCTTCATCACCATCTGGCTGGCCAATTCCTATTATCTGGGCATCAATTTCTGGGTCGCGGTGTCCATTGCGGTTCTCATCATGGGCATGCTCGGCTATCTGCTGGACATGATCGTGCTGCGGCGCATGTTCGGCCAGCCGCAGATCGCGGTGGTGATCCTGACCATCGCGCTTGGCTTTATTCTGCGGTTTCTGGCCGGCGCGATCTGGGCCCATGAGCCGCAGTCCCTGGAGTTTCCGCTTGCCGGCGAGAAAATCACGCTGGGCGGGCTTGTTCTGGGGGTCGAGGAGGTCGCGGTCATTCTCGTGACCTTTGCGCTGTGCGGGTTGCTCTATCTGTTTTTCAGCCGCTCACGGCTGGGCATGGCGATGCAGGCGGCCTCGCAAAATCAGTTGGCGGCCTATTTCATGGGCGTGCCGGTGAAGCGGATTCAAAGCCTGGTATGGGCGCTTGGCGGCATGGTGGCGGCGGTCGCGGGGGTGTTGTTCGCATCAAAAGGCGCGATTGATCCCTCCACCGGCCTGCTGGGCATAAAGGCGTTCGCCGCCGCAGTCATTGGCGGTTTCGGCAGCCTGCCCGGCGCCCTCATCGGGGGTATCATTATCGGGCTTGTGGAGCCGTTCGCCGCTTATGGCCTGCCGGCGGGATATTCGCAGATCGCACCATATCTGATTATGCTGCTGGTGCTGATTTTCCGGCCTCACGGACTGTTTTCACAGGTCCAGAAGAAAAAGGTCTGAAGGCCCGCGATGCGCTTCGTGTTCAAACGATCCTATGACGCCGATATCGGGCTGTTCAAGCACCGCCCCCAGGCGCTGTGGTATCTTGGCCTGCTGGTCCTCGTGGTGGCGCTGCCGTGGCTGGTCGATGAATTTTTCGTCGGCGAGGCAACCAATGTCCTGATCTGGGCCATCGCCGGCATGGGCCTGATGCTGCTGACCGGCCATACCGGCCAGGCGAGCCTCGGCCATGCCGCTTTCATGGCCGTTGGCTGCTATACCTGTGTCATCATGATCGCCAATGGCGTGCCCTTCCTGCTGGCGCTTCCGCTGGCGGGCGTCATTGCCGGGCTTGTGGGCGTGATTGTCGCCCTGCCGGTGTTGCGCCTGCACGGCATTTATCTGGCCATAGCAACCCTCGCGATCTCCGTTCTGACCGAGGACTTTATTGTCATCGCCGAGCCCTGGACCGGCGGGGTCGTGGGCCTGGTGGCGCCGCCGATCGTCATATTCGGCCTCGAGATCGACCGCTATGGCACGCCCGCCCTGTTTTATTTCTTGACCCTTGCGGTGACGCTCGTGGTGCTGGCGGGCTACCGCAACCTGCTGCGCGCGCCGCTGGGCCGCGCGTTTACGGCGTTGCGGGATTCAGAAATTTCCGCCCAGGCCATGGGCGTCAATATCGCACGCACCAAGGCGACGGCCTTTGGCCTTTCGTGCGGCGCGACCGGGCTGGCCGGCGCCCTGCTGGGGTTTTATGCCGGCGCCTTCAATCACGAGACGTTCAATCTGGTCTTGTCGATCCAGTTGCTGCTGATGATTGTCATCGGCGGTCTCGGCTCCATTCACGGGGCCTTTTTCGGCGCCCTGGTGATCGGCTTCCTGCCACAGTTCATCGCTCTTGTGCGCGACGGTATTTCGGGTGTTTTCGATCTCGGATCGGTTACCATACCCGGCATCGAAAGCGGTATTTTCGGGCTGATCCTGGTCGGTTTCATCCTGTTCGAGCCGACCGGGATCTATGGCCGCTGGGTGAAACTGCGGACCTATTTCGAACTGTATCCGTTCTACCGCAAGGATATGTTCAAGCGGCAGAAAAGCTTTCTCAAGACGGAGCGTATGCGGTGAGCCTGCTTGTGCTTGAACAGGTCACGGTGCGGTTCGGCGGGCTGGTCGCGGTCAACGACGTGTCGTTTCATGTGGGCGAAGGCGAGGTGTTCGCGCTGGTGGGTCCGAACGGGGCGGGCAAATCAACCGTGTTCAACCTGATCTCGAGATTCTACGATCCGGCGCACGGCGACATCCGGTTCCGGGAAAAGTCGATCCTCGGCCTGCGCCCCGATCAGGTGCCGGCACTGGGGATTGCGCGCACCTTTCAGAATATCGAATTGTTCGAACAGTCAACGGTGCTGCAGAACCTGCTCGTCGGCCGCCACCGCCACCGCAGGAGCTCTTTGGTATCGGAACTGTTTTTTGCACCCCAGGTGCGCAGCGAAGAGCGCCGCCACCGTCAGGTTGTCGAGGAGGTGATCGATTTTCTCGAACTTCAGGCCTATCGCGACAAGACTATCGCCGGGCTTGCCTACGGGGTGCGAAAAGTCGTGGAACTGGCCCGTGCGCTGGCCACCGAACCACGCATTCTGCTGCTCGATGAACCGGCCTCCGGGCTTTCCCTGGAAGAGACCCAGGACATGATTTTCTGGATCGAGGACATCAAGAAACAGATGGGCATCACGGTCTTGATGGTGGAGCACGACATGAACCTGGTGGCATCGGTCTCCGACCGGGTGCTGGCGCTGGCCGACGGCAAGGAACTGGCGATCGGGAGCGCGCAGGACGTACAGTCGCACCCGGCCGTCATCGAGGCCTATCTTGGATCCGGCGGGAGGGCGGGCCATGACGGGTGAGCCGGTACTCCAGATCGACAATCTGGAAAGCTATTACGGGCCGATCATGGCCATACGCGGCGTCAGCCTTGAGGTGCGCAAGGGCCAGATCGTCACCGTTCTTGGCGCCAACGGGGCGGGCAAGACGACCCTGCTGCGGACCATTTCGGGCGTCATGAACCCGGCCAAGGGCACCATCCTGCTGAACGGGGAGCCCATTCACGGGCGCGAACCCGACGCGATCGTTGCGATGGGCATGGTGCATGTGCCGGAGGGCCGTGAAATCTTCCCGCTGATGAGTGTTGCGGAAAATATCGCCATGGGTGCCTATGTGCGCCGCGACACCAGCGCCGTCAGGCGCGACGAAGAGATGGTTTACGGCTATTTCCCCATGCTCGGCGAGCGCCGCGGCCAGCAGGCGGGCACCCTGTCGGGCGGTCAGCAGCAGATGCTGGCCATCGGGCGCGGGTTGATGGCCGCCCCCAAGATCATGCTGCTCGATGAACCGAGCCTGGGGCTGAGCCCCTTGCTGGTGGAAGAGATTTTCGCCATCATCCGCCGTCTGAACGAGGAGCAGGGCGTGACCATCGTGCTGGTGGAGCAGAATGCCCGTGTCGCGCTGGAGGTGGCGGACTATGGCTATGTGATGGAAACCGGACGGATCGTCATGGCCGACACAGCCCATACGCTGGAAAATTCCAAGGACATCCAGGCCTTTTATCTGGGGGTCCGCGAGGAAACCCAGCGCGGGCAGCGGCGCTGGAAACAGCGCAAGACCTGGCGATAGCACAAGGGAAACACACTCATGAATATCGCGCTCAAGGTGCCCGAGCAGGTCGCCACCAATGGCGTGACCACGAATGCGGATCTCTCAAGCGGCCCCTATTTCATCGATGGTTGCGACACGATCACCAAGCTGTTTCGCAAGCGCTGCGAGGAACTGGCAGACCGCACCGCGCACCGTGAAAAGCATCTCGGCATCTGGCGGTCCTATTCCTGGGGCGATTACTATGCCTGTGCGCGGCGCATTGGTCTTGGGCTGGTGTCCCTGGGGCTGAAGCGCGGCGAGGTCGTCTCCATTCTGTCGGAAGACAACAAGGAATGGCTGTATACGGACCTGGGGATACAGTCGGTGGGGGGCATCGCGTCCGGGGTCTATACGACCGATTCCCCCAGCCAGTTGGCCTATCTGATCAACGATTCCGACAGCCGGTTCCTGTTCGTCGAGAATGACGAAATGCTGGACAAGTATCTCGAGATCAGGGATCAGGTGCCGGGCCTGTCCCGGGTCATCATCTACGAGCGTGACGGGCTGCACGATTTCAACGACGACAAGACCCTGTTTCTCGACGAACTCTATGATATTGGCGAGACCCTGGCGCGCGGCGAGCCGGACCGTTTTGAGAACGAAATCGACAAGTCCGCGCCCCACGATACCGCATTGCTGATCTATACCTCGGGCACCACCGGAAAGCCCAAGGGCGCGATGATCAGCAACGAAAACATCATTTTCACCCAATCGTCGACCTTGCGCGCGCTGCGCAGCCTGCCCGGCGACGAGCAACTGTGTTTTCTGCCGCTTTGCCATGTCTTGGAGCGCAACACGTCGGTCTATACGCCCATTGTCACCAGGACGACCGTGAATTTTGCCGAAAGCCCGGAAACCGTGTTCGACAATCTCCAGGAAGTCAGCCCGAACACGTTCACGGCCGTTCCCAGGGTGTGGGAGAAGATTTATTCGCGGGTGTCGATCATGGCGGGCGATGCCACGGCGCTGGGGAAATGGAGCTACGGGCAGGCTCTCAAGGCCGGGTTCGCGCGCGCCGGATACCTGATCGCCAATAAAGCGGTGCCGGGCGCGGTTGAGGCACGCTACCGGGTGTGGGACCTGTTGGTGTTGCGCAATCTGCGGCGCATGCTGGGTATGGACAATATCCACCGCGCCGGTACCGGCGCGGCCCCGATTTCGCCGGATCTGCTGACCTGGTACCGGGCGATCGGCGTCAATCTGGTCGAAGGTTACGGGCAGACGGAAGGCTCCGGGCTCACGTCCGCCAACATGGTTGAGAACAACCGCAACGGCACGGTCGGCACCGCCATTCCCGGGGTCACGCTGCGAATCGCGGAAGACGGCGAAATCCAGATGAAGGGCGCCAATGTGTTTCAGGGCTACTGGAAGGCGCCGGACAAGACGGCGGAGGCGATTTCGGATGACGGCTATCTCAACACCGGTGATGTGGGGCATCTGGACGAGGATGGGTTCCTCACCATCACCGGGCGCCTGAAAGACATCATCATTACCGCCGGCGGCAAGAACATCACCCCTTCGGAAATAGAAAACAAGCTGAAATTCTCGCCATATATCTCTGATGCGGTGGTCATCGGCGATAAGCGCAAATACCTCACCTGCCTGGTTATGATCGATCAGGAAAACGTCGAAAAATTTGCACAGGACCGCAGAATACCGTTCAATGATTTCGTCTCGCTGTGCGCGGCCAAGGATGTACAGGGATTGGTCGGATCGATCGTGGAGGATGTGAACAGGGACTTTGCCCGGGTGGAACAGATCAAGGATTTCCGCCTGATCGACATTCTGCTGACCGCAGAGGATGAAGAGCTGACCGCGACCATGAAGCTGAAACGAAGCTATGTGGAAAAGCGTCACAAGCCGCTTATTGACCAGATGTACTCGTGAAAACACCTAAACAAGGGGAATGCGAAATGAAATTTCTTACCAGAATTGCCTTCGCTCTGGCTGCCGGTGTCAGCTTCGCTGCTGCCGCCTCGGCCCAGACCCAGGGCGTCACCGACACCGAGGTGCGGGTCGGTTCCAGCAACGATCTGTCAGGCCCGTTCGCGGCCTTTGGCGCGCCGGCGGTCAAGGCGGCCCAGATGTATTTCGACGAAGTCAACGCCAAGGGCGGTGTCCATGGCCGCAAGATCAAGCTGATTGTCGAGGATCACGCCTACCAGTTGCCCAAGGCGACCCAGGCCATCAACAAGCTGGTCAACCGGGACAAGATCTTCGCCATGCTGCTGCAACTGGGCACGCCCATGAACATCGCGTCCTTCAAGCTGCTGGACCCCAAGAAGATTGCCAATGTCTACCCGCTTTCCGCCGCGCGGCAGATGCTTCAGGAGCCCATGGACTATCGTTTTTCGGGCTCCGCCGCCTATTATGACCAGATCAAGGCGGGGGTGAAATATTTCAACGAAACCAAGGGCTATACCAAGATCTGCGCGATGTATATCCCGTCCGATTTCGGCAAGGAGATTCAGGCCGGCGCGAAAGACCAGGCCAAGGCGATGGGGCTGACCTTCGCGGCCGAAACCACCCACAAGCCTGACGATGCCGACTTTGTCGGCGCCCTCACCAAGCTGAAAGGGGCCGGCTGCCAGTTGGTCACCATGGCGCTTGGCGTGCGCCAGGCCATCAAGGCCTATGCAACCGCCCGCAAGATCGGCTGGACGGATGCCGATTTTCTCGGATCGTCCGCCGGCTTTCACACCGTCATGGCCAAGGTCCCCGGCGGCGTCACCGAGGGGCTCTATGCCGCGTCCGGCTGGTCCGACATTCTGCCGCGGCTGAAAAACCCGGTGGTTGCGGCCTGGTTCAAGAAATACACGAGCGCTACGGGCGAAAAACTTCCCGGAACCGGCGCGCTGCTCGGGCGTTCGGCGGCCGAGACCTTCGTTCGCGCGCTACAGGCCGCAGGCAAGAACCTGACACCGGAAAGCTTCAAGGCGGGCATGGAATCCCTCAACTACAAGGATGAGATTTCCGACAACCAGGTCACCTATTCCGCGCAAGACCATCAAGGTGCGGATGAAATCGTCATTTCGGTGATCAAGGATGGCAACTGGCAGGAACTGACCCGGCAGTAAACGCCGAGGCGGATCAGATCCTATGGGGCGCTCAGGTAAACCGGGCGCCCCATTCCATTGCCCGCAATCGGCCGCCGCCCGGTCCTGTGCAGGGCGCTGAGCCGGTTGTTGGGACGCCGGAATTCATCTACATTAGACAAACCGAATGTTGTGACTGCATATCCGCCGCCAAACCAAAAAACCGGCAAACGAAAAAAACGGGGACCCGATGCAGGACCTGGAAGTTTCGACATTGATGGGAATTGCCGGGCTGATCATCGGCCTTGGCTTCGGTGCGCTGACCCAGCGGACGAATTACTGTTCGATGGGCGCGATCTCCGATGTCGTCTCGTTCGGCGATTACCGCAGAGCGCGCGCCTGGGCGCTGGCCATAGCCATCGCGATCATTGGCGCCCAGGGGCTTCACCATTTCGGGCTGATTGATCTTGGCCAATCCATTTATCTGGGGTCGTCGCTCAACCTGCTGGGGGCCGTGGCCGGCGGTCTCGTGTTCGGATTCGGCATGGTGATCGCCAGCGGCTGTCCGGGGCGGAATCTGGTGCGCGTCGGGGGCGGCGATCTGCGGGCGCTGGTGGTGCTGATTTTCATCGCCCTGTTTGGCTATATGGCGCTGCGCGGGCTGAGCGCGCCGGCTCGCGTGACAATCCAGGCCAACGCGGCGCTGGACCTCAAGGCCCTCGATATCGCCGATCAGCATCTCGGCTCGATCGCCTCCGGGCTGTTCGGGTTTGCCGAAGGCGGCGGGCGCGTGGCGGTGGCCGCGCTGGCGGTGCTTGGTTTGATCGTATTTTGTTTCTCAAGCAGGGACTTCCGGCGATCCCCCGTCCATATCGCGGCGGGGCTCGGTCTGGGGGTCCTGGTGACCGCCGGCTGGTGGGCGACCGGGGTGCTCGGCGCTGACGATTTCGAGCCCGCCCGCCTTGCATCGCTGACCTTCGTTGCGCCAACGGGAAACGGATTGCAGTATCTCATGACCTATACGGGCGCAACCATGAATTTCGGCATTGCCAGCGTCGGCGGTGCGATCCTGGGGGCCTTTCTGGCGGCGGTTTTTTCGCGCCAGTTCGCAATCAGCGCGTTCCACGACAACAAAGACACCATGCGCCATATGATCGGCGGTGCCTTGATGGGCACCGGCGGGGTGCTGGCGCTGGGCTGCACCATCGGGCAGGGCATGAGCGGGATTTCGACATTGAGCGCCAGTTCGCTGATTGCCCTCGTTTCGATTGTTCTGGGGGGTGTCGCGGGCATCAAATACATGGAGCGCGCGGCCTAAAGCGGACGGACGCGGCGATTTCGCGCCGATCGCGGCGGGGCGGAAGTCTCCGCGCGGCCCACATGCAACCTTGACCGGCCGCGGCATCGTGGTGTATTCACCAAATCTAATATGATTTGAGGTATTTTTCATCTCACGGGCGCGGTGAGGCCGGCCGCTTGCCTCGGTGGGCAGGAGAATGGCGGATGAAAAGGGTCGGACTGGAAATCCTTGACCGGCGGCAGTTTGTCGTGGCCTCGGGCGCGGGCGCGCTGGCGCTTCTGGTGGCGGGCCTTCCGGGGGCGGCGAAGGGTGCCAACGGAAAATTCGAAGACACCTTGAAAAAACTGATCGGCGATGCGGTGCCCGCCGAAGGCACAATGATTTCGCTGAAGCTTCCCGAAGTCGCGGAGAACGGCAACTCGGTGGCGCTCGGTGTGTCCGTCGAAAGTCCGATGAGTGCGGACGACCATGTCAAGGCGGTGCATATTCTCAGCGAAGGCAATCCCGTGCCCATGACCGCCAGCTACAGGTTCACGGTGCAAAGCGGCAGGGCCGAAGTTTCCTCGCGCATTCGCCTGGCCCAGTCGCAAAATGTCTTTGCGCTGGCCGAGATGAGCGATGGCAGGCTCTACATGACCAAGGCGCTCGTCAAGGTCACGGTCGGTGGATGCGGAGCAGCATAAGAGGTCAGCGCAATGGCGAAGATACGCATGAAAGTGCCCGGGAATGTGAAGGCGGGCGATATCATCACCATCAAATCGCTGATCTCGCACAGGATGGAATCGGGGCAGCGCAAGGATCCCGATACCGGCAAGCTCATTCCCCGCCAGATCATCGACAAGTTCACCGCGAAATTTGACGGCGAAATATTCTTTGAGTCCGACTGGCAGGGTTCGGTCGCGGCCAATCCGTTTATTGCGTTCACCTTCAAGGCGGAAAAGAGCGGCGAGATCGAGTTGACCTGGCACGACGAAAATGGCGAGGTCTATTCGAAGAAGGGGCCGCTTACGGTGGGCTGAAACGCCGGTGCGCGGGCGAGCGTTGGGCTCGCCGGGTTCGTGGGGAAAAAAATGGCCTCCCGGCGGGGAGGCCATTTCTTGTTGTTGTCGTTGCCGGCGGGCCTAGCCGAAGATATCGGCGGTAATGCCTGCATACCAGCCTTCGGATTCCATATAGGTCTGCTTGCGCAGGCTCGCCTTTTCCCCGGTCTTGGAGATGAATTTCTCCGTCGCCTCGATCTTGGTCTCGCCGGCCTTGTACTTGGCGCCGACCTTGACCCCGTCATTCGTGGCGATCAGGCTCCAGCAGGTGTTGGCGAAACGCGGGGCGAATGTCTTCGCGCCGGTCAGCGCGCCGCGAACGGCCATGGCGCAGACCTTGGCCTGGCTGTTTGCCGCGAAGCCGGATTTCGGCATCGCGGACGCCACCGACGCATCGCCGATGACGTGGATATTCTCATCGACCTTCGACTGCATGGTGGCCGGAATAATGGAGCACCAGCCTTTTTCGTTGGTCAGGCCCGCGACCTGCGCGATGTTCCCGGCCATCTGCGCGGGAACGACGCTGCCCGCATCGGCCTTGAAGGTGTCCAGATCGGTCTCGATTTCCATGGTCTGCGCGTTGACGTTCTTGATGCCGCCATGCACGGAGGGCGGATGCCATTCGATCATGCCGGGATAGTGCTTCTCCCAGCCTTCCTGGAACAGACCCTGCTTGGAGAATTTTTCCTTCTGGTCGAGAACGATGATCTTGGCCTTTGGATTTTTCTGTTTCAGCAGATGGGCGATCATCGATACCCGCTCATATGGCCCGGGCGGGCAGCGGAACGGATTGGGCGGCGGGATCATGACGAAATTGCCGCCTTCCTTCATGGCCTCGACCCGCGCCTTCAGCAATTGCGCCTGGGTCCCTGATTTCCACGCGTGGGGAAACACCCCGGCAGCCGCCACCGAATAGCCCGGCACGGACTCGTATTTGAGATCGATTCCCGGAGAAACGATCAGCCGGTCGTAAGGCACGCGTGCGCCCGAGCCCAGCACCACCTCCTTCTTTGCGCGGTCCACTGAAACCGCCCAGTCGTGCACGACGTTCACGCCCTGGGTGGCGAGGGTTGCATAGCTGTGGCCAATGGAGGCGTAGTCGCGAAAACCACCGATATAGAGATTGGAGAAAAAGCAGGTGTAATAACGCTTGCTGGGCTCAATCAGCGTGACGTGGATGGCGCCCTTGGAATCCTTTGCAATATAGCGCGCCGCCGTCGCGCCGCCGGCGCCACCGCCGATGACGACGACATTTGGCCTGGCCGCGCCGAAAACGGCCGGCGCGTTCGCGCTCAACCCCAAGGTCAGCGCGCTCGCCCCTGTCAGAAAGCTGAATTGACGCCTCGAAAATTTCATGGAACTCCCTCCCTCTATGATCCGACTATCTGGGTTTGACTGATGCGAAATAGATCGCCAGCGCCTCAATTTCTTCATCCGAGAGTGCGCTCGCGATCGTGGTCATGACCTTGTTGTCCAGTTTCCGGGCTTTATAGGCATGCATAACGGAGACAAAGGTCTTAATCTCCAGACCAACAATCGACGGTATGCCCTTGCTGGTCCCCGAAATGAGATGGCAGGTGACGCATTCGCCGGAAAGATACTCGCCAAATGCAATTTTTTCTTCATTCCTGTCTTTGTTCGCAACCGCCTTGGATGATGCGAAACCAATCAGCAGGACTGCTGCAAAAATCGTGCGCGACACCAAAAAAACCCAATATTCCAACCATCGCATATAAGATGGTAACAATACCGTGATGTCAAGCATGCCCACCGGCGCCTGTTCAGATTAGGGGCATCGTCCAGGCTGGATGGAAGCCTGAAAAGAAACGCAAAATCAGATGTTTGCGTTCATTTTCCACGATACTGCCGCACGGATCGGGGCAGCCCGGGTCTTGTATGCGCGAAAGGCGGCCATCGCGGCCGCGACAGCGTAATGCCCGGCGAAAACGCCCCCCCCCCGGGGGGGCAAAGCGCCGATCGGCGGGGTGCGTGGCGGACGCGATCCGGTTCGCCGGCCTCCCGTGGCGCCGGCGAGCGGTGTGAATGGATGTCTGACGGGCTGGGTCATCGGCCTTCACGGGCCTGTTTTGTGCGTTTCGTACAATGCGCAGGCCATGAACAGGTCGAGATGCGCGCCGCCGCCGTTCTTGAACAGGGTGATTTCCCGGTCATCCCGCCGGCCCGGATGGCGGCCCGCGGCAAGGTCGAACAGATCGGCGGCGACATCGCCCGGCGTCATGACGCCAGCGGCGATGGGTGCGGTGAGATCGCCGCAATGCTCGATCGTGAACCGGCGCGAATCGACGAACATCGTGGCGCGCCTGACGGCCTCATCGTCGGCCTCGCGCATGGCCGGCATATAGCCGCCGACCAGATCGACATGGGCGCCGGGCTTGAGCCAGCGTCCCTCGATCAGCGGTTCTGGCGCAGCCGTGGCGCAGCATATGAGGTCGGCTGAACGCACCGCTGCCTCGAGATCGCGGGCAACGGCGACCCGGCGTCCCGGATCGCCGAGCGCATCGGCAAGGGCGTGGGCTTTCTCCGGCGTGCGGTTCCAGATCGCAATGGTTTCAATCGAGGGGCGCAGCGCGACATGGGCGCGCACGAGATGGGGGGCCAGCGCGCCTGCGCCAACCATCAGCAGTCCGGCCACATCGCGCCGTGCGAGAAAATCCGCGCCAAGCGCGCTGTCGGCCGCCGTCTTGAGAAAGGTCAGCGCGATGCCATCGAGCATGGCCAGCGGCGCGCCGGTCTCGCCATCGAACAGATGATACACCCCCTGGACCGCGCGAAGCGGCCCGCAGCGCGACGGATTATCGGGAAAAACCGTGACGATTTTGACGCCAAGGGCGCTCCCCTCGCGCCACGCCGGCCAGATCAGCAAGCCATTCTGCGCGGCGTCGCTCATCAAGGTGCGCCCGGCCATCGGCGCGGGCGCGGCGG
>JALURZ010000117.1 GCA_027058735.1 Hyphomicrobiales bacterium | reverse complement strand
CGGCTTTGAGAAAGTGAAAACGGCCTTACAGGCCGGGCGGATCGCCGCATTGGTCCATGCCAGCGACGCCGCGCCGGGGGGGCGCGAAAAGCTCACCGCGCTGATCGCGGCGCGCGGCGGGGCGGGCGAACCGCCTGTATGCGTCGGCGCGTTTGCCAATTCGGAATTGAGTTTGGCCCTGGGCCGGTCAAATGTGGTACATGCTGGCCTGAAGCAACATGGACTGACCGACCGGTTCATCAAAACGGCCGGCGATTATGCGGAATTTCGCGAAAAACCCGATCCCGGCGACGGACCGGGCTGATCGCGGCAACGGCCCTTGGTGTTGGACGTGACGGCGATTTTCCGGTATTCACCCCGGACCGCTCGCGTCGGCAGCCGAGTTTGGATGGAATGGGCCGAGTCTGGACGGAATGGAATGAGCGAGAGCAACGACACCGGCGAAAAAAAGGTGAGCCTTGGGGCCACCAAGCCTCTGCGGCTGCGGCGCACGGTCGAGTCGGGAACCGTGCGGCAGAATTTTTCCCATGGCCGGACGAAATCGGTCGTCGTTGAGAAGAAACGCAAGCGCACAATACCGCCGAAAGACGGGATCGCGGCGGGGAAATCGAAGCCTGCGCCGGCATCCGCCGGGGCGCCGGGCGCGGCGGCACCTGCGAGGCCGGCCGGGCCGGCGACGCCGGAAGCGGCCGCCCCGCTGACCGAAGACCAGCGCGATGCGCGCGCGCGCGCCCTGGCGGAAGCGAAACTGCACGAGGTCGAGGACAGCAAAAGGGCCAGGGAAGAAACCGAACGCCAGGCGCGCGAACTGGCCGAGGCTCGCGCCAGGGCCGAAAAGGCGAAACAGCAGGACGATCCGGCGGCACGGGACGCGCCGGCGCGCGATGTGGCGGGGGCGGACCCGGCGGCCGTCGTTGCGGACCACGAGCCCGGACCGGCGGCGACCCCGCGGGCAAACCGCCCGGACACGGCGGCGCGCGCCAAGAAATCGAAGACGGAGCGCGACAAGCGTCCCTCCCCCGGGCGCCGCGGGCGGTCGGGCCGCCAGCGGGGCAAGCTGACAATCGCCAATGCGCTCGACGATGCGCCGCGCCAGCATTCCCTGGCCGCCCTGAGGCGCAAGCGCGAGCGCGAAAAACAGCAGCAGTCCCAGTCCACCGAAATGCCGGGCAAGGTTTCGCGCGAGGTCATCCTGCCCGACGCGATCACCATTCAGGAACTGTCGAACCGCATGGCGGAGCGCAGCGTCGATGTCGTGAAATTCCTCATGAAACAGGGCCAGATGCTCAAGATCAACGAGTTTGTCGATACCGATACCGCGCAACTGATCGCGGAGGAATTCGGGCATACGGTCAAGCGCGTTTCGGAGTCCGATGTCGAGGAGGGGCTGCTGGGCGATGACGATGATGAGCGCGATCTCGTGCCACGCCCGCCGGTTGTGACCATCATGGGCCACGTGGACCACGGCAAGACCTCGCTGCTCGATGCGCTGCGCGAGGCGAATGTGGCGGCGGGCGAGGCCGGCGGCATTACCCAGCATATCGGCGCCTATCAGGTCAGCGTGCATGGCGACAAGGTGATCACGTTTCTGGACACGCCGGGCCATGAGGCGTTCAGCGAAATGCGCGCGCGCGGCGCCAATGTGACCGATATCGTGATCCTGGTGGTGGCCGCCGACGATGGCGTGATGCCCCAGACCATTGAGGCGATCAGCCACGCGCGCGAAGCGAAAGTCCCGATCGTCGTGGCAATCAACAAGATGGACAAGACCGGGGCCGATGCGAGCCGCGTGCGCAACGAACTGCTACAGCATGAAATCGTGCCTGAAAGCATGGGCGGCGATGTGCTCGAAGTCGAGGTATCGGCAACCGAAAGAACCAATCTGGACAAATTGCTCGATGCCGTCCTGCTGCAGGCGGAAATTCTTGAAATCAGGGCCAACCCCGACCGCGCCGCGGAGGGCGTGGTTGTCGAGGCCAAGGTGGACAGGGGCCGCGGCACGGTGGCGACCGTTCTGGTGCAGCGCGGCACCTTGAAGCTTGGCGATATTGTTGTCGCCGGCGCCGAATGGGGCAAGGTGCGCGCGCTGGTCGACAGCCACGGCGAAAATATCGTTCAGGCCGGCCCGTCGGTTCCAGTGGAGATTCTGGGGCTCGGCGGCGCGCCCGCCGCGGGCAACGTTTTTTCCGTGGTGGATGACGAGGCCCGCGCGCGCGAAGTCGTTGAATACAGAATCCGCAAATTGCGCCATGCGGTTACGGGCGGCCCGATGCGCGGCTCACTTGAGCAGATGATGACCGACCTGAAATCGGCCCGGATCAGTGAATTTCCCATTCTCGTCAAGGCCGACGTACAGGGCTCGGTTGAAGCCATTGTCGGAGCGCTGAGAAAGCTGGGGACCGAGGAGGTCGCCGCGCGGGTGGTGCATTCGGCCGTCGGCGGCATTTCGGAATCCGACGTCACCCTGGCCACAGCCTCGAACGCGGTCATTCTCGGTTTCAACGTTCGCGCCAACAGGCAGGCGCGCGAAGCCGCGGCGGCCAGTGGCGTTGAAATCCGCTATTACAACGTGATCTACAATCTGGTCGATGACGTCAAGGCGGCCATGTCCGGCCTGTTGTCGCCGGAGATACGCGAAACCTTCCTCGGCAATGCGGAGGTGCTGGAGGTGTTCAACGTATCGAAAATCGGCAAGGTCGCCGGCTGCAAGGTCACGGAAGGCAGGGTCGAGCGCGGCGCCAATGTCCGCCTGGTCCGCGACGACACCGTGATCCACGAAGGCGAACTCTCGACCCTCAAGCGGTTCAAGGATGAAGTCAAAGAGGTCAGTGCCGGTCAGGAATGCGGCATGGGCTTTGAGAATTATCAGGACCTGAAGCCAGGCGACATTATCGAGTGTTTCCGCGTTCAGGAAATCGCCCGCTCGCTGTAGCGTCGATGCCTTGGCTCCGGTCGCGCGCAGGGGCCGCTCCCGGCGCCGGCATTCCTCCAAAAAAGGACAGATCGCGTGCCCCGTCGTCAAAGATCGCCGAGCCAGCGCCAGCTTCGGGTCGCAGAAGTACTGCGCCACGCCCTTGCCGAAATTCTCAATCGCGGCGACCTACATGACGCGGATCTGGCGAACGCCCGGCTGACCGTCAGCGAGGTGGCGGCAAGTGCGGACCTGCGCCGCGCCACGGTCTATGTGATGCCGCTGGGCGGGCGGAACAAGGATACGGTGCTGGCGGCGCTGGCGCGGGCCGCGAAATATATTCGCGGTCAGCTTGGCCGCAATGTGCAGCTCAAATATGTACCCGCCCTTGAATTCCGGATCGACACGTCTTTTGATTATTCCGACGAGGTCGGGCGTATTTTGAACGATCCGAAAGTGGCCCGCGATCTTCGCTAGGTCGCTGATCCCCGGCATTGCTGAAACCGAACCCATGGCGCGAAAACGGCGAGGCGAGCATATCAACGGCTGGGTTGTTCTGGACAAGCCCGTCGCCATGACATCGACCCGCGCGCTCGGCCTTGTCAAGACAGCGCTCAACGCGCGCAAGGCCGGCCATGGCGGAACTCTCGATCCCATGGCCTCCGGCCTGCTGCCGATCGCGCTGGGAGAGGCCACCAAGACGGTATCTTTCATTCAAGACGGGGCGAAACACTATGCATTCACGGTGCGCTGGGGGATAGCCACGGATACCGATGATGGCGAAGGGGCGGTCACGGACCAAATCGCGCAGCGGCCGGAAGGGTACGAAATCGAAGCCGTCCTGCCACGGTTTACAGGCATCATCGAGCAGATGCCGCCGCGCTATTCCGCGCTCAGGGTCGCGGGCGAAAGAGCCTACCGCCTGGCCCGCTCCGGGGAGGATTTCACGCTCCGCCCGCGCAGGGTCGAAATCGAGACCCTCAAGCTTCTCCGCCTGCCCGATCCCGATCATGCGTGCTTTGAAGTGCGGTGCGGAAAAGGCACCTATATCCGCTCGCTGGCCCGCGATCTGGCCCGTGAACTGGGCACGCTCGGCCATGTTTGCGCGCTGCGGCGCACCCGCGTCGGGCCGTTTGACCGGGAGGACATGATTTCGCTGGAAAAAATACAGCGATTGAGCCATATTGGCGCGCGCCAGGAACTCCTGGCGGAGGTATTGAGACCTGTGGAGACCGTGCTGGACGACATCCCGGCGCTGGCCGTAAGCAGGCAGGATGCCGCCCGCCTGCGGCTAGGACAGGCGGTTTTGTTGCGCAACTGCGATTACCCGGCACCCGACGGCACGATTTATGTGGTCTTTGACG
>JALURZ010000116.1 GCA_027058735.1 Hyphomicrobiales bacterium | reverse complement strand
CCGTCATTTCCCGCGAAGGCGGGGGATGACAAGGGGCGTGGGCGGGTGGATGGGCCGGTTGTGTTGCAGACCCCCCCTTCAGCGCAGCCCGGCTTTCGCGCGCTGGATGCGGCGGTAGGCGGCCTTGATGGTGGCGGGAGAGATGCGGCCCGCATCGATGGCGTTCGAAATTATCTCGATGGTCTTTTTCGGCAGGTCGATGTCGGGATTTCTGGAATTGGAGACCATCAGCAGATCGACCCCGGCATTGACCGCGCGGATGATGGTGTTGCGGTAGCCGTAATTTTTCGCGATCGCCGCCATCTGCAGATCGTCGGTGACGATCAGGCCTCTGAATTTCAGCTTCCCGCGCAACAGGCCCGTCAGGGCGCGCCGCGACAGCGATACCGGCACGCCGTCGCTGGCCAGTGTGCGGTGGACCAGATGGCCCGGCATGATCGCGGGCGCATCGCCGCTGGCGATCAGTTGCGCAAACGGTTCGAGCTCGCGCGCGCGCCAGGTCGCGGTGATGTCCACAATCCCCTCGTGAGTGTCGCCCAGGCTGGAGCCGTGGCCGGGAAAATGCTTGAGCACAGGCAGAACCCCTTGCGCCCGGTGGGCAGCGATGAAAGCGCGGGCATAGGCCGAGACCTTGGCCGGGTCGGCGCCATAGCTGCGGTTCCACCGCGCGATCACCGGATTGTCCGGCGTCACCAGCAGATCGACGACGGGGCCGAAATTCATGTTGAATCCGGCATCGCGGCTGATCCGCGCCAGCCGGGCGAAGGTCTTGCGCGCCTGTTTCGGCGTCTGGGTCCGGGCGGTCGTGCGCGCGGACGCGATGGCCGGATAACCCAGTTTCGGCCCGAGACGCTGCACCGCGCCGCCTTCCATATCGACGCCCAGGAACAGCTTGCGACGCCCGGCGGCGCGGCGGAACATCGCGGTCAGCTTCTTGACCGAATCCCGGCTCGCGAAATTGTGGCCGAGCATGACGACGCCGCCGACCTCGCCGCGCGCAATCCGGGCGGCGAGCCCCTTCGCCCAGGCACCCTCGGGGTCGGAACCGGGAAACCCCACCATCAGCATCTGGCCGATCATGGCCCGGTAGTCGGTCCTTGCCCCCGCCGGCGCGCTTACCGCGGCCACCAACAGCGACAGGACCAAAGCAGGGATTGCGGGAAATCTCGAAAAAGGCATCGCCACCCCGCTTAACCCGGTGGTGTGACCAAATCGGGGCAGGGGTGCGTTGCCGCGCTACCTTCTGCGGGCCAGTTCGCTGGCCAGCCGGGCGATGGTTTTCTGATAGACCTTCGCCTTGTTCCATTTGTCCAGCACCGCGTAATTGGCCGTGCCCGGCTCCCAGCCGCCGCCGCGCTGCCATCCGTTGCCCTTGAACCAGGCGGCGGTGGAGGCCAGCGCATCGGGGATGGAGCCATAGAGATCGCGGGTCTTGTCGCCATCGAAACTGATCGCGTAGTCCACATAGCGGGTCGCCAGAAACTGGGTGTGGCCGATCTCGCCGGCCCAGGCGCCGCGCATCTGTTGCGGCGTCAGATCGCCACTTTCCACGATCTTCAGGGCGGCCACCAGTTCGGCGGTGAAAAAGGCCGTGCGCCGGCAGTCATAGGCGAGCGTGGCCAGGGAGCGCATGATCGGCCGCTTGCCCATGAATGTGCCGAACGCCGTCTCCAGCCCCCAGATGGCGGTGAGCACGGGCGCTGGAACCCCGTAGACCTTTTCGATGCGGGCGAACAGGCGCGCATGTTTCTTCATCTTGCGCAGGCCCAGCCGGATCATGCCCTTGGTCCGGCGCTTGTAGAACACCTCAAAGCTCTGCTTGAAGGACTTCTGGCCCCGGTCCAGCCGGATCACCCGCTTGTCATAGGTGAGCCCGTCGAGGGACCGCGACACGGTGCGCCTTGAAAATCCCTGCCCCACCATCTGCTTCTTGAATGCGGCGAGCCATGGCTTGAACCCGGCCGCGCTGCTGCCGCATGGCGCGGCCTTCGCCGTGCCGGCGCCCGCCACAAGAAACATCAGCACCATAACTGTCCGAAGCATCATACCCGTCTGCATTGCCGGTCTATCCTGCGGCAAGTCTGCGATATTCGCCCGGCACTGGCAACCGGCGCGAGGCATCTTCAAAAAACTGGCGCATCCCCGGCACAATCCCCTATAACGCGCAACATGGATGATCAGGCGCCCATCGCGTTTCGCAAGATGAACGGTCTCGGCAATGATTTTGTCGTGATCGATGCGCGCGAACGCGCGGTCGCGCTGAGCGCGGATGCGGTCCGGCGCATCGCCGACAGGGACGCCGGGGTGGGCTGCGATCAACTGATCGTGATCGAACGCGCCCTGCGCGCCGATGCGCTGATGCGCATCTACAATGCCGATGGCGGGGAGGTGGAAGCCTGCGGCAATGCCACGCGCTGCGTCGCCATGCTGCTGGCCCAGGAAAGCGAACACGCCGATATCGACATCAAGACCTCTGCCGGCCTGCTCGAATGCCGCGTTCACGACGACGGCACGGTAACCGTCGACATGGACGCGCCGCGGTTTGACTGGCGCGACATTCCGCTGGCCGAGGAATTTCGCGACACCCGCGCGATTGAACTGCAGATCGGCCCCATCGACGCGCCGGTGCTGCATTCGCCAAGCGTCGTCAATGTGGGCAATCCGCATTGCATCTTCTGGGTTGACGATGTGGAGGCCCATGATCTGGAAGCCGCCGGCCCGATGCTGGAAAACCACCCGATCTTCCCCGAACGCGCCAATATTTCGCTCGCCCATGTGGCGAGCCGCGAGGCGATCCGCCTGCGCACCTGGGAGCGCGGCGTGGGGCTGACGCGCGCCTGCGGCACCGCGGCCTGCGCCACGGTGGCCTGCGCGGTGCGCCGCAAGCTGACGGAGCGCACGGTGATCGTGACGCTGCCGGGCGGCGATCTGGAGATTGAAATGCGCGAGGACGACGATCATCTGCTGATGACCGGGCCGGTGGCGCTCGATTTCGACGGGCTGCTGGACCCGGCCTTTTTCGAAGGCGGCGCGGTATGATGAACACCGGCGGATTCATCACTTTCGGCTGCCGCCTCAACGCCGTGGAAACGGAGATCATGCGCGCCCATGTGGCCGCCGGCGACCTCAAGGACGTGGTCGTCATCAATACCTGCGCGGTGACCGGCGAAGCGGTGCGCCAGGCGCGCCAGCGCATCCGCAAGACGCGCCGCCAGCGCCGCGACGCGCATATCATCGTCACCGGCTGCGCCGCCCAGAGCGCGCCGGAGATGTTCGGCGCGATGGACGAGGTCGATCTCGTCCTCGGCAATGCGGAAAAGCGCGACCCGGCCCGCTTCACCGCCGCATCGGCGCGCGGGCCCAAAGTACAGGTCGGCGACATCATGGCCGTGACCCGCGAAGCGGCGCGCCCGATCGACGGGTTCGCGGCGCGCGCGCGCGCCTTCGTGCAGGTACAGAACGGCTGCAATCACCGCTGCACGTTCTGCATCATTCCGTTCGGCCGGGGAAACGCGCGTTCCATCACACCGCGCGACGTTGTGGGGCAGGTCAGGCGGGTCGTCGAAAACGGCGCCGCCGAGGTGGTGTTCACCGGCGTGGACATCACCGCCTATGGCCGGGATCTGGACGGCGATCTGACGCTGGGAGGCCTCGTACGCCGGGTCCTGCGCGAGGTGCCGGAACTGGCGCGCCTGCGCATTTCATCCATTGACTGCATCGAGGCGGACGACGATCTCCTGCGCGCCATCGCCGAGGAAGAGCGCCTCATGCCGCATCTTCATCTCTCGCTGCAATCGGGCGATGATCTGATCTTGAAGCGCATGAAGCGGCGGCATCTGCGCGATCATGCAATCCGGTTCTGCAAACAGGTGCGCGCCCTGCGCGGCGACATGGTGTTTGGCGCGGATTTCATCGCCGGGTTCCCCACCGAAACCGATGCGATGTTTGAACAAACACTGGCGCTGGTGGACGAATGCGGGCTGACCCATCTGCATGTCTTCCCCTATTCGCCGCGCCCCGGCACCCCGGCCGCCCGCATGCCGCAGGTGGACGGGCGCGCAATCAAGGCCCGCGCGCTGCGCCTGCGCGCGCTGGGGGCGCAACGGGCGAAAAGGGCCATGGCCTCGGCGCTGGGAACAACCCGCTCGGTACTCATGGAAACGGCGCACACGGGCCATTGCGAGCAGTTTTTTCCCTATCATCTGGCGGCTGCGCAACCGCCGGGCCAGCTCATCGCCGTGCAGCCGACCCTGGTGAACGGCATGCGTCTCGAAGGGCG
>JALURZ010000115.1 GCA_027058735.1 Hyphomicrobiales bacterium | reverse complement strand
TGAAAAATCTCGACCGGCTGGTGAAACCGGGCGGCATTCATCTGTTTTCGGTCCCCTTTGCCGGAGATCTCACGGACGAGGATATGGACCCCGCCATGCCGGCGGGCGAACGCACCGCCCGGTTCGGCCAGGACGATCACCTCAGGCTGTTCGGCAAAGTGGATTTTCCCGCGGCCCTGCGGCGGCTGTGGAACCGTGACGATGTTATTTTCGCATTCAACGCGCCGGACCTGCGCGAGAAAGCCGCGCGCGCCGCCATTGACATGAACTCAATCGACCGGCTGACCGGAAAAACGCTGTTCTGCAAGATCAAGCAGGGCTGACGCAACTCCCGCCTCACCCCGGCGAGCCGTACAGAGCGCGCCTCTCCGCCTCAGGCCGAAATGACGCTGACGCTGTCGCGCAGGCTCGGCATCACGGCGGGCCGGCCGATGGAATGATAGATGAACGGCGTGCCGGTGATCTCGTCGAGCGTATAGATGCACCTGAGATCGATCAGCAGGGGCGTCTTCATCTCTTCGGCGATCCGCTCCAGATTGAGTGTCTTGAACTCGTTCCATTCGGTCAGGATAACCAGGGCGTCGGCGCCGCGCGCCACCTCATAGGCGTCGGATTTCCACTCGGTGCCGGGCAACAGCGTCTCAGCAACACCCATCGCGACGGGATCATAGGCGGCGATGCGCGCGCCGGCCTGCTGCAGCCGGGGGATGATGACCAGCGAGGGCGCCTCGCGCATATCATCGGTATTTGCCTTGAAGGTGACGCCGAGAATACCGATTTTCTTGGCTTTCGCATCGCCCCCCATCGCATCGATGATACGCCGGGCGATCGCCGCCTTGCGCTCGTTGTTGGCGCTCACCACCGCATCGATGATGCTGATGGGGCTGCCGGCGTCGCGGGCAATCGCGGCCAGCGCCTCGGTGTCCTTGGGAAAGCACGATCCGCCGATGCCGGGACCCGGCTGCAGGAACCGCTGCCCGATCCGCTCATCCAGGCCGATGCCCCTGGCCACTTCCAGCGCATCCGCCCCCACCTGCTCGCACAAATCGGCGATCTGGTTGATGAAGGTCACTTTCATGGCCAGGAACGAATTGGCGGCATATTTCGTCAGTTCGGCGGATTCCAGCCCGGTCACCAATATGGGCGTGTCCTGCTGCGACAGGGGTTTGTAGAGGCTCACGAGGCTTTCGCGGGCCCGCTCGCTGTTCACGCCGATAACGACCCGGTCCGGATGCAGGAAATCATCGACGGCCGACCCTTCGCGCAGGAATTCCGGGTTTGACGCGATCTCGAAATCGGCCTTGGGGTTGGTTTCGCGAATGAGCGCCTCGATGCGGCGGCAACAGCCGACGGGAACGGTGGATTTGATGACGACAACCGAAAACCCGCGCAGGTTTCCGGCAATCTGCCGTGCGGCGATCTCAACGAACCGGGTGTCCGCCGCGCCGTTGCCCGGCGTCGTCGGGGTGCCGACGGCAATGAATATGATGTCGGCCTCGCGCACGGCCGCGCCCAGATCGTCGCTCGCCGCGAAGCGTCCGGCCTCCTGGTTCCAGCGCAGCTTGCCCTTCAGGCCCGGCTCAAAAATCGGCACAATGCCTTTTCGCAGGGCCGCGACCTTCCTGGCGTCACTGTCCACACAAACGACGTTGAAACCGAACTCGGCAAAACAAACGCCGGTCACAAGCCCCACATAGCCTGCGCCAACAACCGCTATTCGCACTGTCCACACTCCCAAAACCACCGCTCTAGAGCATCGGCGCCAACAGCTATAGCACCGATATGCGCTTGGCCGCCAGCCGGAGGGCGAATATCATGATCGCCGAACGCCGGCGCACCGGCCGGGCGGCGATCGCCAAGACCCGGGACACGGGCGCGCATGGCCTAATTGCCGATCTTGGTACTCAGGCCGTTGATGATGTAAATGAGAATCTGCCAGCGTTCCTGTTCGGACAGAATATCCTTGAACGCCGGCATGCTGCTGCCCAATTTCTCCCCGCCCTCCGAAATTGCCCAGAAGTTGTAGGCGTCGATATTGAGGCCGCCCATGGCTTCGGCGTGTGACAGCCCGGGATGGTGATGTTCCACCCCGTGCATCAAGTGCGCGCCGGGGCCCTTCTCGCCCATCCCGACCATGGGCCGGGCATACATGCCGGTCAGCATGGAGGGCGGCGGCTTGAGGTCTGCCGCCATCTCGCCCTTGCCGTCTCCCCGGGCCCCGTGACACGAGGCACAGGTCTCGGTGTAGAGCCTTTCGCCCGCCTTCAGATTCTCGCTGGTTATGCGAAGCGGGTTGACCTTTTCGCGATAGGCAGGGGGAATCTGGTTCGCCTTCATGAAGTCGAAACGTATCTTGTTGTGTTGCAGCCCGTGAGCGAAAGCGCCCACCGCGAAGGTGGATAACGCCAATATGACGGCCAGCGTCAAAAGCCGATTATTGATGCTCATCGCGCCCTCCCGCAAAACGTGCCGCCGAAGGCGGATTTTCAACCGGCCCCACACAGACCGGCCCGTCTGCCGGGGTCAAGACTGGCACGGCCCGCCCGTGTTTCCAAACACATTTTGATTTTCGATCTACTCCGTTGATTTTACCGAATAAAATAAATCCGTTCACGGCAACCCTGGCGGCTTCGACGATACACGGGTTCAACCGGCGCCGAAAATGCCCTAACAACGGTGCGCACGTATTGGCGTGTCCCGGTTGCAGCGAAAGGTCGCGAGGTCCCATGCGCATTCTGGTCACCGGCGTCGCCGGGTTTATCGGCAACCATCTGGCGGTGCGCCTTGCCATGGAAGGCCATGAGGTCACCGGCATCGACAACCTGTCGCCCTATTATGATGTCGATCTGAAGAAAGCGCGCCTTGAACGCCTCGCGCCGCACGCGAACCACCGCCTTGAAATCGTCGATCTGTGCGATGGCGCCGCCCTCGATGCGCTCGTTTCCGAAACCCGGCCCGAGATCGTGGTTCACCTGGCCGCCCAGCCCGGCGTGCGCTATTCCCTGCAACAGCCGCACTCCTATGTGGAGGCCAATCTTGTGGCCTTTGCCAATGTCCTTGAGGCCTGCCGCGCGCGCGCGCCGCGCCATCTGGTGTTTGCCTCGTCAAGTTCGGTCTATGGCGCCAACCGCGACCTGCCCTCTCACGAGAACCTGGTGAGCGACCATCCGCTGTCGCTTTATGCCGCAACCAAGAAGGCCAATGAGGTGATGGCCCACAGCTATGCCCATCTCTACGGGCTGGCCATCACCGGTGTGCGCTTTTTCACCGTCTACGGCGAATGGGGCCGGCCCGACATGGCGTTTTTCAGGTTTACCGACGCGATCCTCAACGGCCGCAAGATCGACGTCTATAACCACGGCAGGATGAGCCGCGACTTCACCTATGTGGCCGATATTGTCGAAAGCCTGGCACGCCTGCTCGATCTGCCCCCGGCGGCTTGCCGCGCCTGGGACGCGAAAGCCCCGGATACGGCCACCAGCGGTGTGGCGCCCTATCGCCTGTGCAATGCCGGCAACGGCGAGCCGGTGGATCTGATGCGCTATATCGCGGTGCTCGAAGGCCTGCTGGGGCGCAAGGCCGAGATCAACTTCATGGCCATGCAGCCGGGCGAAGTCGAGCAGACATGGGCGGACACGCAAACACTGGCATCGCTCACCGGCTTCACGCCGCAAACCTCCATCGAGGAGGGCCTTGGCAATTTCGTGGCCTGGTACAAAAGCTATTTCGCCGTGGCCTGAGTCCGTTCCGCGCGCGCGGCCTTTTGGAGGGTCATCGAGGTTGCCTGATCGACGATCAGCACGCGGATGCGGTTGGCCTTGCCGCGCAGTTTGATCGTATCGGTGCGCGCCCCGCCCAGATCATAGCCGGACGCGCGCGCGGTCCTCGCCGAAATCACCAGTTGCACACCCAGTTCCTTGGCCGCGGCCTCAAGGCGGCTTGCGGTATTGACCGTATCGCCCAGCGCGGTGATGCGCCGGGTGCCGCTGGCCTGGCCCGCATCCCCCACCCGGCCCAGGATCGCGGCACCCGTATTGACGCCGATGCCGATATTCAACGGTCTGGGAAGATCGGAGGCAAGGCTTCTGTTGAGCGCGGACAACACCCCGCTCATGGATCTGGCCGCACGCAGGGCATCGCGCGCACCTTGTTCCTTGCTGCTTTCGATGCCGAAGATCGCCATGATCCCGTCGCCCAGAAACTTATCGACATAGCCGCCAGAATCCTCAATGGCCCCGCTCATCTGGCCGAGAAACTGGTTGAGCAGAAAGACGACATCAAAAGGCAGGCGGTCTTCCGACAGGGCGGTAAAACCGCGAATATCGGCGAACATGATGGAAACGGTCTGTTCCACGCCCCAGACATATCTGTCCTGCATCGCGATGTCTTCGGGACCGATGCGCGTGGCGGGAAGCAGCGTGGCGACGGACAGATCCGCGCTGGGCCTGAGCTGGCAGGCGAGCCGGACATTCGCGCCAGCACCCACCCGCTCCAGCACCCGGCGTTCCGCATCGCTCACCCCGTGCAGATGCTCCAGACCGTCGAGCACCCGCACCCGGCAGGTCGAGCACCGCGCCCGTCCCCCGCACACCGAGGCATGCGGAATGCCGTGCCGCTGGCTGATTTCGAGCAGCGTCGGGCCGGCCCTGTTGATCACCGTCTTGTCAATGCCATAGGTCACCTTGATGCGCGCAGTGACCCGGTCGATCACCATGCGCGCCAGCCGGGTGCCGATCACCGCCGCAAGGACGCCCACAAACCCCCACAGCACATTGCTCATGGTGGCGTAGACGAATTCGACTTCTTCGGGCTTGAGCGGGCTGACGAAGGTGCCGCCCGCCCGGACCTGACGCGCGGCCACGCTGAAACCGGCGAAGGCCATGGTCGGCGCCAGGACGGCGGCTGCGAATAACGGCCACCGGACGGAGCCGTACCACGGCTTCATGCGCAGCCAGAAATGCAGGCCGATGCAGCCGTGCACCCACACAAGGGTGATCAGGATCGCCTGGCGCCAGGCCTGATCCGGCCACAGGATCCACAGCACATGATCGCCATAATTGTCATTCACGCTGAACAGTTCATTCACCATGCGCGTGCCGATGATGTGGCGCATCAGGAAAACCGGGATCACCAGACCGGAGATCAACTGGATCGCGGGCCAGAACGAAAGCCGCCAGGTGCGCTGGCCGGCGAATTTGTGAAGCGCGAGCGCGGCGTGGGTGATCAGCGAACCATAGAGCAGGATCGTTCCCGGCGCCGAGCGCCACAGACCCGAACGCACGACACGCACCGCATCCATGGCCTCGACCGAGACCAGGCCCAGGGAATGATTGATCAGATGCGTCGCTGCGAAGACGAACAGAACGAGGCCCGAATAAAGCCTGGCGCGAGAAAGCCGGTCCCCGTCTCCCGGCGCCGCCATCCTCCCGCCTTCATTTGAAACGGCCACGCTGTGCTCCTGTCATCTGCCGGGGCGCGCTCAACCGTCACGCTCTTGCAACTGTTTGCGCACATCGGTCAGTTCGGCGGTGGTCGCGGCCAGCCGCTGCGCCAGCACGCGCATGACCTCAACGGCGACTTCGGGGAATTCCGTCGTCAGGCTCAAGAACCGGTCCTTGGTGATTTTCAGTGTCTGAAGCTCGCTTAGCGCCCTGACCGTCGCGGTGCGCGGTACATCGCACAGAATGGCGATTTCGCCGACGATGGAGTTGCGCTCCACCTGGGCCACCGACAATTCGCCGCCCGGAGTATCCACCACAATGTCCGCCGACCCTTCGATGATCACATAGGCCGCATCGCCCACCTCGCCCTGGCGGCACAGTTCCTGGCCCCTGGAGAAGACAACGCGCTCGGAGGTAAAGCCCAGCAGCTTCAGTTTCGCAGGCGCGAGATTGGCAAACAGCGGAATGCTCCGCAACACTTCAACTTCATCTTCCAGCGACATGACGCGCCTCGTTTTTCTGATCACTCCACGGTGCCGCGGCCCGCCGCCGGGTCCGCTAGCCCGCCTCCAGCAGTCTCGAATAGGCCCCGCTCTTTTTCGCCAGGGCGTCGGGGCGGCCCTGCTCAACCAGCCTGCCGCCTTCGTAGACCTGCGCATGATCGAACAGATCGGCCAGCCGCGGCGCCGCCAGGGCCCAGAAAACCCCGGCCGCGCGGCCATCATGCATGGTTTTCACAAAATCCAGAACCCGCCGGAGGATGGCCGCCTGCTGGCCCTCGTCCAGACTGGCGAAGATCCGGTTGACGATCACATAGTCGGGCCGCTTGACGAGGGCGCGGGCCAGGCCGAGCTTCTGGCGCTGCACCACCGTCAGCCGCCTGCCGCCGATGCCGACGTCGAAATCCAGACCGACATCGAAAATCGCCGCGCGCAGATCGAGTTCATCGACAATCCTGCCGATCTCTTCATTGACCCGCTGCGCACCGTTGGCCATGCCATAGGCGATACGGCCAAGCAGGATGTTGTCCTGCACCGTGGCGGCCGCGTTGTAGCGCTCGGCATCGTAAAACGCGATGGCGCCGCCGAGGTCTTCGGGCAGCCCGTCGCGAAACGCCTTGCGGGCCGCCAGCAGCGCGGTTTTCATCTCCGCGTCGAGCAGCGACAGGCGGTATTGCGGTTCGACATAGCCGAATGCCAGCTTCTGCAACATCGCCCGGTCCTCGGCGCCGGCCGCCGCGAAATCCGTGCTCGCGTTGCGCTTCAGCACGGTGTCATAGACCGGGATTTCGTCGGCTTCCATGAAGCTCAACTGTTCGAACAAGGGATGATCCGGCGACAGATCGGCAAAAATCTCGACCACCGTGGTCGCGATTCCGCGGCCCATTTCAAACAGTCTGGCATCGAGGCCGGCCTGTGCCAGCACGGTCTGGAGATACGCGTTGGACGCCAGTCCGGCCTCCGAAAGAGCATCCCCGATCGCGGTACCGAACAACAGGTTTTCCGCAACCGTCGCCTGGTCGTTATAGGCGCCGGCATCAAACGGTTCCACCAACTGCGCGAGATCGGGATGCTCCAGGGCCTGGCGCAGTTTCTTGCGCGCTTCAACAAGGCGCGCGACGAGCCCGGGGTGTTGATCGGGGTCGATGCGCCCGCGCAGACCCAGCACAAACATCTCGTCTGCAAGATCGACCAGATTGAAGATTTCGTAAATCCGCGCGCCAAGCTCGTGTTCATCGCCCACACCGGCCGCCTCGAGGTCCTCCCACGAGGCCCGCACATCGAGTTCCGAATTGCCCGCGGAGCGGGCATCGCGCACGAAGCGCTCGCGCTCCCTGGCCTCCTTTTCGTCATAGTCGCGCGGGCGCAGCGGCGCGTGCCTGAGGCTGTAGAGCAGGTTGTCGCGCACGCTCGCCTGGCGCAGATAGATTTCCGCCCCGACATACCCGATCCGCCGGCCCGTCACATATTCCGGCAGATCGCTCAGATTGGCATCGCCGATGCGGCACTGGCCCGATGTGGGCGTCACCAGCCCGGCCAGAACCTCACACACGCTCTCAGCGCCGCTATTGGCCTTGCCAAGGGCGGCACTCGCCTGCGTGAGCGGCAACTTGAACGTGAGGCGGCTGACAAGTTCGCCCCCCGTGTCATCGACGATCCCCAGGTTGCTCACCGCGATATCGCCGGTCAGCGGCGCGACCGCATCCGTGTGCACGGCCTGCTTGTCGCGCTCCAGCATCTCCTCGGGGCTGAACTGGTCCATCACCTGGCTGTATTTGATCTGCACATCGAGGCGGCGCTGGTCCCACAGGATCAGTTCGCGGATGGGCGCGGGCAGGTCCTTGTAGGCGGCGATGACGGCGATCAGCTGGCCGATATCCATTTCGCCCCGGATCGCGAAATAGCCGCCGATCAGGTAGAACAGAAACGGCGTGATCTGGGCCAGGAAATTGTTCAGGAATTTGATGAAGAACTTGCGCTGGTACAATTCGTAGCGAATGAGGAATATCCGCGCCAGACGGCTGGAAATATCCGCGCGCTCGAAATTAGACGCGTCATTGACATGGATGTCGGCCACCGTATCGACGACCTCGCCCACGCGCCCGGCCAGTTCGCGGGCCAGCAACTGGCGGCGTTTGTTCAGCCGCAGCAGTTCGTGCCTGAGGCGCGGAATGATGACCGCCTGAAACAGCACGATAACCAGCGCAATGAGCCCGAGCCAGACGCTCTGAACCATGATGAAGACCATCACGGTGATCGCCTGGCCGCCGACGAATACGGGCTGGATGAAGGCATCGCCGATGAAGGCACCCAGCGGTTCGATCTCGTCTTTCACCATGGTCGCGGCCTCAGGGGCGCGCATCCTGCGCACATGGGATGCGGGAAACCGCATGATGCGGTCCACCAGATCGAACCGCAGCCGGCGCAGGGTGCGTTCGCCCAGCCGCCCCTTGAAGGTGTTGATGTAGAATTTGAACAGGCCGTTGATGCACACCAGCAGCAGAAAAACCATGCTCATGGCCACGAGATAGCCGAAGCGATCCAGTTCAAAGCCCGAAAAGATTTCCACCCGGCCGGCCGGTGATATCCAGGAAGGGACATCGAAGGCGATGCGCAGAAAACTTGCCGTCGCGCCTTCGGTTTCGAAGCCGCCGCCCTGTATCGGGCCGTTGACGATCTGCTTGGGCAGGTCGAAAAACAGGAAATAGGTGGGCATCGACAACAGCACCACCATGAGGATCCATCCCTGATCCTTCTTGGTGTGCGACCACACATAGCGGAAAAGACTGTGATCCATAGTGGCGCGCCGGATGCCCCTCGCTCGCAGCGGAGAATGTCTAGAATACCCTTACCGCGTCCGCCCCTTATAGGTTAAAACCGCAGCCGCGGGACAATTGCGCATCCGCGAGACAACTGCGCATCCGCGAGACAACTGCGCATCCGCGAGACAACTGCGCATCCGCGAAATCCCGTCTCGAAGAATTTCTGTCCGATCAGCCAACATCCGCACCGCCCATGAGCCTTACACGTATTGCGATCATCCTCAAGGGCTACCCGCGCCTGTCGGAAACATTCATCGCCCGGGAAATACGCGCACTCGAACTGCGTGGCCTCGCTTTCGATCTGGTATCCCTGCGCCATCCGACAGACCGCCTCAGCCACCCCATCAATGCGGAAATAACGGCGCCGGTGAACTATCTGCCCGAATATCTTTATGCCGAGCCGGCACGGGTGCTGAAGGGCCTGCGCGCGGCGATGCGGCTGCCCGGCTTCTGGCGCGCGGCGCGGTGTTTCGGCCGCGACCTGATGCGTGATCCGACGGCCGGCCGGATACGCCGCTTCGGCCAGGCGGCGGTGCTGGCGGGCGAGCTGGCCCCCGGCATTTCCCATATCTACGCCCATTTTCTGCACACCCCCTCCTCGGTGGCGCGCTACACCAGCCTGATGCGCGGCGCCACCTGGAGCTTTTCGGCGCATGCGCGCGACATCTGGACCATTCCGGACTGGGAAAAACGCGAAAAACTCGCCCACGCCCTGTGGGGCACGACCTGCACCGCCTATGGCCTGGACCATCTCAAGGGCCTGGCCGGCGCGCGCGCAGACCGTGTGTTCCTGTCCTATCACGGGCTCGATCTGGAGCGCTTTCCCGCACCGCCCGATCGCGCCGGGGAACCCGACGGCCATGATCCGCGAAATCCGGTCACGCTGGTCTCGGTGGGCAGGGCCGTTGCCAAGAAGGGCTATGACACCCTGCTTGATGCACTGGCGCTGCTGCCGGACACCGTGCACTGGCGTTTCGTTCATATCGGCGGCGGCGAGCTGGCCGGCACGCTGAAGGCGCGCGCGGACGCGCTGGGGCTTGGCGGCAGGATCGTCTGGCAGGGGGCGCAGGCGCAAAGCGCGGTTATCGACCTTCTCAGATCGGGGCATGTCTTTGTCCTGGCCAGCCGCATCGACAAGGACGGCGACCGCGACGGCCTGCCCAATGTGCTGATGGAAGCGCAGTCGCAAAAGCTGGTGTGTGTTTCAACGACCGTCTCCGCGATTCCGGAACTGATCAGCACGCGGGAAACCGGCCTGCTGGTGCCCCCCGACGATCCCGCCGCGCTGGCCGGCGCGCTGGCGCGGCTGATCGAAAATCCGGCCACGCGCCTCAAACTGGCGCAGGCCGCCTATCGCCGGCTGAAAGCGGACTTCGCGGCCGATGTCTGTCTGGCGGAAATCGCACGCCGCTTTTCCCTTCCCGGCACGCCATGAAGGATGGCTTTGCAGCGTCTTTCATTCACGCTAGAGTGAGCGCAAAAACAACAGGCGTGCCGCGTGTTTCGCCGCGCTTTGGGGGGTGAGTTTCGTTGCAATGTCGACAAAGCCGGATCTGCTGAGGGTCGAAGACCTCCGCATTGCGTTCAAGTTTCTGAAAACCGAGCTGACAGTGGTCAAGGGCGTAAATTTTCGTATCCGCGCCGGCGAGGTCGTCGCCCTTGTCGGGGAGAGCGGATCGGGCAAGTCGGTGATTTCCCAGGCGATCATGGGCATCCTGCCCAAATCCGCCAGCATCACCGGCGGGCACATCCGTTTTTTCGATCCCGATACGCCGGGGCAAAGCATCGACATCACCGCCCTGGCATGGGACGGCAAGCCCATGCGGCAATTGCGCGGCGGGCGCATTTCCATCATTTTCCAGGAGCCGATGACATCGCTTTCGCCGCTGCACACGATCGGCGACCAGATCGGCGAGGCGCTGCGCCTGCACCGCTCGGTGGGCAGCGCGCAGGCCCGGGCGCTGGTTGAGGAAACCCTTGGGCTGGTCGGGTTTCCCGATCCCGCGGGCGCGCTGTCGCGCTATTCGTTCGAACTCTCCGGCGGGCTGCGCCAGCGCGCCATGATCGCCATGGCGCTGGTCTGCCGCCCGGCCCTGCTGATCGCCGATGAACCCACAACCGCCCTTGACGTCACCATTCAGGCGCAGATCCTGAAACTGCTGAAAGACCTGCAGAAAAAACTCGGCATGGCCATCCTGCTGATTACCCATGATCTGGGGGTCGTCGCCAACATGGCCGATGAGGTCGTGGTCATCTATCACGGCGAGATCATGGAAGCCGGCTCGCTGCGCGATATATTTGACAAGCCCAGGCACACCTATCTCAAGGCGCTGCTCAATGCGGCGCCGCGCTTCGACATGAAGCCCGGCGAGCGGCTGGTCTCGCTGCGCGACGTGAAATATGAAATCGGCCCGCTGCTGGGGGCCGGGAACAAAAGGCAAAAGCCGCAATCAGACGTCATTCTGTCGCTCAGCAACCTGCGCAAGACGTTTGTCGCGCGCAAGCGCGGTTTTTTCGGCCGCGGCCGCGAAAGCCGGATCACCGCGGTCGATGGGGTCAGCTTCGATATCAGGCGCGGGGAGTGTTTCGGCCTGGTTGGCGAGAGCGGCTGCGGCAAGACGACGCTGAGCAAGCTGATCATGCGCGCAGAAAGCGCCGATGAAGGATCGATCATATTCAACGGCGCGAAGGCCTCGCTTGATCTGGCGGGCGTGCCCGATTCCGATCTCAAACGCATACGCCCCTATATCCAGATGGTGTTTCAGGACCCGTTCGGGTCGTTGAGCCCGCGCATGACGGTGTTCGACATTCTGCGCGAGCCGCTGGTCATCCACGGCATGGGCAGCAAGGCCAGGCAGGCTGAAATCGTTACCTCACTGATGCAGGTGGTGGGGCTCGATCCGCGATTTCTGAACCGCTATCCGCACAGTTTTTCCGGCGGCCAGCGCCAGCGCATCGGCATCGCCCGCGCCCTGGCGCTGGGGCCCGAACTGATGATCTGCGATGAGCCCGCATCCGCGCTCGATGTATCGGTTCAGGCCCAGATTCTCAATCTTCTCAAAGACCTGCAGAAGGATCTTGGACTGACTTATCTGTTCATATCCCACGACCTAGCCGTGGTCGATTACATGGCCGATCGCATTGCCGTGATGTGCCAGGGGCGGATCGTGGAGGTGGCGCCGCGCGAAGTGCTGTTCAAGTCCCATGTCCATCCCTATACCAAAACGCTGCTGCGGGCGGTGCCCTATGCGGACCTGGGGCGCAGACTTGATTTCGACGCGTTGTCGGCGGAAGGGGCGGATCGCGCCGACATGTGGCCGGCGCCCTTCGCCAGCACAAACGGCATGGCCGATTTGCGCCATTTCGAAATAGGCGCGGGCCATAGCGTGCTGGCCAGCGCGGATGCAAGCCTGAAAGAGCTGCTGCCGTGACCGCGTGGCGTCGCATGGCACGCGGCTGTCTCGCGGCGGCGTTTGTGTTCGGTTTCGCAAGCCGGGCCGCCGGCGCCCCCGAGGTTCCGTTTCTGGCCGGTCAGGTGGCGGCCGGCCGGCTTCCCGCGGTGAGCGAACGCCTGCCCGCCGAACCGCGGGTGATCGATCTGGAGGCGCTCGGGCGCACGCCGGGGCGCTATGGCGGGCGGCTGCGCATGCTCATGGGCAAGCAAAAGGACATCCGCATGATGACGGTGTTCGGCTATGCCCGCCTGGTTGGCTTCACGCCGGACCTCCGGCTTGCTCCCGACATTCTCAAGAGTTTCGAGGTCACGGAGGGGCGCATCTTCACCCTGCGTCTCAGGAAGGGCCACAAATGGTCCGATGGCCGCCCGTTCACGGCGGAGGATTTCCGTTATTTCTGGGAGGACATCGCCAATAACAAATTCCTGTCGCGCGCAGGCCCGCCGCCGGCCATGCTGGTGAACGGCAAACCGCCGGTTTTCGAGGTGATCGACGAAACCACGGTGCGCTACACCTGGGACCGGCCCAACCCGGATTTTCTCACCGCTCTGGCCGGCGCCCGGCCCCTCTACATCTATGCGCCGGCCCACTATCTGAAAAAGTTTCACGCATCCTACCAGAAGCCCGCCAGGCTCGCCGCCCTGGTCAAGGCCGCGAAAGTCCGCGACTGGGTTTCCCTGCATGTCCGCAAGGCCCGGCAATACCGCCCCGAAAATCCGGACCTGCCAACGCTGCAACCCTGGCTGAACACGACCAGACCGCCGTCCCAGCAATTCATCTTCACCCGCAATCCCTATTTTCACCGCACCGACAAATCCGGACGGCAACTGCCCTATATCGACGAGGTGGTTTTCAATTTGGGGTCGACCAAGATCATCCCGGCGAAAGTCGGCGCGGGCGAGTCCGATCTGCAGGCGCGCTATCTGCGCTTCAATCATTTCACGTTTCTCAAGGAAAGCGAAAAGCGCCAGAACTTCACCGTGCGCCTGTGGCGCATCGCGCGCGGCGCGCAGATCGCGCTGTTTCCCAATCTCAACGCCCGCGATCCCGTCTGGCGCAAGCTCATGGGCAACCGCAAGTTCCGCCGCGCCCTGTCCCTTGGCATCAACCGCCGGGAAATCAACATGGTCATCTATTTCGGGCTGACCCGCGAGAGCGCCAATTCCGTGCTGCCGCAAAGCCCGCTCTTCCGCGAGAGCTACCAGAAGGCCTGGGCGGAATATGACGAGGAAGGCGCCAACGCGCTGCTCGACGAGATCGGTCTCGACAAACGCAACGACGATGGCATCCGGCTGATGCCCGACGGCAGACCGCTGGTCATAATTGTCGATACCGCGGGCGAAAGCACCGAGCAGACGGACATGCTGGAACTGGTGCGCGACAGCTGGAAACGGATCGGCGTGAAGCTGGTGGCGCGTTCCTCCCAGCGCGACGTGTTCCGCAGCCGGGTTTTTTCGGGCCACACGATCATGTCCGTGTGGACGGGACTGGAAAACGGCGTCCCCACATCATCCATGAGCCCGTGGGAACTCGCGCCAACGCGGCAAAGCCAGTTGCAGTGGCCAATGTGGGGACAGTATTTCGCAACCGAGGGGCGGGCAGGCGAAAAACCCGATGATCCCGGCGCCGGCAGGCTGGCCGAGCTGATGATGGCCTGGAAACGCTCCACCTCGAAACAGGAGCGAACGGAAATCTGGCACCGGATGCTCGCCCTTTATACCGATCAGGTCTACTCGATCGGCGTCATCAATGGCGCATTGCAGCCCGTGGTGGTATCGAATACGCTGAAAAACGTGCCCGAGAAGGGCTTTTACAATTGGAATCCGGGGGCCTATTTCGGCATCTACATGCCGGACAGTTTCTGGTTCGATACCCGCAAAACCCGGTGATTGGCGATCGCGACCATGCTGCGTTACATCCTCAAACGAATGGCGATCATGATCCCGACGCTGGTGCTGATTTCCGCGCTGGTGTTTTTCCTGATCGAGCTGCCGCCGGGGGATTTTCTGGAAAGTTACATCGCCGAGCTTCAGGTCCAGGGAGAAACCGTGGACCCACGGCATATTGCCTATCTCAGACAGGAATACGGCCTCGACCAGCCCCCGCTGCAGCGCTATTTCGTGTGGGTCACCGGCATGCTGCAATGGGATTTCGGCTATTCCTTCGAGTATCAGATGCCTGTGGCGGAGGTGGTTGGCGAGCGCATGTTTCTGACCACGGTCCTCTCCGTCACGACCATCATCTTCACCTGGCTGATCGCCTTTCCCATCGGCATCTATTCCGCCACCCACCAGTATAGCTGGGGCGACTACGGGCTGACATTCATCGGCCTTCTGGGGCTGGCCACGCCGAATTTCCTGCTCGCGCTGGTGCTGCTTTACTTCGCCAACATCTATTTTGGGACCTCCATTGGCGGCATCATGGATCCCGAATTCCTGAACCAGCCCATGAGCTGGGCGAAGATGAAATCGATCCTGGCGCATTTGTGGATTCCGGTGATTGTCATCGGCACCTCGGGCACGGCGGGCATGATCCGGCGGCTGCGGGCCAATCTGCTCGACGAACTGCAAAAGCAATATGTCACCACCGCCAAGGCCAAGGGGCTTCACCCGTTCCGCGCGCTGGTGAAATATCCCTTGCGCATGTCGCTGAATTTCTTCGTCGCCGATATCGGCAACATCCTGCCGCAGATCATTTCAAGCTCCGTGCTGGTGGCCATCGTCCTGTCGCTGGAAACGACGGGGCCGCTGCTGGTGTCGGCGCTGCAAAGCCAGGACATGTATCTGGCCGGTTCGTTCCTGATGTTCCTTGCCGCCCTGTCGGTGTGCGGCGTTCTGATCTCCGATATCGCGCTGGCCCTGCTCGACCCGAGGATCCGCCTGCAGGGGCGTTCGGTCAAATGAACAGGGAAAAAAAACCGCCCGCCAGCCCCCGCATGAAGCACTATGTGTCGACGGCGCCCTTTGATCCGCGCTCCATCGAGAAACTGTCCGCGGGCCAGGAGAAGCTGTATCACGCCTCGCAATGGCGGCTGATGTGGTGGAAATTCAAGCGCCACCGGCTGGCGGTGGTCTCCGGCATCATTCTGATTATTCTCTACGGGTCCGTGCTGATCGCCGAATTTCTGGCGCCCTACAATCTCCATACCCGCAACGTGGAGAAGATTTATTCGCCGCCGCAGAGCCTGCGCCTGTTTCATGAAGGCAAGTTCATCGGCCCCTTCGTCTATGCCACCACCTACCGGCTCGACATGGCGAAGCTGAAGCTGATCTATACCGACGATGTGACCAAGCCGCAGAAAATCCGGTTCTTCTGCCGCGGCGACCAGTACCGTTTCTGGGGGCTGTTCAAGTCGGATCTGCATCTGTTCTGCGCGGCCAAGGGCGGCAGCGTGTATCTGCTCGGCACCGACAGGCTGGGGCGCGATGTGTTGTCGCGCATAATCTACGGCGCGCGGGTATCGCTCACCATCGGCCTGCTGGGCATCATCATCAGTTTCACGCTGGGCATCACGTTTGGCGGCATCGCCGGCTATTACGGCGGCGTGATCGACCTTGTGGTGCAGCGGGTGATCGAGGTCATCCAGGCGCTGCCGACCATCCCGCTGTGGCTGGTGCTGGCGGCGATCATGCCGGTGACGTGGAGTCCGCTGCTGGTCTATTTCGGCATCACGGTCATTCTGGGGCTGCTGGACTGGACCGGGCTTGCGCGCGCGGTGCGCTCCAAACTGCTCGCCCTTCGCGAGGAGGACTATGTGCTGGCCGCGCAGCTTATGGGCGCCAGCCCGAGACGCATCATCGCCCGCCATCTGGTGCCCGGCTTCATGAGCCATCTCATTGCATCCGCGACCATTTCCATCCCCACCATGATCCTGGGCGAAACCGCGCTGAGTTTCCTGGGCCTTGGCCTGCGCCCGCCGATCACCAGTTGGGGCGTGCTGCTGGTGGAGGCGCAAAACATCAATGTCGTGGCGCTCTATCCCTGGCTGATGCTGCCGGTGGTTCCGGTGATCCTGGTCATCCTGGCGTTCAATTTTCTCGGCGACGGGCTGCGCGACGCGGCCGACCCCTACAAATAGGCCCCCTCAACCATGCACACGGTGAAACGGCTCGAACACGCGCGCATCCTGATGTACAGCCACGACACCTTCGGTCTGGGCCATCTGACCCGTTGCCGCGCCATCGCGCATGCGCTGGTGGAGCGGTTCAAGGGACTGTCCGTGCTGATCGTGACCGGATCGCCGATCGCCGGCAGTTTCAGTTTCCGCGCGCGGGTCGATTTCGTCAAAATCCCCAGCGTCATCAAGCTCTATAACGGGCAATACACCTCGACCGGCGAACTGATCGACCTGAACGATACGCTGGAAATCCGCGAGGCGATCATCCGCCACACCGCGGCCTCGTTCAAGCCCGACATTCTGATTGTCGACAAGGAGCCGATGGGCCTCAAGGGGGAAATGGAACAAACCCTGCGCATGCTGAAAGAACAGGGCACAACGCTGGTGCTCGGCCTGCGCGACGTGATGGATTCGCCGGAGCGCCTGCGCGCGGAATGGAAGCCCAACGACGTTCTTGGCAAGGTCGCGGCGCTCTACGACCATATCTGGGTCTACGGGCCGCGGGATTTCTGGCACCCGCTGAACAACCTGGATGCGCCCGAAGCGCTCGGCGAGCGAACCGTGTTCACCGGTTATCTGAGACGCCGGGTGCCCGAACAGATCTATCCGCCGGCCCAGCCCTTCACCAACCCTTATGTGCTGGTCACGGTCGGCGGCGGCGCGGACGGCGAGAGGCTGATGGACTGGATTATCAAGACCTACCAGCAGAATCGCGACCTGCCCTACCCGGCCCTGCTGGTGCTTGGCCCGTTCATGGCGCCCCATGTGCGCGAAAACATCCGCCAGAGAGCGAGGGCCCTCCACGACGTCAAGGTGCTCGATTACGAAAACAATCTCGAACATCTCATGACGGCCGCCATCGGCGTCGTGGCGATGGGGGGCTACAACACGTTTTGCGAAATATATTCCTTCGACAAGAGGGCGCTGGTCCATCCGCGCACCCATCCCCGGCAGGAGCAGCTGATCCGCGCGCGCCGGGCGGAGGAACTGGGGCTGGTGGGCATGCTCGATCCCGGCCAGTGGGGCGATCCCGCGCTCATGGCGCGGGCACTGAAAGACCTGCCCAACCGTCCCCTGCCTTCCGATACCGCGCAGGGCGATCTGCTGGCCGGCCTGAACACCATTGGCGGGCTGGTCGAAGACATTGTCACGCGGCGAAACCGCCCGGCGCTCTCCCTCGTCGAAACCAGCAGGTCTTCATGACAACCCTGCTGGTCATCCGCCATGGCCCCACCCCATGGACCCGCATCAAACGCCTGCAGGGCCGCCGCGATATTCCCTTGAGCGGGGAGGGCCGCGAAATGGTGCGCTCCTGGCGCCTGGCGGAATGGACCGCCGCTGCGCGTTGGGTCACCAGCCCGCTGGCGCGTGCGCGCCAGACGGCGGCACTGCTGGGTGCATCCGGCGCCGTCGTGGAGCCGCGAGTGATCGAGGCCGACTGGGGCCGCTGGGAAGGCGAAACCATGACCGGCCTGCGCCGGCGTCTGGGCCAGGCGATGGCCGCCAACGAAGCGCGTGGGCTTGATTTCCGCCCCGATGGCGGGGAAAGCCCGCGCGAAGTCGTGGAGCGGCTGCGCGGCTGGCTCGAAGACCTCGCCGCAACGCGCGAGCCCGTGGTCGCGGTGACCCACAAGGGCGTCATCCGCGCGCTCATGGCGATGGCGACGGGCTGGGACATGACCGGCAAACCGCCGCAGAAGATCCGCTGGGGCATCGCCCACCAATTCCGGCTTGCGGACGGCGCGAGGCTGACAATGGGCGATCCTGTCGATACCACCGCGCCCATGATCGACACGTGAACATTCTCTCCTACACGCAGCATCTTCAGGGCATCGGCCATCTGGTGCGGTCGCTGCGCATTGCCGCCGAAATGGTTCGCGCCGGCCTCACTGTCGATCTCGTCATCGGCGGGGTCGCGGTCGAGGGCCTGCGCGCACCGGGCGTGCGCATCCATCGCCTTGCCCCCATCAAGGCGGGTAAAGGCGGGTTCTCCGATCTGGTCGATGCCCAGGGGCGGCCGATTGATGAAGACCGCAAGGCCGCCCGCGCGGCGCGGCTGGTGGGCCTTGTCGAGGAGGTGCGGCCCGATGCGATATTGATCGAGGCGTTTCCGTTCGGCCGCCGCCAGATGCGCTTTGAACTGCTGCCGTTTCTCGATGCCGCGCACGCCCGCTCGCCGCGCCCGCTGGTGGCGTGTTCCGTGCGCGACATTCTCCAGCAGTCGGACAAGCCCGGCCGGCTCGACGATACGATCGCGTATCTGGAAAAATATTTCGATCTGGTGCTGGTCCATGGCGATGCGGATTTCGCCGCGCTCGGCGCCACGATGCCCCGCGCGTGCGAATTTTCCGCAATGACCCGCCATACCGGCATCGTCGCCGGCCCACAGCCCGCAGCGGCCAGCGAGGCGTTCGATGTGCTGGTCTCCGTCGGCGGCGGTGCGACCCGGGGCGAACGGCTGCTCGAGTGCGCCCTCAAAGCCCGCCCGCTGACCCGTTATGCACATGGAAAATGGTGTTTCATCACCGGCCCCAACCTGCCGGCGCGCGAAGCCCGCGCATTGCGCGCACAGGCCGGACCCGGCGTTACGGTGCATGAATTCAGGGACGATTTCGCATCCCTGATGGCGGCCACGAGCGTTTCGGTATCCCAGTGCGGCTACAATACGGCGGTGGACATCTTCCAGACCCGCTGCCGCGCCGTCGTCGTGCCCTATGCCGAACACGGCGAAAGCGAACAGACACGCCGCGCCGCGCTGCTCGCCCGGCGCGCCATCGCCCAGGCCGTGTATGAAAGGGAGCTGTCACCGGAAACACTTGCCGCGGCCATCGAACGGGCATCCGACGCGCCCGCCCCGCCCGAGGACGCCTGGCCCGATCTCAATGGCGCCGCGGCGACGGCCCGGATCGTGCGCGAGGCGGTCGAGAGGCGGGGTCTCTAGAGAATGAACGCTGCAGAACGGCCCAAAAGGCCGGTTAATGCGTGGACTATCGTGGTCCGGCCTCCGCCAAACCTTTGTTCGGAGACAGGGGATCTGATTTATTATACTATATCAATGGTATGATTGGGTTTTGACCCTAGGATCTCCGGATCGCCGCGCCGTAGGCCGCGCGGGCGCCCGGCGACAGATAGGGCTCGAGCCGGGCGTAGACGGGGGCGAGCTTTTTCTCGATTCTGTCGGGGCGCCCCGCCCCCTTCTTGGCGATGGCCAGATCAAACTCGTTGGCGAACAGGATTTCGCACATGTGGCGCGTCTCATCGCCGGTGATGTTTATGTCTTCGCCCCGGAACCGGTCCGCCACCACATCCGATCCCAGTGTTTCCAGAAAGCGCTCGCGGTCCATGGCCGAAAACAGATAGGCCAGCCGTTCGGCCTCTTCGCCAATGACGGCGCGTACTTTTTCGCGGTCCGTGGGCGCGACGCAGGGCTCGTCAAAAGCCACCGTGCCATAGATCGAGTGCAACAGCCCGGCGAGCGCCACCGGCTCGTCGTGACGCCACGAAACCAGCAGACTGTAGGTCACCAGCAGATGCTCCAGCAGCGCGCGGTTCGCCTTGTGGCGCACCTCGCCCGCGCCTAGTGAATTCAGAAACGCCAGCGCCCCCGGCGGCGGTGAAAACTCTTGTCGTGTCGCAGGCGTCATTGTTGAATGCTCCACACAAGGTCTCGCGGCGGCGGACACCGGCCAGCATGGCATCCGCAACACCGATTATCAACAACGCAGCGGCGCGGCGCGGTTGTGACTTTCAGCCGCAGGCCTTAGGGTCCGGAGCCCGGCCAGCGAGGCGGTCCGCGGGCGCAATCCACCGGAGCACACGATGCCCAACCTGATTCTTGTCCACCAGAAGATGAAGCAGGCGCTGGAGGATTACCAAAACATCGCCGCCGCGATCAGCCGACGCGCGCGCGACATCACGACCTATATCGTGGACACCAAGGAACTGGACTGGGCGCAGGCCGGCGAGGTGGCGCGCGATGCGACCTTGTGCGTTTCGCCCATGCCCATCAAGAAATTCAAGTCCCCGCGCGGGCCGGTGCTGCAGGGCTTCGAATATCCCAAGGGCCAGCAGAACCGGCGGCTGCGGGACATCGGCGTTCCGGTTCCCGACTGGGTCGAGATCACCCCCGATACCGTTCTCGACCCGGAACGATGGGGGCCCTATGTGGTCGTCAAGCCGGAACTGGGACGGCGGGGCGCGGAGATCCGGATCAAGCGCACAGAACGGGTCAGATACAGGGCCCCGGACACATTCGAGGAGGGCCATCCGGGCCGCAAGGGCCCGCTGCTGGCGCAACGCTTCGTTTATACCGGCCGCTGGCCCGTCAATTACCGGGTGGTGACCCTGTTCGGCAAGGCGCTGATCTGCTGGCGCTGCGAGGTGGATCACAAATTTCCGCCCCTCGAGGAGCGCTACGGGTTTGGCGGCGGCGGCGTGACCATCGTTTCCAACAAAAAGTCCTCAACCTATACGCTGGCCTATGACAGGGACGTCATCGAGCTGGGCGAGCGGGTGCATGGGGCCTTTCCCGGCCAGCCGGTTCTGGGCAGCGATATCGTGCGCGATGTGGAAACCGGCGAACTGTTCGTGCTCGAAGCCTCGCCGCGCGGCGATGCCTGGTACATGTCGTCGGATACCGGCATTGAAATCCAGCAGGCCAACGCCATCAATTTCATGGATCAGTTCAACGCCCTTGAAATCGCCACCGAGCGCCTGATCGAAAAGACCCGCGAACTTGCGGCCTGACCCCATGAGCGACCCGCGCCTGACATCGTTCTATACCTGTATTCCGCGCTTCACACAGTTCGCCAACGCCATCGATCACAAGTTTCACGCGCGACTGCCCGACGGGTGGCTGGTCGGGGTTTCCGATGTGATCGACTCCACCGGAGCCATCGAGGCCGGACGCTACAAGACGGTCAACATGGTCGGCGCCAGCGTGATATCGGCAGTGCGGAACGCACTGGACGGCGCGCTGTTTCCATTTGTCTTCGGCGGCGACGGCGCGGCCCTTGCCATCCCCGACTCCCTGCAGCAAACCGTTGGCGATGCCCTGGCCCGCGTCCAGGTGTGGGCGAAGGAAGAAGTCGGACTCTCCTTACGCGTGGCGCTCGTTCCCATCGACGATATCCGGGCCGCCGGCCGCGATGTCGCGGTCGCCCGCCTGCAGGTCGCCCCCGAAGTGAGCTATCCCATGTTCTCGGGCGGCGGCATCGCGTGGGCGGAGGCCGCGATGAAAGCGGGCGCCTATGCACTGCCGCCCGCCGCGCCCGGCAGCCGCCCGAATCTGGAAGGCCTGTCGTGCCGCTGGAATCCGATCGAGGCGCGCCAGGGCGACATTGTCTCGCTGCTGGCGGTGCCGGCGCGCGATGCCGACATCGCGCAGTTCGAGGCGCTGGTGCGCACGATCGTCAAGACGATCGACGCCGATCTCGAACGCGAAGGCCATCCCGTGCCCGAAGCCGGACCCCGTTTCGCCTTCATCCCCAAAGGCGTCGATCTCGAAGCCAGGGCGAGCCCCGGCGCCCGCCACCCGTTGCTCAGGCGGGCCCGTATCGCCCTGTTCAGCCTGTTCGTCTACACCCTGTTCCGCACGGGCAGGAAAATCGGCGGCTTCGACCCGGTGCAATACGGCCGCGATACCGCGCGCAACAGCGATTACCGCAAGCTCGATGACGGCCTCAAGCTGACACTGGACTGCACCACGCAGGTGATTGAAAAAATCGAGACCATTCTGCAGGACGCGCACGCCAACGGTATCGCCAATTACGGCCTGCACCGCCAGAAGACCGCGCTCATGACCTGTATCGTGCCCTCCGCCACGAGCAGGGACCACATGCATTTCATCGACGGCGCGCAAGGGGGCTATGCGCGGGCGGCCGAAATGCTCAAGGCGCAACTGGCGCGCGCCTCATGAGCCTGTCATCTCTCTCAGGCAGTATGAAAAATAACCGTCGCTTTCCAGCGTGAGATATTCATATTCCCAGTCATGGTCATGGCAAAACACGCTGCACGCCTCGATGACCCCGTAAGGCAGCGGCGTCTTGACGTTTCCGATACAGAAATCATGGCCGGCGATGCGCCCGCCCTTTCGCACCTTGCGGCGCGATATGCGCAGTTCCTCTATGGTGACCTCGTAGGAATGGAAGGTGTCGATATAGACCCAGTCGAGCACGTCGTCGTCCATGGCCGCCAGCATTTCCGATGACGGGCCCTGGTGCAGCCGCACCGTGCCGGCCTTGATTTGCGCCTCGAAGCGCGCTTCCACCTTGTCGCGGCCGCACGCATAGCGCTCCACCGACCAGGCATCGATCAGGTGCAGCACATCGGGCCTGACGCGGGCCAGGATTTGCGCGCTGAAATCCCCGCACGCAACCCCGACCTCGGCGACGACACCGCCATCGGGAAGCGCATCCAGCAGGGTTTCACGGTCCGGCAGAACCTTGCAGTTGCGCGTGTGCTTGAGTTGCAGGGGCGCGCGCGGCATGCCCACCTTGTAGTCGCGTCTCTGCTTGGCGGTGCGCATGTGTCTTCTCCCGGGCTCGCGGCAACGCGGCTATTCATAGTCGCATCGCGCGGCACCGGCAATATGGACGCGCCCGGCCCTGCGCGCGTATAGAAAGCGGCATGGCTGGCAAACAGGGACGAGGGCAACGGCAGTGGTCGCATTTCCGCGACACACTCGGTGCGATCGACCCGGCGAGCCTTGCCGGTCCGATCCTCGATCTGGGGGCGGGCAAGGGCGAACTGGTTCACGCAGGGCTGCGCGATGGCCATGCGCTGTGGGGGGTGGAAACCGTACAGCACCGCCTCGACCATTTCTCAAGGGCGCTTGAGACCGCCGCCGCGCCGGCGCACTGGCACCAACGCTGCGTGCTGTATGACGGCGCGCGGCTGCCGTTCGCCAGCGGGCATTTCTCCGCCCTGATCTCGTGGTATGTGCTGGAGCACATTCCCAATCTCGATGAGGTCATGCGCGAGGCCGCGCGGGTGGTGCGCCCGCGCGGCATATTGTACCTGCGCGCCCAGGACACGCGGATCGCCTATGACGGGCATTGCGATATTCCGCTGCCGCCGTTCCTGCCCAAACGCCTGCTGGCGCCGTGGCTCGACGAATTCGGCAGGCTGGACCGGCTCGACTATATGACGAACGGCGTGTTCGATTTCACCATGCCCCAGGTCGCCGCGCTGCTTGAGGCGTGCCATTGCGAGATCATCGACATCTCTGCGCCCCCGCCGGTCCTGATCGAGGGCCACTGGCATCTCGACACCGAGGCTCAGGCGCGCGCGCTGGCCAGACGGGTGAAGGCGGATTTCGAGGCCGGGCGATATCCGGCGCCGCAGCAACCGTTTGTCAAGGCCCGCAAACTGTGAGCGCGCGCCGCCCCCGGGACAAAGACCCGCTCTAAAATGCCGCGGCGGCCTTCTGGCGGCGCGCCTGCGCGTAGGCCTCAAGGGCCGGCAGCATTCCAGTCAGGTCGTATCCCGCCTTCCCCGTCACCTCGATGATGTCGGCGGGACTGACCGGGCCGGCGCTGGCCAGCGCCCACAATGCCGCGGAGCGCTGCCCGCTGCGGCAATAGGCGACGACCGGTCCCTTGCCAGCCGTCATAATCCGGGCGGTCTGCGCGATGGCGACGGGCAAGGGCCCGCGCCCGTCGACCGGAATGAAATGGTAGTCGAGGCCGTGCTTCACGGCCAGCGCCTGGACTTCATCCGCCGTCAGATAATCCCCCTTCTCGCCATCGGGCCGGTTGTTGACGAGCGTTGTGAACCCGCACGCGGCAAGGGTTTCGAAATGCTCTTCGCGCAGTTGTCCGGACACCGCAAACTCGGGCGTGAGGTGAAAGATATTCATGAGTTCAACCCTGTATTTTCGCCACTGCCAGCATGTGAACAGCGCCCTGCCGGGACCTTATATTAGAAATACCTAATTAAACGCAAGCCCCTCAATACCCGTGCGGCGCGCGCAACAGGGTGTCGCGGCCGCACTGCATTCAGTTGATTTTTCGCGGGCCGCAGGCCGGGCCGGCGTCATCGTTCTGGCAGAACAGCTCATAAAGCGTGGTCATGATGGCGGCGGCCTCGTCGCTTGCAAGCTTGTAGTAGATGGACTGCGCGGAGCGCCGGGTCTGCACCAGTTGCTCCCGGCGCAAGATCGCCAGATGCTGCGACAGCGCGGACTGGCTGAGCCCGATTTCGCGCTCAAGTTCGCCAACCGAGCGCTCGCCTTCGGCCAGGTGGCACAAAATCAGCAGACGCCATTCGTTGGACATGGATTTGAGCAGCGCGCTGGCGCGCGAGGCATTTTCCTGCAGGGCGGCGATATCCATAGCTGGAGGCATGTTTCAGGCTGTCCCGGCTTGTTGGTGTTCATTGCTCATTCAAACAACTGCTCGCCCGCGCATTGAGGCATGCGAGACCTGGTGTATAGCGGGCGCGACACCGGATTTGCAACCGGCGATACCGCAAGGCCCGGTTCATCCGCCCCGGCGGCGGATATCTCCGGCCCCGCCGCCCGCAGGGCCTGAACGACCGCGATGCGGGCCGATTCGCAAGCCCTGTGCGTGGGTGGAAGGGCGGTTTCGCGGTTTCATGTTTCCCCACCCCCCGGCACGGCCCTTCAGATAGCGCATCCACGGCCGTTCACGCAATCGCGACTTGACCGCGCGGCGATTCTATTATTCAATATTGCTAATATAAATTCCGCGCCGCCGCGCGGCGGAAAGCCACTCAGGCAGGAAGCGGACAATCGCTCAGGCAGGAAAGGTCGAGGCTATGGCAGCCGAGGGCAACGCAGCCACCCAAAGCAATCAGAAGAGCATGTGCATTATCGTGACCAAGGGGTCGCTCGATTGGGCCTATCCGCCGTTTATTCTGTCGACCACGGCGGCGGCCATGGGCTTCAACGTGACCATGTTCTTTACGTTTTACGGTCTGCCTTTGCTGTTCAAGAAGCTTGATCTGCAGGTCACCCCGCTGGGCAATCCGGCAATGAAGATGCCGATGATGGGGATGCATATGGGCATGCCCAATCTGGCGCCGGTGATCCCGGGGGTCGATGCGGCGTGCAGCAAGATGATGAAAAACCTGATGAAGAAAAAGGGCGTCGCCTCCATTGAGGACCTGCGCGAGGCGGCCGTCGATTCCGATGTCCGCATGATCGCCTGCCAGATGACCCTCGATCTGTTTGAATATTCGCTTGATGACATGATTGAAGGACCGGAACTCGGCGGCGCGGCCACATATGTGGAGGCGGCCGCCAAATCCGACATCAACCTGTTCATCTGAGCGGCTTTTGGGCGGCTCGATGCGAGCCTTGACTTTGGCTGTGGAAGGAACCGAAAACACGATGCCTGATGCAACACTTGACGCAAAGGGTCTGAACTGCCCGTTGCCCATACTCAAGGCAAAAAAGGCGCTGACCAACGTACCGTCGGGGGGAACACTGGAAGTCCTTGCCACCGACCCGGGTTCGGTGGCGGATTTTGACGCGTTTTGCCGCACCACCGGCAATGAGCTGGTCGAATCGTCGGCCGATGACGGGGTTTACCGCTTCGTAATCCGCAGTTCCGCGTGACAGATGGGCCACAGGAGCGCCGGCGATTGGGCTGACGGTCCGGGATTTCCGCAGAGCCGGCGTTGCGGGGACGGTGAATGCGCAACAAGGCAGAGGCAAGAGGGATCAAGACCGGAAACAAGAGGGAAAAACAAGAGGAAGCAAGACCGGAAATACGAAAGATGACCTCGCGCCGCATCAGCGAAACAGGGCGCACGGCTGGCCTGATCGGTGGTGATTGTCAAAGCCGGCTTTGTGGGCCAGACGGGGGAAACAAGGGGAAACGACGGGGGAAATAGGGGAAACGACGGGGGAAATAATGGGAATTTGCAAAACGTTGAAATCGACCGCCGCGGCCGTTGGGGCGGTTGGTCTGGGGCTCGGCCTTGTGATCACGGAGGCGGCCGCGACGGAAGGGTATTTCCAGATCGGCTACGGTGCCCGCCAGAAGGCGCTGGCAGGTGCCGGCGCCGCCGACGGCCGTGACGCCATGACCATGGCGCTCAACCCCGCCGGCCTCGTCAATGTGGAGGGCGAAACCGTTCAGGCGGGCCTCAGCCTCTTCAGTCCCATTCGCGAGATGTCGAACACCACGCCCGCCTTCAGCCTGCTGCCGCTGGGCACGACGAAAAGCAAGGCGAATCTGTTCCTCATTCCCAACTTCGCCTATTCCCGGCAGATTGACAGCGAGACCGTTGTCGGCATCGCGGCCTATGGCAATGGCGGCATGAACACGAGCTATCCCGCCATAGCGCGCACGCCGGCCAATGGTCCGTGTCCCGGCTTTGCCGCCGGACGCGGCGGCGTGTTCTGCGGCGGCAAGGCGGGCGTCGATCTCAACCAGCTATTGATCGCGCCGACCTATGCACGCTCGTTCATGGACCGGTTTTCGATCGGCATCTCCCCGATCTTCGCCCTGCAGATCTTCAGCGCCAAGGGCCTGACCGCGTTCAATCCGCTGTCGAGCGATCCGGCGCGTGTCAGCGGCAAGGGCGCCGATGTTTCCTATGGCGGCGGCGTCAAGGTCGGCGCGCAGTTCGCCATAACCGATTTTCTGCGCGTCGGCGGCTTCTACCAGTCGCGCATCTACATGTCGCGCTTCGAAAAATACGCGGGCCTGTTCGCCGAGAAGGGCGATTTCGATATCCCGCAGAATTTCCAGGTGGGCGTGGCGGTGGACCCGATGCCGGACCTGACCGTCATGGCCGACTACAAGCGCATCTACTACAGCGATATCAAGTCGGTCAACAATTCGAGCGCCAGCACGGCCCCGCTGGGCACATCCGGCGGAGCGGGCTTTGGCTGGCAGACCATCGGCATCTACAAGATCGGCGCGGAATACCGGGCAACCGACTATCTGACCCTGCGGGCGGGCTATGCCTATAACGAAAACCCGATCAGCGGCGCCGATGTGGGCTTCAACATTCTGGCGCCCGGCGTCGTCAAGCATCACATCACCGCCGGCTTTGGCATTCAGGTCCACGATGGCATCAGGCTCGATGTGGCGGGAACCTACGTGCCCAGCAACAAGGTCACGGGTCCCGATACATTCGTATCGCCCCTCGCTCCGCCGGGAACCGTGGTGGGCACGACCGAGATCAAGATGCATCAATATGACGTCAAGGTCGAACTGACGTTCGATCTTGGCGGACCGGCCGCACCCTCGCAATAGGCCTTCGGCCAGTGCGAAAAGGCCGGCGCCTCGGCTGAGCGCGCCGGCTTTTTCGCATCCGCCGGGCTTATCCGGAGACAGGCCCGGACCGGCGTTGCGCATTCGCTCGTCACCAGGGCCGGTGTGTGACGGCATCGCGGAGATGACGGCCACGCCCCGCGGCAGGATCACCCGCCTGCGCGATGTTGAGGGCGATTTGAATTTTGGCGGCCGGGACGTTATTTTGACAGCGCGAGGCATTGCCGCGGAGAACCCGATGAAACCGCAGATCAAGGCTTTTTTCGACACCGCCACCAATACGGTGAGCTATGTGGTGAGCGATCCGCACAGCGCCCATTGCGCAATCATTGATTCGGTTCTCGATTTTGATCCCGCTTCCGGGCGCACATCGAGGGCCTCGGCCGACAGGGTTATCGCTCATGTGCGCGAATGCGGCCTCACCACCGTTCTGATCCTGGAAACCCATGTGCATGCCGACCATCTGTCCGCTGCACCCTACCTGAAACAGCAGCTGGGCGGGATGCTGGGGATCAGCAGGGAAATCGTCATGGTGCAGGAAGTGTTCGGCAAGGTGTTCAACGCAGGCCCCGAATTCGCCACCGACGGGCGCCAGTTCGATCACCTGTTCTGCGATGGGGACACATTCGAGATCGGCAAGCTGGAGGGGCGTGCCATGCACACGCCCGGCCACACGCCGGCCTGCATGACCTATGTGATCGGGGATGCGGCCTTTGTCGGCGATACCCTGTTCATGCCCGATTTCGGAACCGCGCGCACCGACTTTCCCGGCGGCGACGCAAGCCAGTTGTACCGCTCCATCCAGCGCATTTTCGCGCTGCCCGATGAAACCAGGCTGTTCATGTGCCACGATTACAAGGCGCCCGGGCGCGACGAGTTCGCGTGGGAGACGACGGTGGCGGAGGAAAAGGCGCGCAACGTGCATGTGGGGGGCGGAAAGACGGAGGCCGAATTCGTCAAGATGCGCACCGCGCGCGACGCGACCCTGTCCATGCCCCGGCTGATCCTGCCCTCCGTGCAGGTCAATATGCGCGCCGGGCAACTGCCGCCCGCCGAATCGGACGGCGGGCACTATCTCAAGATCCCGGTGGACAGGCTCTGAAGGCCGCCGCGCGGCGGCAAACGAAGGACCGTTTGGTATGACCCGCTCCGGCGGGCGGCGACACTGCAACGAAGAGGTCGGGTCATGAGGAAATCTATTTTTTCCAGGCGCGCGGTTCTGCGCGCAATGTTTCTGGCCGGCGGACTGGCCGTTGCTGCCACGCCGGCGCCGGGCGGTGAGCATATCGACAGGCAGATCGCCGATGCGCGGGCAACGATCAAGCTTTTCGCGGCGCGGCTTCAAGGAGAGCTCAAAGGCGCGCTCAACAGCGTCGGGGCCGGTGGCGCGATTGGCGTCTGCAATGTCGCGGCGCCGGAAATAGCCGCGCAAACCAGCCGGCAATCCGCGTGGACGGTTGGGCGCACGGCACTTCGGCTGCGCAATCCGTCCAATGCGCCCGATGCCTGGGAGCGGCGCGTGCTGGAGGATTTCGTGCGCCGGAAAGAGGCCGGCGCCAACCCCGCCGAACTGGAGCGCTATGAGATTGTCGAAAATCAGGGGCGGCGTGAATTGCGATACATGAAGGCAATCGCGACCGCGAAACTGTGCCTCGCCTGCCATGGCGGCGCGGTTGAACCCGCCCTGCTTGCCGAGATAAGAAAACGCTACCCCGAAGACCGGGCGACGGGGTTCAGGGAGGGCGACATTCGCGGCGCGTTCACACTGTCGCGCCCGCTGCCATGACCCTCCGGCCCGCCGCGTTCTTGATGCTGCTGGCCGGCTTCGGTCTCCACAGTCCCGCCGCCAGCGGCCAGGCCCGCCAGCCCGACCCCGAACGGGGACGCGAAATCGCGCAGAAACATTGCGCGCGCTGCCACGTCATCGGCAATTTCAACAAGTTCGGTGGCCTCAGCAGCACGCCCTCGTTCCAGCTTCTGGTCAATGCGTTCAAGGACTACGAAGAGCGGCTCTTGACGTTTTACGCCCGCCGCCCGCATCCTGTCTTCATCCGCATCCGCAACTTCCGCACGCCCTATCCGCTGCCGCCGAGCGCCAAACCCATCGAGCTTGAGCTTGAAGCCCTTGAGGACATTCTGGCCTATGCCAAAACCCTGAAAAAGAAATAACCTTCCCGCTGCCCTATGCCGGCATCGGAATTTCGCGTTCCACCGGCACCCGATAGCCGCGCTGCACGGCGGGGCGTGTCGCCATCGCCAGATACCATCGCCGGACGTTGGGAAAGTCACGCAGATCGATATCCTGCCACTCGAACCGCGCCGTCCAGGGCCAGATCGCGATATCGGCGATGGACAGTTCGCCGGCCACGAAATCCTGGTCCCCGATCTGCGCATCGAGCACCCTGTAAAGCCGTCTGGCCTCGGCGAGATAGCGGTTGCGCGCATAGTCGGAAACATCCGGATTGAAATGGAAGAAATGATGCGCCTGGCCCAGCATCGGCCCCTGTCCGCCCATCTGCCACATGAGCCATTCAATCGCCTTCCAGCGCGGCGCGCCGCATTTTGCGATCAGGGTGCCGGTCTTGTCGGCGAGATAAAGCAGGATGGCGCCGGATTCCATCAGCGACATGCCGGTGTCCCGGTCGATGATGGCGGGGATCTTGTTGTTGGGCGCGACCTTCAGAAAGGCCGGATCAAACTGCTCGTTCTCCATGATATTGACCGCATGGACCGTGTATTCCAGGCCGGTCTCCTCAAGCATGATGGAGGCCTTCTGGCCATTGGGCGTCGCCCATGTGTAGAGATCGATCATTCGCCTGCTCCCCCGTTGCCCGCGCGCCAAAACGCGCCGCGCGGCTTCTCATCAATGGTCGTGACGGTTATGGTGGATCGGACTTTGGTTTGCAATCCATCGGCTGGAAGCGCCGCGAAACGAACCGCGCGCGCTGAACATTTCT
>JALURZ010000114.1:1557-4327 GCA_027058735.1 Hyphomicrobiales bacterium | reverse complement strand
GTTTTCAGCGATCCTGCGCGCACGCGCATGATGCACGGCGTTAATATCTTGGCCGACGCGGTCAAGGTAACGCTCGGCCCCAAGGGCCGTAACGTAGTGGTGGACAAGGCCTTCGGCGCGCCCACCATCACCAAGGACGGTGTCTCCGTCGCGAAGGAAATCGAGCTCAAGGACAAGTATGAAAACATGGGTGCGCAGATGGTGAAGGAAGTCGCCAGCAAAACCTCCGATGTCGCCGGCGACGGTACCACCACCGCCACGGTGCTGGCGCAGGCCATGCTGCGCGAGGGCTTGAAGTCGGTGGCCGCCGGCATGAATCCCATGGATCTCAAGCGCGGCATCGACAAGGCCGTGCATGCCGCGGTTGACGCCTTGAAGAAGATCTCGAAACCCTGTTCCGATCACAAGGAAATTGCCCAGGTCGGCACCATCTCCGCCAATTCGGACGAGTCCATCGGCAACGTCATCGCCGAGGCCATGGACAAAGTCGGCAAGGAGGGCGTGATCACGGTGGAAGAGGGTTCCGGTCTGGAAAACGAACTCGAAACCGTGGAGGGGATGCAATTCGATCGCGGCTACCTGTCTCCGTATTTCATCAACAAGCAGGACACGATGAGCGCGGAACTGGAAAATCCCATGATCCTCATCTACGACAAGAAGATTTCCAATATCCGTGAAATGTTGCCGTTGCTTGAAAGCGTGGCCAAGCAGGGTCGGCCGCTCCTGGTTATTGCCGAAGACGTGGAGGGCGAGGCCCTGGCAACGCTGGTGGTGAACAACATCCGCGGCATCATCAAGGTTTGCGCCGTCAAGGCACCGGGCTTCGGTGACCGGCGCAAGGCGATGTTGCAGGATATCGCCATCCTGACCGCGGGCACGGTGATCTCCGAAGAGCTCGGCATGAATCTGGAGAAAGCCTCGGTGGAAAACCTGGGTTCGGCCAAGCGCGTTCAGATCACCAAGGAAAACACCACCATCATTGACGGCGCCGGTAAGAAGGAGGATATCGAGGGGCGCATCAAGCAGATCCGCGCTCAAATCGAAGAGGCGACGAGCGACTACGACAAGGAGAAGCTGCAAGAGCGTCTCGCCAAACTCGCCGGCGGCGTGGCCGTCATCAAGGTCGGAGCGGCGACCGAGGTGGAAATGAAGGAAAAGAAGGCGCGCGTCGAAGATGCATTGCACGCAACCCGTGCCGCGGTGGAAGAAGGCATCGTCGCAGGCGGCGGTGTGGCCCTGGTGCGTGCGCTCACCAATATCAAGGGCCTCAAGGGCGCCAACCACGACCAGGATGTCGGCATTCAGATTGCGTGCCGCGCCATGGAAGAGCCGCTGCGCCAGATCGTGGCCAACGGCGGAGCCGAACCGTCGGTGGTGTACCACAAGGTGGCCGAGGGCAAGGACAATTTCGGTTACAACGCCGCCACCGATGAATACGGGGATATGACCAAGATGGGCATCCTGGATCCAACCAAGGTCACCCGCACGGCGTTGCAGAACGCGGCCTCGATCGCGGGCCTCATGATTACCACCGAGGCCATGGTCGCCGAGATCCCGGAAGAGAAACCGGCCGCCGCCGCCGGCGGCGGTGCCCCCGATATGGGCGGCATGGGCGGCATGATGTAAGACGGCGGTTGTTGCGCCGAATAGTAAAGGCCCCGTTCGCGGGGCCTTTACGTTTATGCGGAGAAAATTATTTAATTTGCCGATTGCGCCGATTAGAGTGGATGATTCAGGATGTAAGCATGCCGCGTTTCACAAGTCAGGCAAAAGCGGTAATCGCAGATAGTCCGTTTTAGTTTGCGTAAATTTGCGTTCATCCGCGGATGGTTATTTCCGTGAATAACGCAGTATATCGACCAGGCACGAGGAAGCGATTCAGGGATGGGTCGCCCGCGGAACCGAGGATGCAAGGACATCCATGAATAATCCAACGCAGGGGATCATCACCCACCACATCGCGGCGCTGCCCGAACCCCTGCGTGCGCCGGTCAGGGACCATTGGGATGGTTTTCTGGCAAACCCGGCCGGGTTTCCGTGGGACAGCGAAGCCGGCCGCGATTGTTTGCAGGTGTTGCCGAAGGTATGGGCTTGCAGTGAATTCGTCGCCCGTAGCTGTCTGCTGCACCCGCAGATGCTGACCGATCTTGTTGACAGCGGCGATCTGTTTCGTGCCCGTCGCGCCGATGAATTCGATATCAATGCAGCACCCAGAAAATGGTCCGGAGACGGACCGCCGACGGAGGCGGGAGAGTATCTGGCGCGCGCCGCCGATGAGGCGGAACTGAAAAGCCGTTTGCGCATTCTGCGACGCCGGGAGATGGTGCGCATCGCTTGGCGTGATCTTGCCGGCTGGGCGGACCTCGCGGAGGTGGTCGCCGACCTGTCCCGATTGGCCGATTTCTGTATTGGTGCGGCGCTTTCCTGGTTGTACCGCCGGGCGGTTGAAAGACACGGCACGCCCGTGTCGCAAAGCGGCAAACCGGTGTCCATGGTCGTTCTCGGCCTGGGTAAGCTCGGCGGGAGTGAACTCAATTTCTCCTCGGACGTCGATCTTATTTTTGCTTATCCGGAAGACGGCCACACGGACGGTAAACACGCGTTAAGCAATCACGAATTTTTTGTACGCCTGGGGCGCAGCCTGATAGACGTCCTGAATGAAATGACGGCGGACGGGTTTGTGTTCCGCGTCGACATGCGGCTGCGCCCCAACGGCAAGAGCGGACCGCTGGCGCTTTGTTTCGATGCCATGGAGCAGTATTACCAGGCC
>JALURZ010000114.1:0-1547 GCA_027058735.1 Hyphomicrobiales bacterium | reverse complement strand
GTCTATCGCCGGTACCTGGATTACGGCGCGATTGAAGCGATTCGCGAAATGAAGGCCATGATAGCGCGGGAACTGCAGCGCAAGGGTATTCATGACAACATCAAACTCGGGCCCGGCGGCATCCGTGAAATTGAATTCATCGGACAGACCTTCCAGCTGATTCGCGGCGGAAGAGAATTGCATCTGCAAGAACGCGGCATTCTCAAGGTGTTGGAATTGCTTGGCGAAAACGGGTATCTGGCAAGCCAGGCAGTGGCTGACCTGAGTTCGGCATACCGGTTTTTACGCAAGGCGGAGAACCGTTTGCAGATGATGGAGGACCGTCAGGTACATCAGCTCCCGGTCGACACCCTGGATCAACTTCGGCTTGCCACGGCCATGGAAATGCAGGATTGGAAATCTTTTGAAACCACGCTTCGCGGCCACATGCGTCGGGTCCACGAGCACTTCAACCGCTTGTTCACGACACCGCAAGACGAACAGGCGCAGACGGATAAACAGAGTTTGCTTGAGATATGGCTCGACACGCTGGACAAGGACATAGCCCACAAAGTGCTTAAGGAATGCGGCTTTGATCGACCTGAGTATGTGATGGGGCTCTTGCACGGATTGCGTGAGGGAAGCGCCTACGGCTCGCTCTCCAGCGAGGGCCGCGCACGCATGGATCGTCTTATTCCCTTGTTGCTGCACGCGACGCGGCTTGCCGAGGATCCCGACACCACGCTCGCGCGGCTGATCCGGCTGCTTGAGGCCATCGGCGGACGGTCGGTGTATTTTTCGCTGCTGATCGAGAACCCGATGGCGCTGTCACAACTGGTGAAACTTTGTTCCGCCAGTCCCTGGATTTCCAACTGGATCGGACGGCATTTGATCCTGCTGGATGAATTGCTTGACCCGCGCAGCCTGTATGCCCCGTCGTCGCGCCCCGAGCTTGAGAACGAAGTCCGGCAACGCCTCATACCTGTTCCGGATGACGATCTCGAAATGCAGATGGAGGTATTGCGTGAGTTCCGACACGGGCATGTTCTGCGTGTCGCAGCGGCCGTGATAAGCGGCGGGTTTCCCCCGGAACAGGTGGGCGGTCATTTGTCGCGGATCGCCGAGGTGGTACTCGACCAGTGTTTTATGCTTGCCAGGGACGCGATCGAGAAAAAGCACGGGCAACCGAGATGTTTGAGCAAGGATGTGGTCGGCAATCCGGGTTTCGCGGTGATCGCCTTCGGCAAGCTCGGTGGCCTCGAGCTTGGTTATGCATCCGATCTGGACATGATTTTTCTCTACGAGGCATGCGGTGACGGTGGGATGACGGACGGTGAAAGAAGCGTCACCAACGAGCAGTTTTTCGCGCGGCTGGGACAGCGTCTCATTCATATTCTCACCGCCCGCACGCCGGGCGGAATCCTTTATGAAGTCGACATGCGCCTGCGTCCGAGCGGCAAGGCGGGACCTTTGGTGACGAGCCTTGCGGCGTTTCGTGAATACCAGCGCAACCATGCCTGGACCTGGGAGCATCAGGCCCTGGTGCGGGCGGTGAGAATATGAATGAG
>JALURZ010000113.1:6300-12519 GCA_027058735.1 Hyphomicrobiales bacterium | reverse complement strand
CTCGGCGCCGGCACGCCGGCGCCGAGTGCCGCGGCCAGCAGCGAACAAATGAGGGTTCTGCGGGTCGTCGGTTTCATTGCCCCATTGTGGCGCCGCCAACATGACAAAACGCTGAACGCGGGCCTAAGCGCTCCGTCATGCGGCTTCGTCTAAATTGCGCCCATCGCCATCGTGGCGATATTACACAATGGAGACGGAAAAATGCGCAAGTTCATCCTTTACCCCGCCGCAGCCCTTATGATCGGGGCGGCAGTTCCGGCCTTGGCGAGCGATTCGGAAAAGCTGTGCAGCGAGCCGGTCACCGGCCAGATGCTGTCGGTTCAAGACATCACCAGCAAGGCCACCGCCATGGGCTATGAGGTCCGCAAGGTGGAACGCGAGGGCAATTGCTTCGAAGTCTATGCGATCGGCAAGCAGGGAGCGCGTGTCGAGATTTACATGAACGGCGCAACCGGCGCGGTCGTGAAGATCAAGAACAAGTCATGAGCGTATCGAATATCGATCGCGCGAGGGAGGCTGGCCGCGCCGCGCGGCCAGCTTCCATCAAGGTCTGGGATCCGTTTGTGCGCGTGTTTCACTGGTCTCTTGTCGCCCTGTTCGCGATCGCCTGGTTCTCGGCGGATGAATGGGATCGGGCACATGAGGTTTCCGGCTATGCGATCGCCGGACTGATCGCCATGCGCCTTGTCTGGGGGCTGATCGGCACGCAACACGCACGGTTTTCGGATTTCGTCTACAGGCCGTCCACCGTCATCGCCTATCTGAACGACAGCGTCTTTCTGCGCGCCAAACGCCATATCGGCCACAACCCGGCCGGCGGCGCCATGGTGGTGGCGCTGCTGGCATCGCTGGCGGTCGCGGTGGGGACCGGCATCATCTCCGTCAGCGACCGGTTCTGGGGCGTGGAATGGGTTGAAGAGGTGCACGAAGTCGCGTCCTATCTGACGCTGGGGCTCGTCGTGGCGCATGTCCTGGGCGTCGTTCTCGCCAGCCTCCAGCACCGCGAGAACCTGGTCAGGTCGATGATCACCGGCTGGAAGCGCAAGAACGATCACTAGATGTGATGTTTCAACAGGTTGTCCATTCGGCGTTAGGATTCGGAACGGGGGCGGAACAAAGGTTGACCGAATCGCTGACTCCCCCGGATTCTCGCTTCGTTCACGCCATATGTGGCGCCAGGCGGCGCGGCGAACACAATGGAGTCCGGTTTGCCCCCGCCATCGCCTGTTCGCGGGCGGCAAGGATTAACGGTCTGGGCCAAAAGGGGGCGCTGATTATCCATGAACCGTCCCGCGCGGCGCATGGGCGGCGGCGTTAAGGTTTGGACCAGGAGGCGAACAAACCCTGTCCGAATCGCTAAATCGTTAAGGTTGCCGGTCTGTTCGCACGGCTTTGTGCGGCCTTGCGGTCTGTTTCGTTAACCGGCCCGCAAAGGCGCGCAGCGCGCCGACCGCAACGACGCGCCGGACGTTAACACGGGGGCCGCTTCGCCAAAATGGCGCAGCGGCTATCTGCTTGCCTGAGACTGGGCGTTGAGAGGCCGGCCGTTGATCGTGCCTTTTCTCATATAGGCAACCGCGCGCACCCAGTTGATCGTAGCGCGGACCTTGACCGGGATGAGCATGGGCTTGTCGAAAGTGGCGGCCCGGACCGGGGCCATCCAGACCCGGATCGGCGGTATCGGTTTGTTGCGGAACGCGGCCATCTTCTTGCGCGACAGTCCCGCCAGCGGCGTATAGACGATGTCGCAGACATAAGCATCGCCGCGATAGGCGCCACCGTCGCTTTTCCGGATCTTGTCCTTGCCGGCCAGCGAAACCTTTAGCGAGAAGACCTCCTTGCCGTTGACGACCCGGTAGTTCCCATCGCACGGGGTATCGGCGCGAAACAGCGACATCATCATCAGCGCGGTGATCGGGTCCGACATGCCGGGCATGACCGCCGCCTCGATGGCGCGCGCCTTGTAGTCGGACATCTTCTTGGAGCGGGTGATGGTGATGGTGCCGTCCTTCGCCCATTTCAGGTCGTAGGTTCTTTTCTTGTCAGACCTTCTTGTCCGCATGCCGAACATCTGCGGCAGCAGCCCGGCCGGCTTGACAACGCCCTTGACCATGGAATCGGACTTCATGCTGGACAGCCAGGCGCCCACGCCCTTGGTCCTGATGCTCGTCGAGGCCGTGTAGCCGTCCTTGGCCAGGGCGATCTCGAATTTGAGCCTGAGAATCTTGAAGCCATTGCCGATGAAGTCATAGGCAAGGGAGATCGCCGTATTCGCCTTGACCGGGCCTGAAGCGGACTGCTGGGCATGGGCCGGGTTCCCGGCCAGCAGCACGGTTGCGGCGGTCGCCGCCAGAACTCCGGTTTTCAGGGAATTTGCACGTTGAGCTGAAGTCATGTTTTCAATGCTTGCCGGTTGAAGATATCGTTTTTCCTAACCCCTCCGCCGCGCGGCGGCCAGCGCCCTTGCTTGTGGCCCGCATGCCGGAGGTGCGGCCACAATAGGCAAAATCTTGACCATTCTGCGGCACTCGCGGGCGCGGCGAGACTTGACGCGCGCCGCTCCGGCGTTCTATAGCAACGCGCCGCCATCGCGTCGTCGCCATCGCGCCGCCGATACGGCCTGAGATTCGGGGTTTCAACCACCGTACCGGCCAGCCGGTACATCCCTGTTCGAGGAATGACCGGCCAGCCGGCATATCCCTGTTTGAGGAATGAAACAATGGCGCGCCGTTGTGAACTGACCGGCAAGAGCGTGCTGACCGGCAACAATGTCAGCCATGCAAACAACAAGACACGGCGCCGGTTCCTGCCCAATCTGTGCAATACCACCCTGATGAGCGATGCGCTGGGCCGGTCGTTCCGGATGCGTATTTGCGCCCATGCCCTGCGCTCGGTTGAGCATCGCGGCGGACTGGATGCCTTCCTGCTCAAGGCGGCGGACGGCGATCTGTCCGCTCAGGCGCTTCGCATCAAGAAGCGCGTCGTCAAGGCGCAGAACCCCACCGCCTGAACGTTTCGCGGTTTTTGAGCGGTGCCGCTGCGGGCGCGTCGTCGCGCCCTGGGGACCGGGCCGTGGGGTCGTTGCCGGGCATCGCGCGAAATTGCATGATTGACCAACTGGCGCATCCGGACCGGCGGGGGATGCGCGCCGGCCAGGGGAGGCACCATGGGCGAAGAAAACGGCGAGGCGCCGCGCGGCTGCGGCGAACGCGAACCCGGCTACACCTACTCCGACCCCGGCAGGGGCGCGCCCGTCAGGTTTCGGAAATGCGTCCGTTGCGGGTCGCGCGACATGAAGCCGGAGGTGGCGTATACGGGCACCGGATTTCGCGGCGCCGATGACAGCGGTCTCGTTTATTCCTGCCCTCATTGCGGCATCGAGGCCCGGATCCCGGAAACCCGCGCGATGGTCATGGGCGGGCTCTATGCGCTCGTCTGGGCAGCCATTGGCGGATGGTTTTTCATTCAGGGCCCGTTGTGGTATCTGCGCAACCTGTCGTATTTCGACGAGCGCGGCGGCTTCGATCTGCTGCTGCTCGATCTTGTTTACATCATCTTCAGCTTCGCCGCCATGGCGGGCAGCGGCTGGTACATGTGGGCCTTCCTGTTCGGGCCGCTGATGAGCCGGCTGCGCCATCCGGTCACGCGGGAAATCCCGGTGGAGATGGACGGCGACGGCCTGGGTGGCGCGGTTCCCGCGGACCTGCGCCCGCAGCGGTGGTTCCGCTGGGCGTCGTGGCACACCGTTTCGCGCGCCATGATTGTCGGGTTCGCGGCCCAGTTCGCGTTTGTCGCCCTGTTCAAGCTCGCAGGCGGTTTTGATGCGACCGGCGCCGTCGTTATCATTCTCTGCGGCCTCTTGTGGTGGATAATCCTGGAAAGAAAGCTGCTGGCGCAGGCGCCTGTCTGGCTGGTGATCGTGTTTTTCTTCGTGTTCGTCGTGCCCACATCGATGGTTGTGGATGACGGCGTGCTGAACCGTCTGACCGGGACCTGGCCCGACAAAATGGCGCCGCATAAGGACACCCTCTAATCGGCGATGGCGAACTGCATGATGAGCGTGCGCTGGAAGATATTGAAATTGTCGTCCGATATGAGCGTCAGCCGGGTTTCGCCCCCGCTCGTGCGGTGAACGCTCAGGCCTTCCATGTTGTCGATCGCAAGGGTCTGGCCGGTCCTGAGCAAAACCTCCCCATCCAGCACGCCGCCCGGTCTGATCGCATCGCCGCGTATGCGGCGCAGCATCAGGCCCGCGCCGCTCAGCGGCGTGAAGCGACGCTCAAGGGTGACCAGATCGCCGCCGGGCAGAAAAGCGATATCGGTGATATCGAAATCGGCAATGCGGCGCACCGCGAACCGGTCCGACCCGCGCGCGCCGATCAGCCAGCCGATGATATTGCCCTCGCTGTCCAGAAATCGTTCGGAGATGGCCACCAGGCGGCCCGCGAACGGGCCGCCGCCGGGCATCCTGGCAACCGCTTCAAGGCCCTTGTTGCGGGACATCGCGCGGGCTTCCCCCGGCAATGGCAGGGCCGTGGGGCGTGCCGCCATGCCCGAATTCGCAAAGTCATAACGCATGATGCGGTGCGCGCGCTCAAAGGATACCAGCACCGCGCCACCGGGTCCGGCGGGATCGTCAGCGGCAACGGATTCCGCATCCCCCAGCGCCTTGCCGGCCAGCGGCCTGCCGTTGGCGCCCAGCAGCGGCCCCATGCGCACGTTCGACACCGAAACCAGGCGGCCCGCCTCATATCCGATCCTGGCCGTGAGCCACTGGCCCTGATCGCTCACCGCGATCATCCGCTCGCCGCCGCGGCTCACCAGCAGGCCGGACAGCCCGCCGAAAATCTTGTCGCGCGAGGACAGCTCCAGCCCGCCGCGCCACATCAGCTTGCCGAACCGGACGCGCGCGCGATTGCCGGGATCAAAAGCGAGAGGCCGCGCGGCGATCGCAATCTGCCGGCCGTCCTTGGCAGGCTGGGCGGCGGCGTTGCCGGCGCCGGCCCAGGCGATCCCGGCGCAGAGCAGGAGGCGGACGGCAAGATCGCTCGCGGCGCGCACGGGCGTTTGCGCCTAGTGAAGCCGGGCGCGGGGCGGGCGCCGGGCGCCGGGCTTTGGAACGACGGGGGATGTTTCGTCGTCAAACAGATCAGCCAGCTTGTCGGTCATCGCGCCGCCCAGTTCTTCCGCATCCACGATCGTGACCGCACGGCGGTAGTAACGCGTAACGTCATGGCCGATGCCGATGGCCAGCAGTTCCACGGGCGAACGGGTTTCGATGCCGTGGATGATCTGGCGCAACTGTTGTTCGAGATAGTTTCCCGAATTGACCGACAGCGTTGAGTCATCCACCGGCGCGCCGTCGGAAATGACCATCAGGATGCGCCGTTGCTGGGGATAGCACATCAGCCGGTCATGGGCCCAGACCAGCGCCTCGCCATCGATATTCTCCTTCAGCAGGCCCTCGCGCATCATCAGGCCGAGATTGCGCTTGGCCCGCCGCCAGGGCGTGTCGGCGGATTTGTAGATGATGTGGCGCAGATCATTCAGCCGGCCCGGTTTGACCGGCTTGCCGGCGGCCAGCCAGCGTTCGCGCGACTGCCCGCCCTTCCAGGCGCGTGTTGTGAAGCCGAGGATCTCGACCTTGACCCCGCAGCGCTCAAGCGTGCGCGCCAGAATATCGGCGCAGGTTGCCGCCACCATGATCGGGCGCCCGCGCATGGAGCCGGAATTGTCCAGCAGCAGCGTCACCACCGTGTCCCTGAATTCGGTGTCATGCTCGACCTTGAAGGACAGCGGATGCAGGGGGTCGGTGACCACCCGCGACAGCCGGGCCGCATCCAGGATGCCTTCTTCCAGATCGAACTCCCAGGCCCGGTTCTGTTTCGCCAGCAGACGGCGCTGGAGCCGGTTGGCGAGCCGGGTCACGACGCCCTGAAGCTGGGTCAGCTGCTTGTCGAGATAGTGGCGCAGTCGGGCCAGTTCTTCCTGGTCGCACAGATCGCCAGCCTGAATGACCTCGTCGAATTGCTGGGTATAGACCCGGTATGAGAGCTTCTCGTTGCGGCCGAAAAACGGCCAGTCCGGCTGCCAGGGCTGCGATGTGTCGGGCGCATCGGGCGCGTCCATGTCCTCGCCCGACATGTCGGAGTCCGCCTCGTTCGCCAACTGGTCGCCGGCATCGCTGTCGCCGGGCTCCGATTCCGCATCATCGAACGC
>JALURZ010000113.1:0-6290 GCA_027058735.1 Hyphomicrobiales bacterium | reverse complement strand
GGATGACTGCTGGTCGTCGGCTGCGTTCGGCTCGCCATCGGCTTCGGCCTCTTCGCTTTCCTCACCCAGTTCATCGCCCATTTCGAGCGCGGAAATGATCTCGCGGGTGAGGCGGCCGAAACTGAGCTGGTCGTCGATGTTTTCCACCAGCCGGTTCAATTGCTCGCTGGCCCGCGCGACAATCCACGGCCGCCACAATTCCACCAGCCGGCGGGCGTTTTGCGGGGGCTCCTCGCCGGTCAGCTTTTCGCGCACGATCAGCGACAAGGCCTCTTCCAGCGGGGCCTCTTCGCGGCTGCGCACATCGGCAAGGGGGCTGTTCTCGAAGCGCTCGGTGACCATGGCGCGGATATTGTCGGCCATGCCGGACATCTTGCCCGCCCCGATCGCTTCGACGCGGGCCTGTTCGGCGGCATCGAATACGGCGCGCGCGGTCTGTCCTTGCGGCAGCAGGCGGGCCCGGATGCCGTCGCAGTGGCAGGCGCGCAGCAGGGCCAGCGAGTCGGACTGGCCGCGGATGACGGCGATATCGCCAGGGGTCGCATCGTGGGGCAGGGGGGGGAGTTTCGCGCTCGCGCCGCTCAAAGCCGCACGATCCGCGCCAAAACTCACGCTCAGTCCGTCATCCTGCGCGATCGCCCGCATGGCCAGGGCCAGGGCGCGCTTGAACGCGGCGTTGCTGTCATGCTTGTCCTTGTCACCGGCCATGGCTGAACGACACTCCCGTCAGGACAGGGCTATTTTGGCGGACGGTTCGGGCAGTTCCTCGCCGAAGCAGCGCTGGTAGAATTCCGCCACCATGCCGCGTTCGGTCTCATCGCACTTGTTGAGAAAGGTCACGGCGAAGCTGAATCCCACATCGCCGAAAATTTCCGCATTCTCCGCCCAGGTCAGCACCGTGCGCGGGCTCATGACCGTGGAGAGATCGCCGTTGATGAAGGCGCTGCGGGTAAGATCGGCGACGCGGACCATTTTCGACACGGTCTCGCGGCCCGCTTCGGTGTCATAGGTTTTCGCCTTCGCCAGCACGATGGCGGCTTCCTGGTCATGAGGCAGATAATTGAGCGTGGCCACGATGCTCCAGCGGTCCATCTGGCCCTGGTTGATCTGCTGGGTGCCGTGATACAGGCCGCTGGTATCCCCCAGCCCGATGGTGTTGGTCGTCGAAAACAGGCGAAATGCGGGATGCGGCGTGATGACGCGGTTCTGGTCCAGCAGGGTCAGCTTGCCCTGTACTTCAAGCACGCGCTGGATCACGAACATCACATCGGGGCGGCCCGCGTCATATTCATCGAACACCAGCGCGGTGTTGGTCTGCAGCGCCCAGGGCAGGAGCCCTTCGCGAAATTCGGTGACCTGCTTGCCGTCCCTGATGACGATGGCGTCCTTTCCCACCAGATCGATGCGCGAGATATGGCTGTCCAGATTGACCCGCACGCACGGCCAGTTCAGCCGTGCCGCGACCTGTTCGATATGGGTCGATTTGCCGGTGCCGTGATAGCCCTGGATCATGACCCGGCGGTTGTTGCGGAAGCCCGCGAGGATGGCCAGCGTCGTGTCATGATTGAACAGGTAGTCGGGGTCTATTTCCGGGACATGTTCCGCACTCTCGCTGTAGGCAGGCACCTCCAGATCGGACTCCAGACCGAAGACCTGCCGCACCGAGATGTGCATGTCCGGCTCGCCCGCGCCCGTATGGTGTTGTTCAACTGTCATTGTCCTGTATTTCCGATTGTCGCGCGGCCGCTGAAATGCGCCCGGCGTCTAGCAAAAGCCCGAAGACTTCAAATAGGCGTAGGCCTGGATAATGTCACGCAGCTTTTCTTCGCTTTCGCGCCTGCCGCCATTGGCGTCGGGGTGGTGGCGTTTGACCAGCAGCTTGTACTGGTCCTTGACCTCCCGGGGGGTCGCGGTTTCGTCCAGACACAAGGTGGTCAGGGCGCGGCGTTCGGCGTTACGCACCGTGCGGGCAGGGCGCGCGGCGCCGCCGGCAGCAAAAAAATCGAAAGGATCGCGCCGCCGCGCCGGTCCATCGCGCCTGCCCGGTGCCCGCGAGTTCGACGCCCATTTCCATGTTGGCCGGTGCCCGGTAAGCGCCGATTTCTGGTAGTCGATGACGTCGGTGTCGCTCATGCCGTCGAAATAGTTATAGGCCTTGTTGTAGATCCGCACATGGTCGATGCAAAACCTGTGGAACTGGCCTTCGCGCCCGCGCCCCCGCGGCGCCTTGTACATGGCCGGGCCATCGCACCCGGCCCAGTCGCAGCTTGGGTGCAGGTCGCGCAGCAGACGGTCCCGATCCGGCTTGACGCGGATGGCGTCGAATATGGTCGAACGGTTTTTCACGGGGTCGATTATGAATATCCGGCGATGTGAAAACAAGCGAGCCAGGCCGTGCAAAAAGTGATAGACTGGACACGAGGGGGAGCGTGCGATGGCCAGCGTCAAAGACACGATAACACAGAAACTTTCCAAAGCCCTTTCGCCGGACGAACTCAGTGTGACCGATGAGAGCCACCTGCATGCGGGTCATGCCGGTGCGCGGCCCGAAGGCGAAACCCACTTCCGGGTCAGTGTCGTCGCCGCCCTGTTCGATGGCAAGTCCCTGCTTGAGCGTCACCGCATGATCAACGAGGTTCTGGCCGCCGAACTTGCCGGCCCCGTCCATGCCCTGGCGATTTCCGCCCGTGCGCCCGGGGAATGACCGGAATTGTCACAGTGGTTTGATCTTGAGCGAGGTGATCTGGTTGCGCCGCCGCTTGAGGACCTCAAACCGGAAATCGTGAAACGTGAACGCCTGGGCCGTGTCCGGGATCATCCGGGCTTCATGAATGACCAGACCGGCGACCGTCGTCGCCTCGTCTTCCGGCAGGGACCAGCCCATGGCGCGATTGAGATCGCGGATCGCCACGGTGCCCTCCACGATGGCGCTGCCGTCGGACAGGCGGCTGATGCCTGACACCAGGGTATCGTGCTCATCGATGATTTCGCCCACGATCTCTTCGAGAATATCCTCCAGCGTCACCAGCCCCATGACCTCGCCATATTCGTCCACCACGACGGCAAATTGCGTCTTGCGCTTCAAAAACGCGTTGAGCTGCTCGGAAAGCGGCGTCGTATCGGGCACGAACCACGGCGTGCTGCACAGGGATTTGATGTTGATCCTGGCGATATTGCCTCTGGTCTTGTTGAGACCGCGCAGCAGTTCCTTGGCGTGCAGGATGCCGACGATATTGTCCGGACCGCCCTGCCACATGGGTATCCGGCTGTAGCCGGTATTGAGAACGGCGGCCAGAATGTCTTCCGGCGGCGCTTCGATATCCATGCTGACCATTTTCGTCCGGTGCACGATGACATCGGATACTTCTAGGTTTCGCAGATCGAGAACGCCGCCCAGCATATCGCGGTCGTCCTTGACCACGGTCCCCTCGCGATGGTGCAGATCGATAACGCCACGCAGTTCCTCATGCACGGAGAGGATCGGCCTGTCGGCGTCGATTTTCACGCCGAACAGCCGAAACAGGCCGCGCACGACGAGTTGCACGCCGGCAGCGACCGGCGCCAGCAGGCGCACGGCGAGGCGCAGGGGCCAGGCCACCTGGAGCGCGCTGCGTTCAGGCTGCAGGATGGCGTAGGTTTTCGGCACGACTTCCGAAAAGATCAAAATGAGAGCCGTCATCACGAAGGTCGCATAGACGACGCCGGCATCGCCGAAAACAGACAACAACAGGTTCGTGGCCAGTGCGGAGGCCAGCACATTCACGAAATTGTTGCCCAGCAGGATGCTGGAAATGAGACGCTCGGGCGCGGCGATCAACCGCGACACGATGCCGGCTCTCTTTTCGCCCCGGCGCTCAAGTTCGTGCAACCGCGCCCGCGAGGTCGCGGTCAGCGCGGTTTCGGAGCCAGAGAAAAACGCCGACAGCACCAGCAGGACAAGAATGGCGGCGATGGTCGCCAGAAATTCGGTTTCGGGCATTACAGGTCCGCGAGTTGATCGTTGAGGAATTTCAGCAGCGCGGGCCGGTCGATATCGCGCGCGATGAAGGCGTCTCCGATGTCGCGCGCAAGCACAAGAACAGGCTTGCCGGCGACCGTCTTTTTGTCCTGGGCCATGATGGCGATGAGCGCATCGGCATCCGGCCAGGGGCCGGGCAGTTCGGCAAGGCCGGCGGCCAGCCCGGCGGCGCGAAGATGGGTTTCGACGCGCTGAACCGCCTCGGCGCCGCAGATCCCGAGCCGGGCGGAAAACCGGAACGCCATCGCCAGCCCGGCGGCCACCGCCTCGCCATGCAGGATCCGGCCCGTATAGCCGGCGGCCGCCTCCAGCGCATGGCCGAATGTGTGCCCCAGATTGAGCAGCGCGCGCTGGCCGGATTCGCGTTCATCGCGCGCCACGATATCCGCCTTGCTGGCGCAGCTTGTGGCCACCGCATGGGCGAGGGCGGCACTTTCGCAGGCGAACAGCGCATTGTGATTGTTCGCCAGCCAGTCGAAGAACCCGGCATCCGATATCAGCGCGTATTTCACCACCTCGGCATAGCCCGCGCGCATCTGGCGGGCGGGCAGTGTTCGCAGCAGATCGGTGTCGGCGATGACCAGGGCGGGCTGGTGAAACGCGCCGATGAGATTCTTGCCGAGCCTTGAATTGATCGCGGTCTTGCCGCCGACAGACGAATCCACCTGGGCCAGCAGCGTGGTGGGTATCTGGACGAAATGCACGCCACGGCGCAAAATGGCCGCGGCAAATCCGGCGAGATCGCCGGTCACGCCGCCGCCAAACGCAATGATCGTGTCATTGCGCTCAACGCCCAGTTTCAGCAATTCGTCGCAGATCCGCTCCAGGGTCGCGAAAGTCTTCGAGCCCTCGCCCGGGTCCACAAGAATACTCTCATGGGCGATGCCGGCTCCATCGAGGGATGCGCATAATGCCGGCAGGTGCAGTCCGGCCACCGTGCGGTCGGCGACAATCACCGTGCGCGGCCGGGCAAGATGCGCGCCGACGAGCGCGCCCGCGTGCGCCAGCGCCCCGGAGCCGATATGGATCGCATAGCTGCGCTCGCCAAGGGCGACGCGGACCTGCCGGGTGCCGTCAGCTTGATCTGCGTTCAGTTGGTTCGGTTTCATCGTCAGCCGGGCAAGGCGCGCGAGCTATCGCGCCGGACAATCGGCGGCGAGTATGCCTGATATCGCCCGCCTGTTGCAAAGCGGTCGAGAACTTGGTTACCGGCGCGCGGTCGCGCCCAGTTTCCCGGCGATCTTCCTGATCACCTTGTTGACCACGATATCGTGGGCGACATCGCTGCTTTCAACCGTGATATCGGCCTTTTCGTAAACCGGGTAGCGCTTGTCCATCAGCGTGCGCATGACCGCGCCGGCATCGTCCGCCTTCAGCAGCGGACGGTGAGAACGCCGGCCCACGCGCGCCATCAGCACCTTGTGATTGGCTTTCAGCCAGACCGATAACCCGCATTTTGAAATCAGGTCGCGGGTCCGCGCATCCATGAAGGCGCCGCCGCCGGTCGCCAGAACCTGCGCGCCGGCCCCCAGCAGGCGGGCGATGACCCTGCGCTCGCCATCGCGAAAATACGCTTCGCCATGGTCGGCGAATATGTCCTCGACCGTCTTGCCCGCGGCCTTTTCGATCTCCGCATCGGCATCAAAAAAGGGCAGTTCCAGGCGCGCCGCCAGACGCCGCCCGATGGTTGTCTTGCCCGCGCCCATCAGCCCGATCATGACGATGGCGCGATCGCCGAGCGCGGCCGTGATCCGATCTGTGGGCTGAGCGTTTGAAATTGCAGGCTCCATCGCAGCGGGCATTTCGCCATCGGCAAGGGGCGCCGACGCACCGTGCCGAAGAATCTATGCGCGGGAAACGATGCGGGCAACCTCTGTCTTGCGCCGCGGTGGGCCGGCTCATGCGGAGAACACACGCACCGCGAGAGTGACGATCATGATCAGCCCCACCAACAGCTTGCCCAGCGTCCCGAGCAACCGCCCGATGGCCGCGCCGACGCCCACGCGGATGCTCTGGTCGCCACTGCCGTGCTTCCACATCTCGCCCAGATAGGCGCCCGCGAACGCCCCGCCCGCGCCCCCCAGAAGCGCACCGGCAAGCGGGCCGATGACCGGTACGGGCAGGCCCATCACCGCGCCCGCGATGCTACCGACAATCGTTCCCACGATGGCCAGCGCAACGGCGCGCCGGCTGCCGCCCTTGTTGGCCGCCCCGGCCGCGCCGGCAAGAAATTCAAGCACCTCGCCGCCCGCCGCGATCAGCGCCAGCAGGC
>JALURZ010000112.1:5201-12651 GCA_027058735.1 Hyphomicrobiales bacterium | reverse complement strand
CATCTGGGGGATGAGGCGAGGCTGGATATCCTGGCGGACCAGGCGCTGCTGGCGCTGCAGGGCCCGGCGGCGGCCCCGTGTCTCGATGCCCTGTTGCCGGGATGCAGCGACATGGCGTTCATGTCGATGCGGAAGTTCGAGGATACCCCCTTCGGCAGGCTGTGGGTCTCGCGCTGCGGCTATACGGGCGAGGATGGTTTTGAAATATCCGTTGCCGGCGATCGGGCCGAGGCGCTGGCCCGCGGGCTGCTGGAGGATGCGCGGGTCGGACCGGCCGGGCTGGGTGCGCGCGATTCGCTGCGCCTGGAGGCGGGCCTGTGCCTCTATGGCCATGATGTCGATGAGACGACAAGCCCGGTTGAGGCCAATCTCGCCTGGTCCATCGGCAAGGTCCGCCGCGCGGGCGGCGGGTTTCCCGGCGCTGAACGCATCCTGCGCGAGCTTGCCGAGGGACCGGCGCGCCTTCTGGTCGGCATCCGCCCCCAAGGCCGCGCGCCCGCGCGCGAGGGCACCGAAATCCGCGATCCGGACGGCGAGCCGGCCGGCGCCGTAACCAGCGGCGGCTTTGGCCCCAGTGTCGCGGGGCCGGTCGCGATGGGATATGTCAGGCGAGAGCTGGCGCGGCCGGACAGCGAACTGATCTTGATGATCCGCGGCAAGCCGCATGACGCCCGCGTCGTTGCCCTGCCGTTCGTTCCGCACCGCTATTTCCGGGGCAAAAAGCGGCCGCATCCAGACAGAAGCCGAACGCAAAAGGGGGAACCATGACTGACACGCGCTACACGCAGGCTCACGAGTTCGTGCGCATCGAGGGGGATATCGGCACCGTTGGCATTTCCGACTATGCCCAGGAGCAACTGGGCGATGTGGTGTTTGTCGATCTGCCGGAAGTCGGCAGGACGCTTGCGCGCGGCGACGAAGTGGCCGTGGTGGAATCGGTCAAGGCGGCCGAGGAGGTCTATTCGCCGGTCTCCGGCGAAGTCATCGAAAAGAATACGCTGCTTGAAGACAATCCGGCGATCGTCAACGAGGACGCCATGGGCAAGGGCTGGTTTGTCAAGATCAGGCTGAGCGATCCCGGCGAGGTGGATGGCGATATGGACGAGGCGGCCTATGCGGCCTTCATCGAGAGCCGGTAACTGCTGATTGAAGGAAACGGGAGCAGACCATGACACAGCGCGCGACGTCGCAGAATGATCTTGAGCCGGGCCCCGATTTCATCGCCCGGCACATCGGCCCCGGCGATGGCGAGATAGACGCCATGCTCAAGGCCGTCGGCGCGAAATCGCTCGAGGGACTCATTGAAAGCGCGGTGCCGGAAGCCATTCGCATCGATCGCCCGCTCGATCTGCCGCCGGCGCTTTGCGAGCGCGACGCGACTTCGCGTCTGCGCAAAATGGCGGCGCGAAACCGCGTTCTCACCTCGATGATCGGCATGGGCTATTACGGCACGGTGACGCCGGCGGTCATCCGGCGCAATGTGCTCGAATGCCCCGGCTGGTACACCGCCTATACGCCTTATCAGGCGGAAATCAGCCAGGGCCGGCTGGAGGCGCTGGTGACGTTTCAGCAGATGGTCTGCGATCTTACCGGATTGGCGCTGGCCAATGCCTCGCTGCTCGACGAGGGCACGGCCGCCGGCGAGGCCATGGCCATGGCGCGGCGCATGGGAAAATCGAAGTCCTCCGTCTTTTTCGTCGATGAGGACACCCATCCCCAGACGCTGGCGATCATTGAAACGCGCGCCAGCGGGCTCGGTATCGAGGTGGTCACCGGCGATCCGATGCGCGCTCTCGAAGGCCGCGACGTGTTTGCCGCGCTGCTGTCCTATCCCGGATCGAGCGGGGCGGTGAGGGATTACCGCGCGATCGCGGACGGGCTGCATGAGCGCGGCGCGCTGGTTGTCATGGCGTGCGATCTGCTGAGCCTGACCCTGCTTGCGCCACCCGGTGAACTGGGGGCCGATATCGCCATCGGCAGCGCCCAGCGGTTCGGCGTCCCCATGGGCTATGGCGGACCCCACGCGGCCTTCCTGGCGAGCACGCAGGCGGGCAAGCGCACCATGCCGGGGCGGATCATCGGGGTTTCGGTGGACAGCGCCGGGCGGCCCGCGCTGCGCATGGCGCTGCAGACCCGCGAACAGCATATCCGCCGCGACAAGGCGACCAGCAATATCTGTACGGCCCAGGTTCTCTTGGCGGTGATGGCGGCGCTCTATGCGGTCTATCACGGGCCGGACGGCCTGCGGCGGATCGCGCGGCGGGTGCACCGGCTGGCGGCGCTTGCGGCGGCCGGCCTCGAACGGCTGGGCTTTGCGCAGGCCAATGAGGGGTTTTTCGACACATTGACTGTTCAAACGCCGGGCCAGGCGGACGCCATCGTCGCGCGGGCGCTGGATGCCGGCATCAACCTGCGGCGCGCCGGCGGCGATCACATCGGCCTGTCGCTCGATGAAACGACGCGCCCGCGCGATGTGGAACAGGTGCTGCGGGCCTTCGCGGGCGGCGCGGACCTGGATTTCGCCCTTGGCGATATCGAGGCGGGCGACGCGATCCCCGGTGATCTCGTGCGCCAGGGCGGATATCTCGAACACCCGGTGTTCAACCGCTACCATACGGAAACCGAAATGCTGCGTTATCTGCGGCGGCTTCAGAGCAAGGATATCGCCCTTGACCGCTCCATGATTGCGCTTGGGTCATGCACCATGAAGCTCAACGCGACGACCCAGATGCAGCCGGTTACCTGGAAGGCGTTTGCCCATATGCACCCGTTCGCCCCGCGCGAGCAGGCGCAGGGCTATCAACGGCTGTTCAGCGATCTTGAGGCCTGGCTGTGCGTGTGCACCGGGTTCGATGCGGTGTCGCTGCAGCCCAACGCGGGCAGTCAGGGGGAATATGCGGGCCTGCTGGCCATCCGTGACTATCTGAATGCTCAAGGCGGGGAGCAGCGCGATATCTGCCTGATCCCGGCGTCCGCCCATGGCACCAACCCGGCAAGTGCGGTGCTGGCGGGGATGCAGGTGCAGGTCGTGGCCTGCGATGAGGCCGGCAATATCGATATCGAGGATCTGCGCGCCAGGGCCATCGGGCACAAGGACAGGCTGGCCGCGCTGATGGTGACTTATCCTTCCACCCACGGGGTGTTTGAGGAAGCGATCCGCGAGGTGTGCGACATCGTCCATGAGAATGGCGGCCAGGTGTATTTTGACGGCGCCAACCTCAACGCGCTGCTGGGGGTCGCGCGCCCCGCCGATATCGGCGCCGATGTCTGTCACATGAACCTGCACAAGACGTTCTGCATTCCCCATGGCGGCGGCGGCCCCGGCGTCGGGCCGGTCGGGGTCAAGTCCCATCTCGCCCCCTATCTGCCCGGCCACGCGGTGGTCGAGGGCGTCAATGCAGGCGGAAGAAGCGGGAAAAGCGGCAGGGAAGTGGCGTCGGCACCGTGGGGGTCGGCGTCGATCCTGCCCATCACCTGGGCCTATCTGGCCATGATGGGCGCGCCCGGCCTGCTGAAGGCCACCCAGGTCGCCATCCTGAGCGCCAACTATGTTGCCCGGCGTCTGGGTGACCACTATCCGATTCTCTATACCGGTCCGGGGGGCTATGTGGCGCATGAATGCATTATCGACATTCGCCCCATAAGAGACGCTTGCGGCGTGACGGCGGAAGACATCGCCAAGCGACTCATGGACTATGGCTTTCATGCCCCGACCATGTCGTTTCCGGTGGCCGATACCTTGATGATCGAGCCGACCGAAAGCGAGAGCAAGGCGGAGATCGACCGTTTCTGCGATGCCATGATCGCCATTCGCGGTGAAATCGCGGAGGTGGAAAGCGGTGCCGCGGATGGCGAGGCCAACTGCGTGCGCAATGCGCCCCACACGGTCGATCTGCTGTTGGGCGAGTGGACGCTGCCCTATGACCGCCACCGTGCGTTCTTTCCGCTCGGCGGGGCCATGGACGACAAATACTGGCCCCCGGTCAGCCGCATCGACAATGTCCATGGCGACCGCCATCTGGTGTGTTCCTGCCCGCCGCCGGAGGCCTACCGGCAGGCGGCGGAATAACGGTTCGCGCGGCACATGGCCGCGATCAGGCGTCGGGCATGGTTACGGCCCGGCGCGGCGCTTGGCGACCAGCACGTTGGTGCGCCGGGGATGCCAGCGATAGCCGATGCCGAACTTGACGGGCCGCGGGTTGCCCGATTTGAACAATTCGGCCAGGTCATCCTGATAGCGGTTCTTGAAGGCGGGGATCGGTCCCAGATATTGCCCGTAGGGCTGCAGGTGCCATTTCGCAGGGTCGAAATATCTGAGCGGTATGCCGGTATCGTCCTGAACGATAACGGTGCTGCGGCGCAGCAGGAAATCGCGCACCGCCGAGAAATTGTCGAGATGCATGAGATAGGACGCGCTTTTCACCAGGGATACCCCTTCGCCCAGATTCTGATTGAATTCCCTGAAGCCGCTGCTGGCGAACCCGGCATTGGCCAGATCGGTGCGGAAATAATACAATATGCGCGGGTCGCCGCCGCGCCCGGAAAAAGTGATCCGCACGCCGGTCGCTCCCCGCCCCCCCGGGGCTGCCACCGCGCGCCCGTTCCGCAGCCGCACAAATTCCACCTTGTGAATGGTCTTGCCGGTACGCGCGAGAAACACAAAGAGCACCGGCAGAGTGCCGGTTATCCTGCCGGCGCGGAACTGAACGCCCATCTCGCGGGTGACGAAATAGCCGAATTTGCCGAAATTGGTGAATGACTTGCGCAGGCTTGTCAGAGAACTGGCGAGTGTTTCGGCCTCCAGCGAAGTCAGTTCCGGCTGGCGGCCGACCGGCTCAAGGCCGCTGAGCACATAGGTCGATGCGTGGGGAAAAAAGGCCTGCGCGTGGACAAAATCGGGACCGCCGAACATGTAGAACACCGGCCCGCCGCGCCCGCCCCCGCCCAGTGTAGACGATGCCCAGGCGCGCACGCGCGAAAGCTGGCGGCGGTCGAAGGCGTTCCATGTGCGGCCCAGTTCGGCGGCGTGTTGCCGCCAGCCCGGTGTGGCGGCAGCCGCGGCAAGGGGCGAACCGGCGGAAGGGGCGAGACCGGCGAGAAAGCGCGCGGTGTCGTTCGCGCTGACATCCCGCGCGGCGCGCACGCCCCCGGCGGCGAAGCTCACCAACAACATGGCCGCGACGGCGGCCGCGACAGAACGCAGCGCCGGGCGCATCAATCCGCGTGTCATGATCTCAACGACTCAACTCCCGATGCCGGTACCCCGGCTCGCGGCCGCGCCCTGTTGTCGCGCCTGTCTTTGCCCCCGTCCGCGGCCTAATTCAGGCGTGCCTTCAGGTCCTTGATGCTCTGATCGATCAGGGCTTCGGCCTGTTTGGCCGTGAACTCATCGCTGATCAGTTTCTCCGCCGTCTTTGCCGCAAGGTCGGCGGCCGCAATACGGATGTCCTTGATGGCCTGCGCTTCGGACTGGGCAATCTTGGTTTCGGCCAGCGCGCTCTGGCGCTCAACCATTTCGGCCAGCTTGCGCTTGTGCTCTTGCGCGCCGAGGGCGGCTTCGCGCCTGGCCTGATCGAGAATGCTTTCGGCCTCTTTTTCCGCCTCGCGCTGCCTGCGCTCATAGTCCGCCAGCAGGGCCTGGGCCTCTTCGCGCAGCTTCTTGGCCTGCTCCAGCTCATCGCGGATCCTCTCGGCGCGGTCATCGAGCGCGCCCAGCACCCTGCTGGGCACCTTGAGGTAGACCAGCAGGCCGATGAACATGAAAAACGCGATGGCCGTCCAAAAGGTCGTGCTGGACAACATCTCTAGATTCCCCCCGTGTTCGGCGCTGTTCGCCTTGTCATGGGTCCACCCCTCAAAGGGCAGAGCGCAGCGCATCGTTCAACGCGCGTTTGCTTGGCGGCTTCCCCGTCAGCGCCTCGACGATATCCCCCGCCGCCTCGCCCGCCATCTTGCCGACTTCACCGAGAGCCTTGTCTTTTGCCAGTGCGATGCGGGTCTCGGCGCGGGCGATTCTTTCGCCGAGTTCCCTGTCCAGCCTGGCGCGTTCGCGCTCGCCCGCCTCCTTCATGTCATCGCGCGTCTGCTGCGCAATGACATGGGCCCGCGCGCGAGCCTCCGCCAGCGCGGTTTCATAGTCCGCGATGGCTTTTTCGGTCTGCTCCTTCAGGCGGGCCGCCTCGTCGAGATCGCTGGCGATCCGGTCGCGCCGCTGTTCAATAACGCCGCCGATACGCGGCAGCGCCAGGCGCGACATCGCGAAATACAGACCGGTAAAAACAATCGCCAGCCAGATGAGCTGTGGCGCGAAGGTGGCCGGATCGAGCTGCGGCATGGGTGGTTCCCTCCGGAGATGCGTCTTGCCGGCCCCTCAAACAGGGCCGGCGGGCACGCCCGGCCCGGTTAAAACACGAACAGGATGATGAAGGCGACAACCAGACCGAACAGGCCGGTTGCCTCGGCCAGCGCAAAACCCAAAAGCAGGTTGGCGAACTGGCTCTGCGCGGCGGCCGGATTGCGCAGGGCGCCCGCCAGATAATTGCCGAAGATATGGCCGATGCCGACGCCCGCGCCCGCAAGCGCGATCGCCGCGAGGCCCGCACCGATCAATTTTGCTGCTTCTGGTTCCATGATTGAGAGTCTCCTTGGGTTTTTTGGGTTTCATGTGGGTTGAGAACTGACGTGGCTTCAGTGGTGCATGTTCACCGCATCGTTCAGGTAAATGCAGGACAGGACCGCGAACACATAAGCCTGCAGGAACGCGACCAGGATCTCCAGCCCGGTGAACGCGACCATGAAGGCCAGCGGCGCCCAGCCCCCCAGAATGCCGAGCGCCACCACAAAGCTGGCGAAAACCTTGAGCATGGTGTGCCCCGCCATCATGTTGGCGAACAGGCGCACCGACAGGGACACGGGACGGGTGAAATAGGAAATGACCTCGATGACCGTCAGCAGCGGCACCATGGCGACGGGCACGCCGCTGGGGACGAACATTTTCAGGTAGCCCACGCCGTTCTTGGCGAAACCGACAATCGTGGAACCGATGAAAACAACGAGCGCCAGGCCAAGGGTGACGATGATGTGGCTGGTGACCGTAAAGGACCCGGGCACCATGCCGAGCATGTTCGCGGTCAGGATGAACATGAACAGGGTGAAGATGAACGGGAAGAAGGGGCGCCCCTTTTCGCCCACGATATCGCGCAGCATGTTGGATACGAATTCATAGGCCAGTTCGCCGAGCGACTGGAGCCGGCCGGGCACCAGCTTCTTCGATCCCGAAAACAGAAATGCGCAGACGACCCCCGCCGCGATCACCATCCACAGGGCCGAATTGGTGAACGACACATCGACGCCGCCGATTTCCATCGGCACCAGCCGTTCAATGTCGAACTGCTTCATCGGATCGATGGTGAAACCGTCGCTCTGGGCCGGTTTTGCCGCGTCTGCAGAC
>JALURZ010000112.1:0-5191 GCA_027058735.1 Hyphomicrobiales bacterium | reverse complement strand
ATCCCCCGGTTCGGTCACGGTCCGCGCGGCGAAAACACCGCGCGCCGGCCCCTCAATCCCTCAAGTCCCCGGCGTGTCGCCGGGCTTGTGCATCGCGCGGGCGCTGCGCACTACATTGTTGATGCCGGCAGCCGTGCCAAGTCCAAAAAATACCAGCAAAAACAGCGGCATTGTCCCAAGCCATCGGTCCAGCGCCCACCCTATTCCGGTTCCCACCACGACGGCAACAACCAATTCACTGGTGATCCGCAACGCCATGCCCATGGCACCGCTGCGGGAGGTGGATGCCTGGTCTTTTTCCTCCAATTGCGCACGCGCGTCGCGCAGCCGTTTGCCGAACTCCCCAACCGCTTCGGGCCGCTTTGGTTCGCGGTCCCTGACCATATTTTTCGCTCCTTGCGAACAGCGGAGCCGAAACCGGGCTGCAAGTCCGCGTCAAGGGGCGCACCATAGTGCGGCCCAAATCCTCTGTCAATACAGGCGGCATTCGATTAAGATATTGAAAAACAACGACAATTACTGCATGCAATTTCCGGTTGCCCGATCCTGCGGCAATACGGGGAGGCAGCCCCCGCGTATCGGGCGCGGCCGATCACGCGCTCTTGCGGTATTCGCGCGCGGTACCGAGGTCAACGGAGACAAGCTGGCTGACCCCGCGCTCGCCCATGGTGACGCCGAACAGCCGGTCCATGCGCGCCATCGTATAGGGGTGGTGGGTGATAATCAGGAACCGTGTGTCGGTCGCCGCGGACATGTCGTCGAGCATGTCGCAAAACCTGTGGACATTGGCGTCGTCGAGCGGGGCATCGACCTCGTCAAGCACGCAGATGGGCGAGGGGTTGGTGAGGAAAATGGCAAATACCAGGGCAATGGCGGTCAGCGCTTTCTCGCCGCCCGACAGCAGCGATATCACCTGCAGGCGCTTGCCCGGCGGGCGGGCCATGATTTCAAGGCCCGCTTCGAGGGGATCATCGGACTCGGTCAGTTCAAGTTTCGCCTTGCCGCCGCCGAACAGGGTGGTGAACAGTTTTTCGAAATTGACATTGACCTTTTCGAACGCATCCAGAAGCCGCTGGCGGCCTTCCTTGTTCAGGCTCGAAATGCCTTTGCGGAAGCGGCTGATCGCGCCAATCAGGTCGTCCCGCTCCGCGACCATCACCGCCAGCCTTTCGCTCAGTTCGCTCACTTCGCGTTCCGCGCCCAGATTGACGCCGCCGAGGCGATCGCGTTCCGCGTTCAGCCGCTCCAGGGTGCGCTCGGCCTGTTCGATGCCGGGCAGCTTGTCGCTCGAGGCGAGGCCGATTTTTTCAACCACCTGATCGGGCGTGCACTCCAGCGCACCGGCGATCTGGGCGCCGAGTTCCCGCTGGCGCTCGCGCGCGGCTTCCAGGCGTGCTTCGCTGCGCGCGCCCTGCTCGCGGGTCTGCGCCAGCATATCCTGTTTGGCCTTGGTATCCTTGTCGCATTGCGCCAGGCGGTTTTCCGCCTCGGCCAGCGCGTCGGCGGCCCGGTTGCGCGCCTGCCCGGCTTTCGACAGGGCATCGGCCAATTGCGCGCGCTTGTCTTCGATCGTGCCGGGAATGTCCCTTGCCTGGGCGAGTTCCTCGCGCGCGGCCCCGTGGCGCGTGTCCAGGGTCTCGATCTGCGCCGTGGCGCGTTCGCTGCGCGCCGTCCAGATCCGGCGCTCCGCGGCAATCGCCTTTTGCCGCGCCTGGCGGGTTTCGGCGTCGCGGAACACGCTTTCAAGGGTTGCCTGCGCGCGCGCGGCCTCGGCGCGCCGCCCGGCGGCCCCCTCGCGCAGGCTCTCCAGTTCCCGCTCAAGCGCTGCTGGCGCGTCGGCTTGTTCAAGGGCGCTGCGGGAGGCCTGCAATTCGGTTCTGGCCCGGGCGATTTCGCGCTCAAGCCGCCCGCGCGCCTCGCGCAGCGCGCCGATCCGGCTCACCGCATCGCTGGCCTCGCGCTCGCGCGCGGAAAGCGCATCGCGCGCCGATCCCAGGGCATGGTTGATCCGGCGCCACTCTTCACGCGACTTCACCGCCCGCTCCTCGGCGGCGCGTACATCCGCGACGGTCTTTTCGAAAGCCGTTTTCGCCTGCCGTGCCGTTTCCTCCGCGCCTTTGGCCTGGCCCTCCAGTTCGGCCAGCCGGTTGCGTTGCGCAAGCCGCCGCCCTGCCGCCCCGGGCGCATCGGCGGACTGGGTATAGCCGTCCCAGCGCCACAGGGCGCCCTCAAGGGAGACCAGTCTCTGGCCCTGCGCCAGGCGCGGCTGCAGGGCGGACGCGCGCTGCGGGTCGGCGATTCCGATCTGGCCAAGACGGCGGTGCAACGCGTCAGGCGCGCGAACGAAATCCGACAGCGGTCTGATCCCCTCCGGCAATGGCTGCGCCTCCACCGGATCCAGGGTTTTCCAGTGCGCCGGCGCCCCGGTGTCGGTCGATGCGTCAAGTTCATCGCCAAGTGCCGCGCCAAGGGCGGATTCATAGCCCGGATCGACCTCAACCGCATCGATCAGCGGTGGCCACAAATCGTCGTCACTTACCTTGAGCACGTTGCGCAGGGTGTCGATTTCCGTTCGCAGTTTCTGGACGTCGCGCTCCGCCGCAGTGAAGAGGGCGCGGTGTTCAGCCTCCTCGTCGCGGCGCCGGGCGAGTTCGGCCTCGGCGTCGATTGCCGTTTTTTCCACCGCCTCCAGCCTGGCGGCCGCAGCCTTGACGGCCTCGTTCAGAACGGTGGTCTCGTTGTCGGCTTCCTGCCCGGATTCGTGTCGGGAAAGCTCTGCCGTCACGCTGGCCAGTTCACTGCCAAGCTGCTCGATGTGGCGTTCATGATGGGCGAGGGATTTTTCCAGTTCGCCGCGCTGCGCGCGCACCCGCGCGGCCGCCTGGGCCGCCCGGTCGAGGGTGGCCTCCGCCTCGCTGAGCGCGGCCGCGGCCTGTTTGCGGCCGGCTTCCGCCTCGCTGAGCGTGCGCTCATGATGCTTGAGCGAGTCCGCAAGCTCACGGTCTTCCGCATCCAGATTTTCAAGCACGCGCCCGGTCTCGTTCAGGGTTTCGCGCTCGCGCGCAAGATCGGCCTCAATCTGCTCAATGCGGGTTTTCAGTTCTTCGCTGCGGCCATGGGCACGCCGGATTTCCGCGTCCAGGCCGTCGCGCTCCACGGTGAGCCGTTGCAGGGCGGCGGCGGCCGAGGCCTCGGCCTCGCGCAGGCCCGGCAGGGTGGCCGCGATTTCGGTCTGCGTCCGCGTCGCCTCGGCCAGCAGCCGGGTCTGCTCGCGGATTGTGTCATGGAGCCGCGAGAAATCCCGTTCCTCGGCCTCGACCGCATCCGCGGCCTCGCGCCAGCGCAGGTACAGCCGGGTGGCTTCCGCGTTGCGGATTTCACCGCTCAGCGCGGTGTAGCGTTTCGCCTGGCGGGCCTGGCGCTTCAGGCCCGAAAGCCGGGTCTCCAGTTCGCCGATCACATCGTCGAGACGGGTCAGGTTGGCTTCCGCTGCGCGCAGGCGCAATTCAGCCTCGTGGCGGCGCGCATGCAGCCCGGCGATGCCGGCGGCCTCCTCCAGGATGCGGCGGCGCGCCTGTGGTTTGGCCGATATCAGCTCCGATATCTGCCCCTGGCGCACCAGCGAGGGCGAGCGCGCGCCGGTCGAGGCGTCGGCGAACAGCAGTTGCACGTCGCGCGCACGCGCCTCCTTGCCGTTGATGCGATAGGTGGATCCCGCTTCGCGATCGATCCGCCGCGATATTTCTATTCTGTCGGTGTCATTGAAGGCTGCCGGCGCGGTGCGCGCCGCATTGTCGAGATGCAGGATCACCTCGGCCCTGTTGCGTCCGGGGCGCGAGCGGGTGCCGGAAAATATGACATCGTCCATGCCCGATGCGCGCATGGATTTATAGGAGCTTTCGCCCATCACCCAGCGGATCGCTTCCAGCAGGTTCGACTTGCCGCAGCCATTCGGCCCCACAATCCCGGTCAGACCCGGCGATATCACCAGATCCGCCGGGTCGACAAAGGACTTGAATCCCGTCAGCCGAAGACGTTCAAACCGCACGTTGGTGTTGCCTTCTTTAACCGTCTCGTTTGCGGCTCAACGCCGCAGGGGCCGGACCTCGGGGCCCCTGCGCGCCGTCGTTGCGATCATCCGCTTATGTGAGGTGCGATCAATTTGTCAAATTCCTCGATCGGCCTGACCCCGCGCAGGAGATCGTGATTGACGAAAAAGCTCGGGGTGGAACGCACGCCGAATTTCGAACTGGCGCGTTCCTTGACCGCCAGAATGCCCCTGGCGACATCTTCGTTGGCCAGGCATTTTTGAAAATCGGCCTTGGACATGCCGGCCAGCCGTGCGATCTTGAGCAACGCTCCGGCCGGGTCGCTGCTTGTTGACCACTGTTTCTGGCGCGCGAACATTATATCCATCATGGGAAAGAATTTGCTGGGCTCCACGCAGCGCGCGATCATCGCCGCGGCCAGAGCGAGTTGATCGAGAGGATATTCGCGAAACAGAAGCCGCGCGTTGCCGGTATCGACATGTTTACGCTTGAGTTCGGGATAAATATTGATGTGAAAATTGGCGCAATGGGGACAGGTCATCGAGGCATATTCGATGATGACGACCGGCGCATCCTTTTTGCCCAGTTCGATTTCGCCGAGCGGGCCGGGCTTCAGCAGTTCCTGCATGTCCGCATCCGCCCGCGCCGGCATGCTGCCAAGGCCCGGCAGACCGGTGGGTGCGACCAGCAATCCCGCAACGGCGCCGCCGCCGGCCAGCAGACCTCGCCGCGTTGGAAGCGGCCCGGACATTTTCAGCTCTCTATTTGGTTTCACGACATACCCTCACCTACCAGATGTTGATTGACTATAGCGGCTTGCAGCCGTCGGCTCAATGGTAACCTTGGCTGGCGAAATACGGCCAAATTGTGCCGCGCTGCCTAGGTTTTTCGCGACAGAACACCCCGGCCGAGCCTGGCGAGGGCGTCGCGCAGGGGGCCCGGCTCGAGCGCGGCCGTGGTTTGCGCCAGAATGGCCGCCGAGCGGGCGTCCAGAATGGCGGGTTTGCGCCGTGCGGGCTGGCGCCAGCGCGGCAGCGGGCCCTGGATGATTTTGACCGAGCCAATGGCGTGATACCCGTAATAGCCGTTGATCCGCTCCATGATCCGGGGCGTCAGGTGCTGAAGCTCGACGGCCATGGGGC
>JALURZ010000111.1 GCA_027058735.1 Hyphomicrobiales bacterium | reverse complement strand
GTGCCCACAAGGCCCATCAAAATCCCCTGAAAGACGAAAATCCTCAGGATATCGGCGGCCTCGAAGCCCATGGATTTCAGGATCGCGATGTCACGGGATTTTTCCAGCACATTGGTGGAAATGATATTGTAGATGCCGAATGTCGCGACAATGACCACGGCACCGACAATCGAGAACAAAATGCCACGGCGCACCACCAGCAGATTCAGGAAATTTTCATTGGCTTCCTGCCAGGACTCCGAGAAATACCGCCAGCGCTCCTCATAGCCCTGAGCGGTGGTCAGCGCCGTCGTGTAATCGGCAAGGTGGACCCGGATCCGGTTCGCGATATTGGGACGCTGGAACAAAACCTGGGCGTCTTTCAGCGGAACGAAGACACTTTGTTCGTCAACCGCAATGACGCCAGTGCGGAAAATGGCGACGATCTTTTTCTTGAGAACCAGCCCCTTGGTGGAAACCACGGTGGCGACATTGCCGAGGGTGAGGCCCAGTTTTCCGGCAAGCTGCGCGCCGATGGCCGCCGCGTTGCGCTCCGTCTTGAGGGCCAGCAGGCTGCCGGCGATCATATCGTTTTGCAGGGTGGTGATGACCAGTTCGCGGGTGGCGTCAATGCCGGTGACGGAGACCCCGCGCTCCTTGCTGCCATAGCGCAGGATCGCCTGGCCGGTCAGGGCAGGCGCCGCCACGACCCCCGGATTGCGCTCAAGGGCAGCTATTTTGCCCTTGTAGTCCTTGATACCGCGTACTTCATCGCGCGGTTTAAGACGTTTCAGGGATATCGCGCCATCCTTGTAGGCGGAGAACACCGGCTGGCGCCTGGGCGTGCGAAACTCATCCTTGATGACGATATGGGGCGTTGAATTGACCAGCCGGTCGATGAAATCCGCATCCGATCCGCGCAACATGCCTGAAACAGCGATCAGAAACCCGACACCAAGCGCCACGCCGCCGATCGAGACCACCGACTGGCGCCGCCGGGTCAGCAGGTGCACCAGGGCAATGCGCAGATTGACACCCAATGAAGTCATGCCGGCCGCAACCTTATTCGGCGATGATGTTGCGCAGCGCCATGCCTTCGCGCAGCCGCTTTGGCCGGGTCAGGACAACGACATCGTTCTCACCGAGGCCGTCCAGAATTTCGGCCGCCCCGTTGCCGACCGTCCCGGTCTCGATGGCCTGGCGATGGACCCGTCCCTGGCGCACGACCCAGACCGCCCTGCCGTCCAGGGCCTGTTGCGGCACGAGCAGGGCACTCTTGTCCTCGCGCACGATGATGTTCACCTCGACCGTCATGCCGGCCAGAAGTTTGGTCTTTTGCGGCAGCACGACGCGTACCCGGTAACTGCGCGCGACCGGATCGCCGAGCGGCGTGATCTCGCTCACCTTGCCCTCAAGCACCTGATCGGGCAGCGCATCGGCGCGGATCACCGCGCGCTGGTCCGGCGCGATACGCAGGATATCGGCTTCATCGACATCGGCCGTGACCCGCAGCCTCGACAGTTTGCCGACCGTGAAGATCACCTTGCCCGCGGCCACCAGATCGCCCACATCGCCATCGCGCCGCAGCACGATTCCATCGATCGGCGCGCGCAGCACATGATCGGCAAGCCGCGCGCGCGCCGCCTCCAGCGCATTGCGCGATGCATCGCGCTCGAATATCGCCCGGTCGCGGGCGCTGGCGGCAATTGTGCCTTGTTTGAACAGGACCGCGCGCCGCTCGGCTTCGGCGGCATAATATGACGCCTTGGCTTGCAGTTCGCCCACCCGTGCGCGTTCCTCGCGATCGTCAAGGCGCGCCAGCACATCGCCCTTCGCGACCCGTTCGCCTTCCTTTTTCACAACCTCGACCAGATGGCCGGACACAAGCGGCGCGACATCAATCGATCCAACGCTCTCAACCGTGCCTGTGGCATAGACCGCCTCGACCGCGACACCCCGGTAGGGGTGGACGGTTACGAGGCCCGAAGGCCGCTCGTACAAATAAAAGGCCAGCACCCCGGCGGCCACGAGCACCGCGGCAAGAACGCCGGCGAGGATCAGGTTTCGTCGTTTCACGTGGCGTGTTCCTCGTGGGGCGATAGCGCGCCCGGCCTGCGGATCACGAATTACAGAGGCGCCAGCACCATGACCATGAGACGGCCTTCGATTTTCGGATGGGATTCGACCTTGGCAATGCCTTCGGTCTCCGCGCGCACTTTCTGCAGCAGCTTGGCGCCGAGGTCCTGATGCGCCATTTCGCGGCCGCGGAACCGCAAGGTCACCTTGACCTTGTCGCCGTCCTCGAAAAAACGCTTTATGGCGCGCATTTTCACATCGTAATCGTGGGTGTCTATATTCGGCCGCATCTTGATTTCCTTGACATCGACCGTCTTCTGCTTCTTGCGGGCCTCGTTGGCCTTCTTTTGTGCCTGATACTTGTACTTGCCGTAGTCGAGGATCTTGCATACAGGCGGCTTCATGTTGGGCGAAACCTCCACCAGATCGAGCCCGGCGTCGAGCGCCGCCTCCAGCGCGTCGTCTATGCTCATTTCTCCAAGATTGGTTCCCTCTGCATCAATGACGACCACAACGGGCTCGTCAATCAACTCATTGGCGCGCGGGCCTTTCGGGGCCGGCATGGCGCGCATTGGTCTGCGTCCGATTTTTTGTTACTCCTCTTGCTGTTTTTCCTGTTGGTCCAAGCCTGGCGCGCGTGAAGCCCAATCCGGCCCGCCACGCCCGCCGGCCACATATGGCATAAAGTCGTTAAGAACCGTATAGAAGTCAAGAAATAAGGGCGCTTATAGGGCCGCGCGCGAAAAACCGGCGCACCGCACCGTGCTGCCTGAAAGATGCGGCAATTCGCCTCAACCCGGCCTGTGTCATGACCCGCAAACCGCTCATCAATGCTTCCGGCGAACGGATCGCCTGTGAAGCGCGTGCCGCCGCCCCCGGCACGCGCCGGGCAGGCGTCGTCTGGCTTGGCGGCTTCAAGTCGTCAATGGACGGCGCCAAGGCGGCGGCGCTCGACCGGTGGGCGGCGCGCCAGGGGCGGTCCTGCGTGCGGTTCGATTATTCGGGCCACGGGCGCTCGGGCGGCGATTTTGGCGACGGCACGATCGGCAAATGGCTGGGGGAAGCCCGCCTGGTTCTCGATCGCCTGACCGAGGGGCCGCAAATCCTCGTCGGCTCGAGCATGGGGGGATGGCTGGCGCTTTTGCTGGCCCGCGAACACCGCTGGCGCGGCGAAAGCCGCATTCAGGGCCTGGTGCTGATCGCCCCGGCGGTCGACATGACCGAGCGGCTGGTCTGGAACGCGATCGGCGATGCGGCGCGCGCGCAGATCAAGGAGACCGGGGTCTATATGCGCCCGTCCGCCTATGGCGATGGCCACTATCCCATCACCGGGGCGTTTATAGAAGAGGGCCGCGATCATCTGCTGCTCGATGCGCCCATCGATGCCGGCTGCCCGGTGCGCATCATGCAGGGCATGAACGACCCGGACGTGCCCTGGCGCCACGCGCTTGCGGTGATGGACCGGCTGACAGGCGCCGGCGCGGCGCTCACCCTTATCGGCGATGGCGATCACCGGCTGTCGCGCAAGGGCGATATCGCCCGCATGCTGGGGCTCATCGGCGAGCTGGGTTGAGGCGCTGACCGCGAACCGGGTTCCGGGCGTCCGGCTCGCCCGGCGCTGCTTCGGGTGCGCGGACGCGCCTGGACCGGGATTTCAACTGGCCGCAGGCCGCCATGATATCGCGGCCGCGCGGCGCGCGGATGGGGCTTGCATAGCCCGCCCGGTTGACGATTTCGGCAAACCGTTCGATGCGCTCCCAGGGCGAGCATTCATAGGGCGATCCGGGCCACGGATTGAACGGGATCAGGTTGATCTTGGCGGGAATGCCGGCAAGCAGGCCAACCAGCGCGCGCGCGTCATCGGCTGTGTCATTGATGTCGCGCAGCATGACATATTCAAAGGTAATGCGCCGCGTGTTGGAGACCCGGGGATAGGTGCGGCAGGCCTCCATCAGCCGGGCAATGGGAAATTTGCGGTTGATCGGCACCAGCCGGTCGCGCACCTCATCCCTCACCCCATGCAGGGAAACCGCGAGCATCACGCCGATTTCCTCGCCGCAGCGCCGCATCATCGGCACCACGCCACTGGTGGACAGGGTGATCCGGCGTTTCGAAATCGCCAGCCCGGCATCGTCGGACGCGATCAGCAGCGCTTTCTTGACGTTGTCGAAATTATACAAAGGCTCACCCATGCCCATCACCACGACATTGGTGATCCTGCGCCGGGGCGCGCCGGCCCGGTCTGGCGTGGGCGAAGCGTGCGGCCATTCCCCCAGCGCATCGCGGGCCACCAGGATCTGGGCCAGAATTTCACCGGCGCTCAGGTTGCGCACCAGGCGCTGGGTGCCGGTGTGGCAGAAACTGCAGGTCAGGGTGCAGCCGACCTGGCTTGATATGCACAAAGTGCCGCGATCTTCCTCGGGAATATAGACTGTTTCGATTTCAGCGGGCTTTCGCCCGGCTTCTTCCGGGTCGAGGCGCAGCAGCCACTTGCGCGTGCCGTCGCTCGATTGGCGTTCGCGCATAATTTCCGGGCGGCGCAGGCTGGCGCGCTGGGCGAGCGCTTCGCGCAGATCTTTCGACAGGGTGGTCATGGCGCCGAAATCACGCGCGCCGCGCGCATAAAGCCAGTTCCAGATCTGGTTGGCCCGCATGGGGGCCGCCTTTTCCGCAACGCCGAGCCGGCCCAGAAAGGCCCCCAGTTCGCCGCGATCCAGACCGGCAAGCGGTTGCCTTGCGGCCTGCGGCGCACGCGCTGAAGCCGTGGCGGCGGGGTCGGTCGGTTCAGCCATCTGCGCGTGCTTTATTTTCAAATTCACGTCACGCCGGACCGCTCCCGCCGTCCGGACCGGCGATGATCACTTGCAGTTTTTCTGCAGTTCATCGAGGGCTGCGCTGATACCATCGAGAGAATAGGTATCGGTGGTCCTGGTGCCGCGGCCTGATACGCCCTTGATAATCAGCGTGCTGCCCTTCCTCATCGCCTGCACCATTCTTCTTTCATCGCTGCGCTTCTGCACCCAGGCGCTGTCGGCAACGGTATACATTTCGAATTTCGTCTTGTCGATGGTCGCTTCCACGATGCTGTCCTTGCGGTACGGATAGCCCGTGAGGACGCTGACTTCGTTGGCCACGTTGGCTTTCGGGCGGAACGTGATCAGCAGATAGGCCGGACCGCGTCTCGCCGCCTTGCGGCTCATCACCGTTGAGACCGGCTGTGAGCTGACATAGCACACCGGCCCTTTCGATCCCTGCAGGATATAGGCATCCCAGTCCGCATAGGTGCCGAGCAATTCCGGCTTGGCCTGGCCGGCCGCCGGCCCGGCCAGCGCGCCAAGCAGGGCCAGCGCCAAGCCGCCGCCCTGCGCCAAACCCGAAATGATGCGCAATTTCTTCATTCTAGTGGCCCCCGGACGACAGGATGCCATAGTGAATATATTGTTCAAGATGAAACATCAAATTTATCGTTTCCCGCAGTCGTTTTGCAGCCGGCGTCGCTGAGCCTGGCGGCAACAAACGAACTGGGTTTGACGCCCCGAAGTTTCAAGGGCACCGCACCGGCCTGCCCCCGCAACGAGGCTCAGGGTCCGTTCCCCGCCCCATGGGACGCCGGAACCGGCCTGCCGGCGCTCTGCCCGCCGGGAACGAGCGGGCGCGGCGGAAACCATCCCAACGTGCGGACCCGGTCATACATGACGATGGCGCCCGCCACCGCCATATTGATGGAAAAGCGCGTCGGGATCGCGATCACATGGTCGCAGCGCCTCAGCATATCTTGGGACAATTCGCCGCGTTCAGGCCCCAGGATGTAGGCCGCGCGCGGTGGATGATGAAACGCCGGAAGGTCGATCGCGCCATCGATCAGCTCGATGCCAACCAGCAGGCAGCCGTCGGGCAGGTGCATCTGGCCGGCATCGGCCCAGGGAAAATAGGGCACATGTTCCGGCGTGTGCGAGGTATCGGACACGGACGCGGCGATCTTGTGGTGGGCATCGACCGTGAACACGAAACTGGCGCCGAACGCATGGGCGGAGCGAATCAGATTGCCCAGATTGAGCGGTTTGGAGATCCGTTCGGCCCCGATGGCGAAATATCCCCGCAAAATGCCACCCTCATTTTCACACGCACGCGGGCGTTTTTTTTTAAGCGCGCGGGCCAGGCGAACAGTGCTGCGACAAACGCGCAGCCGCCGCTCCGGCCCGCGCCGGAACAGGCCTGAAGTGTGTTACAGAATACAGCCCGCGGCAACAAATTCCGCGCAGTCCTGACCCGCCGCCAGATCCGCAACGATCCGCGCCGCCTCCCAGTCGCTGTCAGCCAGCAGATGAAGATGCACTTCATCAGCGCCCTCGCGGGCAAGCCGGGCCAGCAGACCGGCGTCATATCCCGCCGGTGCCCCCTCCCCGAACCGCCCCACGGCCAGCGCATCGTGACGGTCCGCATCAATCCGCCTGGCGATCACAAAAACCGCGCGGTCAAACACCGGCGTCTCCTCGATCGCGAACACGGAATGGAGATAACGGGCGCCGGACGCGCCGGTCCAATAGTGGAACCGCCGGCTGACCGGCGTTCCGTTGGTCACCAGGCAGGGATAGTTTCGGCTTCGGGCGGGATCATCAAGCATGAGAACAAACATAGAACATTCAGTCTGTTCCGTCAACCGCCTTCAATTCGCGCGCACCCGCTCAACTGCATTTGGAATAGCCGCAGGAAAGACAGGTGTGGCACCCTTCCTGGAACACCAGCGCGCGGGCATCGCATTTGGGGCAGTATTTGAGCGCCCCCTGCCCGGCGAGCCGTTGCAGATCGCCGCTGCTGTCGCCGCGCGAGCCCGGTTCGGCCAGAAACCCGGTGTCGATCATGTGGCGCTCGACCACATCGCCGATCGCCGCCAGCAGGCTTGGCACATAGCGCCCGTCCATCCATTGCCCCCCGCGCGGATCGAACACGGCCTTGAGTTCCTCCACGACAAAACTGACATCCCCGCCACGCCGGAACACCGCCGAAATCATGCGTGTCAGCGCCACGGTCCAGGCGTAGTGTTCCATGTTCTTGGAGTTGATGAAAATCTCGAAGGGGCGGCGGTGGCCGTCCTGGATGATGTCGTTGAGGGTGATGTATATGGCGTGGCTCGAATCCGGCCAGCGGATCTTGTAGGTGAAACCGGGCAGGGTGGCGTGGCGCTCCAGCGGCTGTTTCATATAGACCACATCGCCGCTGGACGCCGGGGGCGCCGGTGCGGCAAGCGCCAGGCTTTCCTGCGCCGATCCGCCGCCCTGTTCCGATTGCGCGCTCAGCACCGCGCCGGTCACCTCGTTGGGGCGGAACGCGGTGCAGCCCTTGAGGCCGAGATCATAGGCATCGAGATAGATCGATGTGAAATCCTCAAACGAAATATCCGCCGGGCAGTTGATGGTCTTGGATATGGCGCTGTCCACATAGGGCTGCAGCGCGCCCTGCATGCGCAGATGGTCGCCCGGCTTCAGGGTCTGGGCGGTGACGAAATAGTCCGGCAGGGGTGCATCCGCGCCGAACGTCTCCAGATAGCGCCGATAGGCGAAATCGGTCACGGTTTCAGAGCATCTGCCGCCATCGGGCATCAAAATCGTGCGTTCATAGGAGTTCGCGAACACCGGCTCGATGCCGCTTGAAACATTGCCGGCGAACAGCGAAATCGTGCCGGTGGGCGCGATCGTGGTGAGCAGCGCATTGCGCAGCCCGGATTTCGCAATCCGCGCGCGCAGTTTCGCCGGCAGTCCGGCAATGCCCGGCGAAGCCAGCAGCGCATCGCGGTCAAACAGCGCAAAAGCGCCCTTTTCGTCCGCAAGCGCCGCACTGGTGACATAGGCCGCATGCTGGATCTCGCGCATCCAGCCCGCCGCCAGCGCCGCGGCGCTCTCGCTGCCATAGCGCTCGCGGCACAATATGAGCGCATCGCCAAGGCCGGTCAGCCCCAGGCCGATGCGCCGTTTGGCATGGGCTTCGTGTTTCTGCGCCGCCAGCGGATAGCGCGAGATATCGATCACATTGTCCAATGCGCGCACCGCATCGCCAACCAGTTTGCGCAAGGCGCCAAGATCGAGCGCCGCCTTGTCGGTGAACGGGCTGGTGACAAGGGCGGCCAGATTGATCGAGCCCAGCAGACAGGCCCCATAGGGCGGCAGCGGCTGTTCGCCGCACGGATTGGTGGCGTTGATGGTCTCGCAGTAGTTGAGATTGTTGCGCGCATTGACCCGGTCGATAAAGATCACCCCGGGTTCGGCATAGTCATAGGCCGAGCGCATGATGCGCTCCCACAACATGCGCGCGTTGACGGTGCGATGGATCCTGCCGGCGAATTTGAGCGGCCAGTCGGCATTGGCCCGCACCGCCTCCAGAAAGGCGTCGCTCACCAGCACCGACAGGTTGAACATGCGCAGGCGGGCCTTGTCGCGCTTGGCCTCGATAAAGGCTTCGATGTCCGGGTGATCGCAGGCCAGGGTCGCCATCATGGCGCCGCGCCGCGAGCCCGCTGACATGATGGTGCGGCACATGGCATCCCAGATATCCATGAAACTGACCGGGCCGGACGCATCCGCGCCCACGCCCTTGACCGGTGCGCCGGCCGGACGCAGGCTCGAAAAGTCCTGGCCGATGCCGCCCCCCTGCTGCAAGGTCAGCGCGGCTTCCTTCAGGGCGTCGAAAATGCCCGTCATGTCATCGGACAGTCCGCCCATGACAAAACAATTGAACAAGGTGACCCGGCGCTGCGCCCCCGCCCCGGCGAGAATGCGCCCGCCCGGCAGAAACCGGTAGTCTTTCATGGCGGCGTAAAACCGCCGCTGCCAGCGGGACCGTTCGCCGGGCAATTCGGGCGCGGCCAGCGCGCCGGCTACCCGCCGCCAGGTGTCCTCAACGGTTTTGTCGACAACATCGCCGCCGGCGTCCCTGAGACGGTATTTCATATCCCAGATGTCGCGCGACAACGTGTTATCCGGGACGGTGGGCTTGGCGGGCATCGTGCGGGCGGTCTCGCTTGGGTGGTCCGGCGCCCCGCGATGATAGCGGGATACGGGCGCCAGGGTCAATCAATGTTCCTGTTATGTACCGCCCGCTTCGGGGGGCGTCCGGTTGCCGCCGCCGGGTTTGTATCCCGCTTCTTCCAGAAGCCGCGTGCTGGCGGTCTCAAGCGCCTCTTCGAGGCGTTTCATGAAGGCTGACTGTTCGAGCCCGGGCGGTATCGGCTCCAGGATTTCGACCAGCACCGTACCGGGTTTGCGGATGGCGCTGCGCCGGGGCCAGTACAGGCCCGAATTCAGCGCGATGGGCAGGCAGGGCACATTGAGCGCCGTATAAAGCGCGCCGATCCCGCGTTTATATTGCGGCTCGGCGCCGACCGGGCGGCGGGTGCCTTCGGGAAACACGATGATCTGCCGGCCCGCGGCGAGGCGTTCCCTCGCCGCGGCAACCAGGCGTTCCACGACGCGCCGCCCGCCGCCGCGATTGACCGGCACCATCTTGAACTTGTGCGAAAACCAGCCGTGCACGGGGATCCAGAACAATTCGCGTTTCTGGACGGTCGCCGGATCGTCGAACAGAGTCAGTACCGCGAAGGTTTCCCACAAGGACTGGTGCTTGCAGGCGACCAGCAGCGCTCCGGGGGGAATGTTTTCGCGCCCCCGGAAATCGACATCGAGCCCCACGATCACCCGCAGCAGCCAGAGCGAGCTGCGGCACCAGGCCAGCAGGGCCGCAATGGCCCATTTGCGCGGGCCCGCCAGCAAGGGCAGCCCCACCAGCAGGAAGGCCGCAAGATTGAGATAGAACGCGATGTTGAAAACAACGCCGCGCAGCCTGCCGGCGCCCGCCTTGTGCGGCCAGACCCCCCGCCCTGTCATGTCAAGCCCTCCCCTGTGGCGCCCGCGGATCAGTTTCTCGCCTCAAAGCGCGGCTGCGCCGAGGTGCGTGTTCTCAGCGCGGCTTCGAGGAATTTGACATATTCCCCCGCCAGCAGGCGAAGCCGCCCGGAGCGGTTCCACCAACCGCCGGCGGGCGCGCCCGGGTGGGTGACGGGAAAGGGCGTGATCTTGACATCGGGAAGCACATGGCGAAGCTCGAGGCGGCTGCGCGGCATGTGATAGTCGCTGGTGACCAGAATGAGCGAGCGGAACTCGTTGCGCCGCGCCCATATCGCCGCCTCGCGCGCGTTGCCGGTGGTATCCATTGCCTGGCGCCCCAGATCGACGCAGCAATCGAATTTGGCGCCCAGCGCGCCGGCCCGGCGGCGCAGTTGGCTTCGGGTGGTGCGCCGGTTCACCCCCGATATCAGCAACCGTTCGCCGCGCCCGGCGCCCAGCAGTCGCATGGCGTCGTCCACGCGCAGCGGGCCGCCGGTGAGCGCAACGATGCCGTCGGCCTTTTCGGGCATGCCGGGCACCTGCCGCGAAACACTCAAGACAAACGCGACGAACCCGCCGGCGAGAAAAACCGCGGCCAATGCCAGGCCGAGCCCAAAGACTCTGGCAAATCGGGCAGGCCTGGATCGTGTCCGGTTTTCGCGCATGGCAAAGCGTTGCTTTGTCCCGGTTGGCGGTTTACGGCCATGCTGTTTCGAATCCGCGCATCATGCAAGCATGGATATCGAGACGCCCTAAAGCACATGGCCCAGAATGCGCAACACGGCAAGCCGCGCGGTCACGACGCTGATGAGCGCGGTGGCAAGCGGCACGAACAAGAACAGCGAATAATCCGCGATCCCGAACTGCGCCGCGCCCAGCAGCAACTGGCCCGCCGACACGCCGCCATCGGCATCGCGCGGGGAGGCCAGCAGCCCGCGCAGGGCCGCAAATGTCAGGAATCCCGCAAACCCGCCGATAACGCCGGCCTTCAGCGCCACGCTCAGAAAATGCCGCTGCACCTGAACGGCAATGAAATTATCCCGCGCGCCGACGAAATGAAGCACCTCGACGACATCGCGGTTGCTCGACATGGCCGCCCGGGTCGCGAACACGACTATGGCGATGGTGGCCGCCGAAACCAGCAGCAACACGCCATAGCCGAATATCCTGAAGGCGCCCGTTGCCCGCAGGATCTGCTTTTGCCAGCGGTTGTGATCATCCAGCCTGGCGCCGGGCACGGCGCGGGTCAGTTCCGCCGACAGGGTGGCCAGATCCGGCGGCCGGCGTTTCGAGATCGTGACGTTGATCAACAGCGGCACAGGCAGCTCCTGCAGCAGGGCTCCGGCGCCGAGCCAGGGTTCCAGGAGCTTGAGGCTGTCTTCTCTGCTGAGCGCCACAGCGTTTGTCACACCCGGCGTCGCGCGCAGGATCCTCAGCGCCGTTGCGACCTTTTTCGCGCTGTCGGCTTTCGCCTCCGGCTTGATCTGGACGGTGACCTGGCTGGCCATGTCGCGGGTCCAGTCATTGACCGAGCGATTGATGATGACAAGCCCGCCAAGGGCCAGACAGGCGAGAAAACTCATCACCGATATCACGACCATCAGCGGCTTTCCCGCCGCACCCACATCGGGCATGATGGCGACGTTTCTGCGGCGCCACTGCAACTGCGGCAGCCGCATCGCCAGATTGCCGGCCAGGGCGCCCGCGCGCTTCTTGTCCTGACTGTTCACTGTCATGGCACCGCCGTCATCTCGCCGTCCTCAAGCACGAATTTGGGCGCTTTCGACTGTTCCATGAGATGAAAATCGTGGGTCGCAATCAGGATCGTCGTACCCAGTTTGTTGAGTTCGGTAAACAGCCGCAGCAACCGCCGGCCCAGTTGCGGGTCCACATTGCCGGTGGGTTCATCCGCCAGCAGCAGGCGCGGTCGCCCGACGACGGCGCGGGCGATGGCGGTGCGCTGCTTTTCACCACCGGAAAGAACCGGCGGATAGGCGTTGATGCGCTCACCCAGCCCAACCCAGTCGAGCAGCTCCACAACGTCGGTACGGAACATGTCGGGTCTCATCCCGCGCACCCGCAGCGGCAGGGCGACATTGTCAAACACCGTCAGATGATCGAGCAGCTTGAATTCCTGGAACACCACGCCGATGCCCCGGCGAATGGCAGGCAGTCGCGAACGCGGCATGGAGGCGACATCATGGCCGAACAGGGATATCAGCCCGCGTGTGGGCCGCTGCGCCAGAAACAGCAGCCGCAACAGGGAGGTCTTGCCGGCGCCGGAGGGTCCGGTCAGAAAATGAAACGATCCGTCCTCGAGCAGGAAACTCACGTCGCGCAGCACCTCCGGCCCCATGCCATAGCGCAAACCGACATTCTCGAAACGAACCATGCTCGACCTCACTCGGCGGCCAGAATGCAACATTCAGTGGGCGACATTTAACCGTGTTTTAACCGAAAGTGCAGTTTTCTGTCTGCTGGCGACAGGCGAAGCCGTCAAGACGGGCATGGTGATTTTCAGGTCTGGGTCATGAACCTATTCGCCCGCGCCGTTGAACGGTGAACATATGATTCTTACCTGTCCGCAATGTAGCACACAATATCAGATTGATGCGGCGGCGTTCGGCGAGGGGCGGCGCAAATTGCGCTGCAACAAATGCGCGTTCGTCTGGGACGGCGATGGCGGGGAGGCGGGCAATGCGAAAGCCGGCGCGCGCCAAGGCGCGGCGCAAAACGACGACATAAACGCCCAGGCCATGCGGCTGCTCGCCGCCTCGCGGCGCGCACGCCGCCGTCTTGCCGAACAAGACAGGCTGCGCCGGAAAAACCGCAACGGATGGATTGCGCTGGCCGCCTCGCTCGCTGTGTTTTTCGCCTCCGCCTATTTTCTGCGAACCGGAATCGTGCGCCAGTTTCCCAATGCAGCCGGGCTCTATGCAGCACTCAACCTGCCGGTCAATATCAGAGGGCTGGAACTGCGCAATATCACAACGATGCGCGATTACGAGAACGGTCTGCCGGTTCTGTCGGTGCGTGGCGAAGTCGTCAATGTGACCGGCGAGCCACTCCATGTTCCCCGCGTGCGGTTCGGCCTGCGCGATCAATCGCGCCAGGAAATCTACTCCTGGAGCGTCTCGATCAGCGGCCAGCCGCTGGCGCCCCAACAGTCGGTCAAATTTGTCACCCGCCTGGCGTCTCCGCCAAGCGAAGCGGGCGAAATCATGGTACGCTTCGTAAAGAACGATGACGCGCCCAAGAGAATTGCAAGAAAATGACCGAATTGACGGCTGGCGGAAAACGCCTGGAGGTGCTGTTTTCCGCCGAACAGATCGCCGAACGGATCCACGAGATCAGCACGCAGATCAAGGCGGCCGAGATGTCCAATCTGCTGGTTGTCTCGGTGCTCAAGGGCAGTTTTATTTTCGTGGCCGATCTGCTGCGCTCCATGCATGCGGCGGGGCTGTCGCCGGAGGTCGAGTTCATTTCGCTGTCGAGCTACCGGGAGGGCACGACGTCGTCTGGCGAGGTAAAGATTCTGCGCGACGTGGAAAGCCAGGTCGCCGGGCGCGATGTGCTGCTGATTGACGACATTCTGGAATCCGGACGCACCCTCGCATTCGCCAAGGATCTGATGGCCGCGCGCGGTGCGCGCACGGTCAAAAGCTGTGTCCTGCTGGACAAGCCCGGCAAGCGGGCAACCGACATCCATGCGGATTTTGTCGGCTTCAAATGCCCCGATATGTTCGTCGTGGGCTATGGCATGGACATGGCGCATCGCTTTCGCGAACTGCCCTTTGTCGGCGTCGTCAAGAACTGAACGCCGGCGGACCCGGCGCGGTTTCGGAAAGTCCTGCCCGATGGCGCATATTCTCCTGGCCGAAGACGACAGCGCGCTGCGCGATTTCGTGCGCCGGGTGCTGGAACACGACGGCCACGAGGTCATGACGACCCACGATGGCGGCGAGGCCGCCCAGGCGTTGCAGTCCGGTCTCTACCGGTTCGATCTCGTTTTGGCCGATATCGACATGCCGGTCATGGACGGCATCGCGCTGGCCCTGAAAGCGGCCCGCGACTGGCCGCATGTGCCGGTCGTGCTGATGACCGGCTATGGTGAACACCACGCCCGCACAACCGCCCTTGAGGGACTGATCGATCAGGTGCTGTCGAAACCGTTCACGCTGGAGACGGTCACGGCCGCGGTTCACCGCGCCCTGACGGCGCCAGACCGGGCCGAAACGCCGCACTGATTTTTCAAAACCGCCGCAACAGACGTTCGAGATAGTCCAGTTCGATGGTCGGGCGGGTGCGGTCGCCCAGCCGTTCGCGCAACAGCTTCATGATCTGGCGGGCGCGTTGAACATCGATCTGGTCGGGAACCTTGGTCGTCAGGCCGAAATCGGGTCCGGACGACTTTTGCGGGCGGCCCAGCGGGTCTGAATTGTTGCGCATTCCGGTCTGTCCGCGCCCGTCGCGCCCGGTGCGCCTGGCCATGCCTTCCAGCATCTGTCTGGCCAGCGCCTGGGCGCCCTGCTGCAACTGGTCGAGCGCGCGGCCCTGTTCGTCCACCGCGTTGCGCCCGGCGCCCTTGCGCAGCGACCCCGCGGCATCGTCCATGGCCTCGCCCGCGCGCCCCAGCGCGCCGGGCGCCTTGAGGCCCGATTTGCTCATCTGCTCCATCATACGCTGCAAAAGATCGCGCAAGGCCTCCTGTTGCAGGCTCAAGTTCCTGCCGGCCTCGCCCTTCAGGCTCTCTTCGCCCTCCCGTCCGCCCATGCCGCGATCGGCGCGAAAAGTCCTGTCCATCAATTGCTGCTGCTTGCCGATAAGCCCACCGAGCTCCTGCAGCATCTTCGAGGTGGCGGCCTGCTGCTGGGAGCGCTGGGCGGTAATGCCGGCACGCAGATTTTCCAGAATGTCGCGCAATTGCGACAGCATCTGGCGGGCCGCGTCGCGCGCACCGCTTTTTGCCAGATCCTCGATTCTTCTCATCATCCGCGAAATGTCCTGCGGCGTGATCTGGCGGGCATTGGGATCAAGGCCGCGGTCCTGATCGCGCGCCTGCGCGCGGCGCTGCATCTCCATGCGCATGAGCGCCTGCATATAGCGGCTGAGCGCCTGGCGCAGTTCCTTCATGAGCCGGGCGATCTCATCGGGCGATGCATTTTCCGCCAGCGCCTTGGCCAGGGCGTCCTGGGCGGCGCGCAGTTCACGCTCGGCAAGCGACAGATCGCCATCCTCGATATCCAGCGCCACGTCCCACAACAGATCGACGACACCCAAAAGATCGCTTTCGCTCTGCGCGCGGGTGAGCTGGAAAAAAGCGGTTCTCAGACCAAGATGAACGGAACTCTTCTTGACATAGGTTTCGGGAAACATGGTCAGCGCGTCGATGGCCATCGCGATGCGCAAGCGCGCACCGGGCGCCGCGATCAGCTTGCGCCGCTGTTCGATGACGGCCCGGGCCAGCGGTTTGGTGAACTGGCGCGCCGGCAGCGTCACCGTGACGGGCTCGCTGCGCGCGGTCTGCCCCGCCTGGTCGCGGGCGCTCAGGCGCATGGTCACCTTGAGCCCGGCCCAGGGATGGGCGGTCAGATCGCGGTGAACCCGCTGCAGGACACGGCGCGGCGCAAGGCCCGGCAGCGGCAGGGCGAAATCGGGCGGCGCAATTTTCAGCCCCGCCCCCCGCGCCGGCGACGTTCCCGGCTGCGGGGCAAGGCGGATTTCGGCATCCGCGCGCGCAACGCCGTAATCGTCGCTTGCCCGATAGGAAAATGTCAGCGCATTGCGGGCGCCGGCGCCGGGCGCCTGGGCAAAGGAGATTTCCGGGGCGCCATCGCCGATAACCCTGAACGTCCAGTTCGCCGCATCCCGGCGGCGCCGCTTCAGGACGACCGCGGCATCGGAACCGAGCGTCACGCGCCATTCCCTGACCATGTTCGCATCGTCACCCGCCTGCCCGGCGGCGAGCGCCTCTATGGCAACAGGTTTGTCGTCCTGCGGCGTCTTGACCAGCAGCCTCGCCTGGCCGGCGCCGCTCAGGCGTACGGTCAGTTCGCTGTTTTTCGGCACCTGGCGGCTCTCCCGCCCGGCGGCCGAAGCGCCCGGCACGCCGGCCTCGCCTTCCCGCCCGGCAAGATAGACCGGCGGCCGGCCCGTATAGGCCGGCGGCGTGACCCAGGCATCGATACGCAGGGTCTGTGCCGATGCCGCCGCGCCGGGATCAAACGCATTCCTGATCCTCTCAAATCTGTTCGATCCGGAAAGCGCGAGGGCGGCGACCAGCGCGACCAGCACGCCGGCGCGCAGCGCAAACGGATCGCGCCCGGGCAGATTGGGCGACGGCAGCCCGGGGCGCAGCGCCTCCAGCGACGCCCGCAGGCGGCCTTTGTGCAGCGTCCACAGCGCCAGGGTCTGTTCGTCGTCGGGGGGCGTTTCCAGCGTGTCGAAATAGGTGCTGGCGGGGCGGTGGGCCGCGCCGCTTGCAACATCCAGCCGCCGCAGCGCCGCATCGCGCCCGGGAACGCGCACCCCAACAAGAGGAGCGAGCGACCAGGCGAAAGCCGCGCCCAGCAGGGCCAGCAGGCCAATATGCAGCCAGCCGGGCGCCAGTTCAAAAACACCGGCCAGGGCAAGAATAATGAACACGCCAAGGAGACAGAGCGGCGTCAGCAGGGCCGGCCATAACCGTTCCCAGAACAGGACGGCACGGGTCAGTGCGATTTTTCGCTCAAGGTTTTTCATCATGCGCCATTCGTTGCCCGCGGGGCCGGATCGCCGCCAGACTAGCACACAAGCGGTGATTTGCCGCGATCACAATTGCGAAATCTCCCTGCGGCGCGGCGATATTGCCACCGAATTATGGCGCGAGCCAGACGGGCAGGCGTTCCGATGCGATCAGCGCGTCAAGCTCCGGGCGTTCGCGGATAACCGCGAAGACCTCGCCGCGCACCATCACCTCGGGGATCAGCGGCCGCGAATTATAGGTGCCCGACTGCACCGCCCCATAGGCACCAGCGGTCATGAACGCGATCAGATCGCCGGCCGCAAGGACAGGCAGATTGCGTCCCAGCGCCAGATAATCCCCGCTCTCGCACACCGGTCCGACCACATCGATGCGTTCCATTGGCGCGTCTTTGGCCGGTTCCCGCACCGGGCGGACATCGTGATAGGCATCATAGAGCGTCGGGCGCACCAGATCGTTCATCGCGGCATCGACAATGGCGAAGGTCCGGTCGGGCGTCTTTTTCACATAGATGACGCGACAAACAAGAATGCCCGCATTGGCGGCGATCATGCGCCCCGGTTCGAGCAGAATGCGGCAGTCAAGCCCGCCGAGCAGGTCGATGGCCAGGGCGGCATAGTCGTCTGGATGCGGCGGTTCGGGATCGTCCGCCTTGTAAGGAACCCCGAGGCCGCCGCCGATATTGACATGGCTGATTTCATGGCCCTGCCCGCGCAGCGCGCGCACCAGCTCGCCAAGCCGCGAAAACGCCCGCTCGAACGGCGCGAGATCGGTGATCTGGCTGCCGATATGCATGTCCACGCCGCTGACCCGAATGCCCGGCAGGGCGGCGGCGCGCCCGTAGACCGCGCCCGCCTGCGCCCAGCCGATGCCGAATTTGTCCTCCGCCCGCCCGGTCGTGATCTTTTCATGGGTGCGCGCATCGACATCGGGGTTGATGCGCAGGGATATCGCCGCATCGACGCCTTTCCGGCGGGCGATTTCGCTCAACGCCGCCAGTTCCGGTTCCGATTCCACATTGAAGCAGTAAATGCCCGCATCGAGCGCCATAGCCAGTTCGTCCGCCGTCTTGCCGACACCGGAAAAGACGATTTTTTCGCCGGGCAAGCCGGCGGCGCGGGCGCGGTGCAGTTCGCCGCCCGACACGATATCGACGCCCGCACCCAGATTGGCGAGGGTCTTGATGACGGCGATGTTGGAATTGGCCTTGAGGGAATAGCAGATCAGGTGGTCGATTTTGGCGAATGCCGCGTCAAGGACCTTGAAATGCCGCTCCAACGTGGCGGATGAATAACAATAAAACGGCGTTCCCACATCCTCCGCGATGCGCGGCAGGGCCAGTGCCTCGGCATGAAGCACGCCATCTCGATAGTCAAAATGGTGCATGGGAATTCGCAGGCGCCAGACGGTTACATGCGTTTGATGAGACCATCGAGCACAAAGGTCTTGCTGGCCTTTTCCGGCTGATCGCCCTCAGGCGGAGGCTCCAGCGCGCCGCGCCGCCCGCAGGCGCCAAGGCCGAGAGCCAGGACCATGGAAATAACAACGATCATGCGCATGGCGCCACCTTATTGTTGCTGCCGGACCGAAGGCCAGACCGGCCCGCGATCCGCCGCCGGCACCTAGACTCCTAGCCCCTTGGCCGGTCCTGTTCAAGTTGTTTCAGCCACCGCTTTGCTTCCGCGCGCACCAGGTCGGGCGCGGTGCCCCCTGCGCTGGTGCGCGATGCAACCGATTTTTCAACCCCGAGAACGGAGAAGACGTCCCCGGTTATCTCAGCGTGGACGCTCTGCATGGCCGCGAGATCGAGGTCTTCCAGCGGAACATTTTTCTGTTCGGCCAGTTGCACGATTCTGCCGGTCACGTGATGAGCCTCGCGAAACGGCATGTCCAGCGTTCTGACCAGCCAGTCGGCAAGGTCGGTGGCTGTTGAAAACCCGGCCGCGGCACTTTGTCTCATGACCTCTTCGTTGGGCTCCATGTCCTCGACCATGGCGGTCATGGCGGCAAGGCAAAGCGCCAGAGTGTCGAGTGCATCGAATGTGGGCTCCTTGTCTTCCTGCATGTCCTTCGAATAGGCGAGCGGCAGGCCCTTCAGGACAACCAGCAAAGTCGTCAGGGCGCCGGCGATGCGCGCCGCCTTGGCGCGCACGAGTTCGGCCGCGTCCGGATTGCGCTTCTGCGGCATGATGGACGAACCCGTGGTGAAGGCGTCCGACAGAGCGATGAAATCGAACTGGGCCGACGACCAGATCACGATCTCTTCCGCCAGCCGCGAGAGATGAACGGCGCAGATGGACGCCGCGGCCAGGGTTTCGAGCACGAAATCGCGGTCCGCGACCGCATCGAGCGAATTGGCGGCCGGACGATCGAACCCGAGCGCCTTTGCGGTCCTGTCCCGGTCGATGGGAAACGACGTGCCGGCAAGCGCGGCGGAGCCCAGCGGGCATTCGTTAAGCCGTTGGCGGGCATCGCCAAACCGCCCGCGGTCGCGCGCCAGCATTTCAACATAAGCCAGGCAATAGTGGCCAAACGTCACCGGCTGGGCGTTCTGCAGATGGGTAAAACCCGGCATGATGGTGCCCGCATGGGCGGCCGCCTTTGCGGCCAGCGCGTGCTGCAACGCGCCAAGCGCGCCATCGAGCCCGTCTATTTCATCGCGCACATAAAGCCTGAAGCCGGTTGCCACCTGATCGTTGCGCGAGCGTGCCGTATGCAGCCTGCCGGCGGGCGCGCCCACCAGTTCGCCCAGCCGGGCCTCGATATTCATGTGAATATCCTCAAGGGCCGGGGAAAACGCGAAACGCTCATCCTCGATCTCGCGCAGGATCGCATCCAGGCCGCCGGTGATCGCCGTTGTATCGTCTTTGGAGATGATGCCCTGCGCGCCCAGCATTTCGGCATGGGCGATCGAGGCGCGGATATCCTGCGCATATAGCCGTTTGTCAAAATCGATCGACGCGTTGATCGCGTCCATCAGCGCATCGCGTGATTGTGAGAACCGCCCGCCCCAGATTTTGCTATTCATCGCGCAATGCCCTATATGGGAGCCAGTGACGGCAGCCGGAGTTTACTGTGACCAAGGCCGTGTTCAATTCCATCGCCCGCATTGTGCGCAGGACAACGCTGCGCCGGTGCGCACTGTGCCTGTGTTTCGGTCTGGTCGCGGTATACGGGATGTTGGCCTATCAGGGCAACGGTGGGCCGTGGTCATCGTTACCGGGCATTTCCAGCGCACTGGCCCAGGTCAGTCCGTGGACGCGCGGCGCCATGGCGACATTTGTCGTCAAATCCCCGCCCAAGCCGATGCCCGACGTCACCTTCAAGGATGGCGACGGCAAGCAGCGCAAATTGTCCGATTGGCGCGGCCGGGTGGTGCTGTTGAATCTCTGGGCCACATGGTGTGCGCCGTGCCGCCGGGAAATGCCGTCCCTCGACCGGCTGCGCCAGACCATGGCCGGGGACGATTTTGAACTGCTCGCCGTCAGCATCGACCGCAAGGGCGCCAAGGTGGCGCAGGAATTTCTTGTGGAGACCGGCGCAACCAATCTTGATCTGTATATCGACACCACCGCGAAAATTTCCCGCGACCTGCGCGCATTCGGCCTGCCGGCCACGTTTCTGATCAGCCGCGATGGCCGCGAACTGGGCCGCCTGGTTGGCCCCGCCGAATGGGATTCGCCCGAAGCCAAGGCGCTGATCCAGGCCGCGATTGACGGCAAACTGGGCGGCGTCAAGGCATCGCAAAACAACTGATCCGGGCTCATTGCCCGGACCCATCGCGTTGCGCTGGCGCTCCGGCTTGGGGCTGGCCACGGCTTTGCGATCCGGCAACGCGGGCGCAAGGCGGCATAAAAGCCAGAAAACCAAAACGCCGGCCGCAAGCCTCGGATTATACAGGAACAACCTATTGAAAGCCCACATCTAGAGCGTGTCTTTGTTATATGGAATCATTTGACCGGATTTTCGCGTTTGCTGGCAAGGCCAGGCTTTCCGCCTTGGTCCGGCCGGCCAAAAGGAAAGCCTGACGATGTCCAGGAAGCGCGAAAACCCTTCCCCCCGGTGGGCCAGATCAGCCCAATCGGCGGCGCCCCGCGAACCTTGCCCGGTCAACCAGACCGCGCGGCGGTTCGCGCCTGGCCGAGTGACCTGATCTGGCCCAACAAAATAGTTCCGTATAACAAAGACACGCTCTAGCCGGGCGCATGTTGCAAAGCACAAGCGAAACCGCTATCAGGGGCAAGAACCAACACCGGGGCCGCATTAGCTCAGTTGGTAGAGCACATCATTCGTAATGATGGGGTCGGGTGTTCGAGTCACCCATGCGGCACCATATTCAATATATCCGGGAATTCGCACCGGGCGATAGAGCGTCCGCCGCCTGGCGGCCGCCTTCCGCCCGCACCCGCGTTCAAAAAAAAGACCACCCGCATCAACCCTCTTGATGAGGCGGTGCGGGTGGCCCTTGCAGGGTCGCTAACGGAATTTTAACGGCACAAACGCCGCGGTCCGTTATAGGGCTGATAGGTGCCGCTGGCCGCATCGAACGAGCGGTATTTGGCACTGCAATATTCATACCATTCCGGGGTCCAGGCCGCGGGCCTCGCCCCTTGATACGGGGCGGGATGAAGAACCGCCGGGCGCGGGGCGCGCCGGTTCATGCAGTCCCTGTAGGCCCGGTTGTAGCGCTGCTGCCAGAGGCGCGAACCCCTGACCGCGCCACCGGCCGTTCCGACGCCGGCGCCGACAGCAGCGCCGATACCGATGTTCTTGCCTTTGCCCTTGCCCACCAGCGCACCGAGAACGCCGCCGGCAACCGCGCCGCCAAGCGCGCCGCCGACCGTTGAACGGACCGCCCGCCTGTCGGCATAATTGGCGGCATAGACGTTGCAATTCGCGGCCTGCGAATAGGCGGGTTTCGTGCTCAGCCCCGTGCTCAGGCTCATTGTTCCTGCCGCGACAAACAGGCACACGGCAAGTTTGGGTGCTAGAAATTTGCTCATGAAACTCCCTCTTTCTCCCCTGCTCCGCCGCGTTCCTCGTCCGGCGGCCGGGTTTCAACAATCCGGGACATGCCGCCGGGAAACCGGGCGGATGCCCCTAACTTAGGGACGAATGAATATGCATTCAACGCATCATTTCGGCCGCACCGGGAAAGGCCGCGCCCGGACACCGGGCTCAAGTCGCGATTTTTGCCCGGAAATCATGGTTTTAGCCGGCACGCGCGCCGACTGCCGGAAAATAGTCCTCGCATCCGCCCTCGCGCAGGACATCGGTCGTGGCGCAATGCAGCGCGCCGCCGAACGCATAGGCGTCGCGAAACGGCACCGGGATGACCTCAAAGCCCAGTTGATCGAGCTGTTCGAGCTGGTGCACCTCGCTTTCCTCGGCCACCACCGTCTTGGGATCGAGCACAAGCACGTTCATCGACAGCCAGACGCTCGAATAGCACAACGGCGGCGGCGCGTTGTGCGCCGGGCGCGCGGCATCGACGATCTCCCAGCCGTTTTTCTCGAACAACGCGCGCTGATCGTCGGGCAACCGCCGTTCCGGGTTGTTGATGATCAGCCCCGGGCGCAGCGGCGTGAACGTGGCATCGATGTGGATGGGATAGGGGTCGCCGGGAAAGTTGAGCGCATGCACCCGGTGATTGGGAAAATGGCGCGCCAGCCAGTCGATCCCCTTCAGATTGGTGGTGAACCCGTGCTGGACCATCAGGTCGCGGCCGAACCGCAAGACATCGGCGGCGTCGAACAGCGGCTCTTCCTCGGTGGTGACGAAGAATTTGTCCGCTGTCCATTTCAGGCGCTGCTCGATGGAAACCGTCTCGCACAGGTAGTCGCGACGATAATCCGCATCCGTCAGGCGCGGTTTGGGCGCGGCCTCGTGGCGCATATTCGGGTCTTCATCGAAATAGCGCTGCAGCAAGGGCCGGTAACACAGATATTCGAACCAGCGGCTGCGATAGGACATGGTCGCCTCCAGCATCTCGCTGCCCACGGTCAGGATCACGTCGCGTGGCGGCATGCAGCCGAACATGGTGGGCACGCTCCAGTCAGGGGTGCCCGTCGGCTGGTCGAAATCGATCGGGGTCGGGCGGTCGACGCGGATGCCGCGGCGTTCGAGCACGCGGGCCAGATTGTCCAGCAGCGCATTGGCGCGCTCGACGCTTTCGGCCGGTCTGGGGCCAAACCGGCCGCGCATGTCGCTGTCTTCGGGCACCTTGGCGTCAAGGGCCGGCTCGGGCGCGGGGATACAGCACCCGTCGGCGCGCCCGACAATGACATGTTTGAGCGGGTCCCACTCGTTCCACGAACTGACCCGCGTTTTCGGTCCGGTCGATGTCATGGCCTGACTGCTCGCTCCAACCGTTCGAGACCGCAGATGTCGCCGGGGGCGGCACCGGCGGCCTTGTTCTTTGCGCCGCGTCCGCGATAGGGTTTGCCCGGACCGGGCCTGGCGCAGCGCACCTGACATGTGTTTTCCCGACTGGAGTAGCGGAAATGCTGGACTTTCTAAAGAGCCTTGTTGGCGGGGCGGCGGAAGCGCCCGGCGACCGCGCGGACGAAGTGCGCGTTGCAACCGCGGCTTTGTTGATCCATGCAAGCCATATCGACGGCGCGGTGCACCCGCAAGAGCGAAAACGGCTTGAAAGCCTGCTGCGCGATCATTTCGGGCTCGACGCCCATGAGATCGCCCGGCTGATCGACGAGGCCAGCGCCAGAGAACGCGACGCGGTCGATCTGTTCCGCTTCACCAATGTGCTGAACAAGAAGCTCGATCCCGAGGGCCGGCGCGCGCTGGTCAGAATGCTATGGGAAATTTCCTATGCCGACGGCCATATCGACGCGTTCGAGTCCAATCTTGTGTGGCGGGTTTCCGAACTGATCGGTATCGATGCGCGCGAACGCGTCGAGTTGCGCCGGCAGGTCGCCGCTGCATCGGGATCGGAAGGCGATCGATGATGAAAATGAACGGCTCAGGCCCATATGCGCCGGCGACCGGCGGCATCATCCATGCGCCCTTGGCCGCCAAGTTCAACATGTGAGGGCCCGCCATGCGTGTTTCAGGAAAAAAGGCGCTCGTGACCGGTGCGGGGCGCGGTATCGGACAGGCCAGCGCGGCGCTTCTGGCCGAACAGGGCGCAAGAGTCGTTTTGAGCGATATCGACCACGACGGGGCGACGCGCGCCGCGGCCGCCATCAACGAGCGTTTTGCCGGCGCGGCCAGCGCGCTTCATCTTGACGTGACCGACGCCGGCCAATGGGCGGGCGCGGTGGACGAGGCGGTCGATCGCATGGGCGGGCTCAACGTGCTGGTCAACAATGCCGGCGTCTGCATTCCCGGCACCGTGGAGGAGCTCGAAATCGGCGACTGGGACAAGACGATCGATCTCGATCTCAAATCCGTCTTTCTCGGCTGCAAGGCGGCGCTGCCGGTCATGGCGGCGCATGGGCCCGGCTCGATCATCAATATCTCGTCGATCTCCGGGCTCATCGCCGGCCACAATCTGACGGCCTATAACGCCGCCAAGGCGGGTGTATGGATGATGACCAAGTCCGTCGCCCTTCATGCCGCGCGCAAGGGCCATGACATTCGCGTCAACTCCATCCACCCCGCGTTCATCGATACCGATCTGGTCGATCAGATCGCCAAGGGGGCGGACAAGGCGGCGGTCCGCGAAAAGCTCGCCCGCCAGGTGCCGCTTGGGCGCATCGGCACGACGATGGACGTCGCCTATGCGGTGGTTTATCTGGCCAGTGATGAATCCGGCTTCATGACGGGCTCTGAAATCAAACTCGACGGCGGCATCTCCGCCATGTAAACGCGAAACCATGCTGCGCGACCCCGCAACACCCGACACCCATCGCGGCACGATCCTGATCATTGTGCACCAGCAGACGTCGACGCCCGGACGCGTCGGGCTGGCGCTGGAGAAGCGCGGTTTCGCGCTCGATATCCGCCGCCCGCGGTTCGGCGATCCGCTGCCCGAGCGCATGGACGGGTTTGCCGGCGCCGCCATATTTGGCGGCCCCATGAGCGCCAATGACGAGGATGACTATCTGGCGCGCGAAATCGACTGGCTGGCGGTGCCGTTGCGCGACAACACACCGCTTCTAGGCATCTGCCTGGGCGCGCAGTTGCTTGCCCGCCAGCTGGGCGCGGAAGTGGCCCCGCATCCCGACGGCCTCACCGAGATCGGCTATTACGACATTCACCCGACCGAGGCGGGGCGCGAACTGGCGCGATGGCCGGCGCGGGTCTATCAGTGGCACCGGGAGGGCTTCACTCTGCCGAAGGATGCAACCCTGCTGGCGAGCGGGGAACATTTCCGCGAAGAGGCGTTTCGTTATGGCGACGCCGCCTATGGCATCCAGTTTCACCCCGAAGTGACGCTTGCCATGATGCACCGCTGGACGGTGACGGCGGCCGAACGCCTCAAGCTGAAGGGCGCGCAGCCCCGCGACCGGCATTTCGAGGGCCATGCCCGCTATGATGCCGGCATGGAGATCTGGCTCGATCAGTTTCTCGACCGCTGGACCGGGACCGCCGCCCAGCACCCGGCGCAGGCCTGCGGATTTACCGCAAATTAAGCCGGCTGTGGCAGAAATGCCGCCATGGTGTCCGCTTTACATACGGCGTTTGGCGCCCTGCAGCAGGCCGCGAGAAACGCGGAAACAGCCGCTCAGACAATCGTTGCCGCGCCTGCGGGCGGCGTGGACCAGACGCCTGTCCGGCAGGTCTCCGGGGCCGGATTGTCCGGGCCGTTCGCGCTGACGGCCGGGGTTTTCGACAGCAGCGGTCCGGCAAGCCTTGAAAGCGGCATTCTCGATCTGAAGCGCGCCGAATTGAGCTACAAGGCGGCAGCGAAGGTCGCGGCATCCCTCTTCCGGCTTGAAGAAGGCCTGCTCGACGCGCTCAACGGGACCGGCACCTGAATTGCGATCAGGCTTCGGCCCGGTGCGTTCCGGCTCCCGGTGCGCCAGGCCCCTTGGGCCGCGGGGACCACAATCGCCCGCGCGCCGGTGGCCGGCATGAAATCCGGCATCTCAGGATGCTGCGGGCATTTCCGCGGCCGGGCTGGTGGAGCCGAGGGGAATCGAACCCCTGACCTCTACGTTGCGAACGTAGCGCTCTCCCAACTGAGCTACGGCCCCGGCCTGATGCTGCCGCCATTTAGTGTGCCGGCTTGTGGGCTGTCAACCCGGCGCGCGGCGATGCGCGTCGCCCTTGCGCCCCGGGGCCGGGGGAGCTACATGTTGCCATCACACCGGGCCACGAACCAGCGGGAAACACGACCATGCAATCAATCGTCATCCTGATCTACCAGATCATCAATATCTATATCTGGGTCCTTATCGCCATGGTGATCGTGAGCTGGCTGATTGCGTTCAACATCATCAACCTGCAAAACAAATTCGTCTATACGGTGAGCGATGTGCTCAACCGGCTGACCGAGCCGGTGCTGGCGCCGATCCGCCGCTACATGCCGAACCTTGGCGGCATCGACATATCGCCGGTCGTGCTCATTCTGGGCCTGCTGTTCGCCCAGAACCTGTTGTTGGAAATGGCCGGCCGCACCCTGATCCGCTAGCCCCGATGGCCGCGCTGTCCCGGTCAAGATTCGTGCCCCGGGCAAAAACTAAGGCGGCGCCGATGCGCGGCCTGTCAAGATTCCGGCCAAAGCCATGTCGCTGCCTCGATCGAAATCGTCGCTGGCGGCGGGGCGCAAGGATCGCAACAAGACCATTCTTCTGGCCGGCGACATGGCGTCCATGACGCGCCGGGTTGAGGAATTTCCGCCCGGTTTCGAGGCGGTTGAGAGCGGGATTGAGGGGCACGGGCGGGACAGACCCATGGCGCACACGGCGCGAATTGTTGACGGCAGGGCCATTGCGGCGCAATTGCGCGCAAGCGTGGCAGCCGCGGTCGAACGGATCAGGACCGATCACGGCCTGACGCCGGGACTGGCGGTGGTGCTGGCCGGGTCCGACCCGGCGAGCGAGGTCTATGTCCGCAACAAGGGCCGGCAGACCAGGGAGGCGGGCATGGCCTCGTTCGAGCATCGCCTGCCCGAAGATGTCGGCGAGGCGGCCCTGCTGGCGCTGGTGGACCGGCTCAACAAGGATGCGGCCGTGCACGGCATTCTGGTGCAACTGCCCCTGCCCGGCCAGATCGACAGTGCAAAGGTTATCAACGCCATCGACCCGGCGAAGGATGTCGACGGTTTCCATGTCGTCAATGCGGGCAGGCTGGCCACCGGGCAGGAGGCTCTGGTCGCCTGCACGCCGGTCGGCTGCGTGATGCTGGCGAAGCAGGCTTTAGGGAGCCTGACCGGCCTTGAGGCGGTGATCGTGGGGCGCTCCAACATCGTCGGCAAGCCCCTCGCCCAATTGTTGCTCAGGGAAAACTGTACGGTCACGATTGCCCATTCGAAAACCCGCAACCTGGCGCAGGTCTGCGCGCGCGCGGACTTGCTTGTGGCCGCGGTGGGCCAGCCGCCCTTGACCATCTGCGGCTGGATCAGGCCGGGGGCCTGCGTCATCGATGTGGGCATGAACCGGATTGACGCGGGGGAGGGCACGAGCCGGCTTGTGGGGGATGTGGATTTCGACGAGGCGCGCATGGTGGCAGGCTTCATAACCCCGGTTCCCGGCGGCGTCGGGCCGATGACGATCGCCTGCCTGTTGCGCAATACGGTTCTCGCCGCCTGTTCGCGGGCCGGCATCGACGCGCCCGACCTGTAGCACCCCTGTTCAGGCGCGCCAGCCATAACCGGTTTTCGCCAGCCTGACGCCGTCGAAGCAACTGGTGGCCCGGCAGATTTTCCGGCCGCCCATGGCGCGGTAGAAGTCGTGGGCCGGCTCGTTGTCGCTGAGCGCCCAGACCAGAAACCCGCGGTCGAACCGCCTGCGAAGCCGCGCCCCTGCCGCCTCGAACAGCTTCTGCCCGAACCCCAAACCCTGATATTCCGGTTTCATATAGAGTTCGTAGAGTTCACCGCCATAGCCCAGCGGCGGCGCGCGGCTGGGTCCGACATGGGCATAGCCGGCAAGTTCTCCGGCAAACTCCGCCACCAGGATCGGCGCCCCGCGCCGCAGCGCGCGCGCCCACCACTCAGCGGTGCGGCGCGCGACCATGCGCTCCAGGGCAAGATGGGGAATGATGCCGCGATAGGCCAGCCGCCAGGCGTCGCGATGCAGGCGCGCCAGCGCTTCGCAGTGGTGCGGGCGGGCCGGAGAGATCACGATATCGATGGCCGTCATGGAGGCCATCATAGCGGATTTTCCCGCTCCCGGGGAGCGCCGGCTCAGCGGTTGCGGTTGTCGCGCCGGTTCAGCAGCGACAGCCGCAGCGCATTGAGCCTGATGAAGCCTTGCGCGTCGCGCTGGTCATAGACCGTGTCCTGCTCGAACGTGACATGGGCTTCGGAGTAAAGCGAATTGGGCGAGGAGCGCCCGATCACGCTGGCCGATCCCTTGTACAGCTTGAGCCGCACCGTCCCCGATACCCGCTCCTGGGACTTGTCGATCAGGGCCTGCAGCATTTCACGCTCGGGCGAAAACCAGAAGCCGTTGTAGATCAACTCCGCATAGCGCGGCATCAGATCGTCCTTGAGATGAGCGGCGCCGCGATCCAGGGTCAGTTGCTCGATGCCGCGATGGGCGGCGAGCAGGATCGTGCCCCCCGGCGTTTCGTAGATGCCGCGCGACTTCATGCCGACAAAACGGTTTTCAACCAGATCGATGCGGCCGATGCCGTTGTCGTGCCCCAGCGTGTTGAGCGCGGCGAGCAGGGCGGCTGGCGACAATGCCTTGCCATCGAGGCTGACCGCGTCGCCCGCCTCAAAGCCGATTTCGATGACGGTCGCCTTGTCCGGGGCCTGTTCCGGCGAAAGGGTGCGCTGGAACACATAGTCCGGCGCCTCTTCATCAGGGTCCTCCAGTACCTTGCCTTCCGAGGAGGAATGCAAAAGATTGGCATCGACCGAGAACGGCGCCTCGCCGCGCTTGTCCTTCGGCACCGGGATCTGGTGCTTCTCCGCAAAGTCGATCAGTTCCTCGCGGCTTCGCATCTCCCATTCGCGCCATGGCGCGATCACCGTGATGTCGGGGTCGAGGGCATAATAGCCAAGCTCGAAGCGGATCTGGTCGTTGCCCTTGCCGGTGGCCCCGTGACACACGGCGTCGGCGCCGGTCCGTGCGGCGATTTCGATCTGGCGCTTGGCGATCAGGGGCCGGGCGATCGCGGTGCCCAGCAGGTACAGGCCCTCGTAAAGCGCATTGGCGCGGAACATGGGAAACACGTAATCGCGCACGAATTCCTCGCGCAGGTCTTCGATGTAGATTTCCTTGATGCCCAGCATTTCCGCCTTTTTGCGGGCCGGCTCCAGTTCCTCCCCCTGGCCGAGGTCGGCGGTAAAGGTGACCACCTCGCAGTCATAGGTGGTCTGCAGCCATTTCAGGATGATCGAGGTGTCAAGCCCGCCGGAATAGGCCAGCACAACCTTGCTGATGTCCTTGTTCGCGCCCATTGGTCTGTTCTCCATGCGAGCCGCCCGATGCGCCGAAACGTCCCGGTCCGGCCGGTTGCGCCCGTTTCGCGCGCACTAGACCCTTTCTTGTTTATACGGAACCATTTGATGGCTCAAATCAGGTCACTCAGCAAGGCGCGCAGCGCAGGGCGATATGGTTTATCGGTCAAGCCGCGGAACGCTGCCGATGGGCTGATTTGAGCCACCGGAGGCCGGGTTTCCGCGCTTTCCGGACTTCGTTATGTCCCCCTTATGGTCAGGCAGACCATGGCGGGGAACATGCCTTGCCAGCAAACGCGGAAATCCGGTCAGATGATTCCGTATAAACAAGAAAGGGTCTATAGGCATATGGGAGGCCATCGCAAGGGCCTGCCCGGGACGGCTCAGGGAGGCGACACAGCCCATGGTTATCGATTTCTGGTTCGATTTCGCCAGCACCTATTCCTATCTCTCCGCCATGCGCATCGGCGATGTCGCCATCGAACGCGAAATCGAGGTGCGCTGGCGGCCGTTCCTGCTGGGTCCGATTTTCAAGGCCCAGGGATGGGACACCTCTCCGTTCAATCTCTACCCGGCCAAGGGCGAATACATGTGGCGCGACATGGAACGGCTGTGCGCGGACGCAGGGCTGCCGTTCGAGCGGCCCGATCCGTTTCCGCAAAACAGCCTGAAGGCGGCCCGGCTGGCCCTGTCGGCGCGCGACGAGCCGTGGTTCGACGAATTATGCCGGGGGCTGTTCCGCGCCCAGTTCGGGGCCGGGCTGGCGATCAGCGATGATACGGTGCTCGAAGCCGTGCTCGACGATCTCGGCGTTGACGCCGCCGGCTGGATGAGCCGGATAACGGACCCATCGATCAAAGACGTCTTGCGCAGCGAGACCGAGCACGCCGCGGGGCTTGGGCTTTTCGGCGCCCCCACCTTCGTTGTCGGGGACGAACTGTTCTGGGGCAATGACCGGCTGGATCAGGCGGCGCAATGGGCGGTGCTGCAAAAATCCTGATGCGCGCCGCAGTTCGGGTCACGAGCCCCCGGCTTCGGTCAGCCCGGCCAAAATCTGTTGCAGCCCGTCGCGATAGGTCGGATAGCGCAGGGTTACCCCGAGATCGCGTTTGATCCTGTCATTTCCGACCCGCTTGTTGTCGCGGTAGAAACTGGCCGCCATGGCCGACAGGCGGGCCTTTTCGATCGCCACTTCGCGCGGCGGGTCCCGGTTCAGCAACCGCGCGGCATGGGCGATCACATCCTGGGGCGGGGCCGGTTCATCGTCGCACAGATTGTAGATGGCGCCCGGCGCCGGCGCCGCCATGGAGGCCGCCAGAACCCGCGCGGCGTCGGCCACGTGAATGCGGCCGAACACCTGCCCCGGCTTGACGATCCGGCGCGCCGTGCCGTTCAAAACCGCCTCAAGCGCGTTGCGTCCGGGCCCGTAGATGCCCGCAAGCCGGAAGATGTGCAGGGGCAGGCCGCAGGCCCGGGCGAGCCTCGCCCAGGCGGCTTCGGCGTCCACCCGGGCCCGCGCGCGGGAGGAGGTTGGCGCAAGGGGCGTCGTCTCGTCCACCCAGCCGCCCTCATGGTCGCCATAGACGCCGGTGGTCGACAGATAGCCCGCCCAGCGAAGATTTTCCGCCGCCGAGGCGAGATCGCCCTGGTGCCAGCGCAGGACGCGATCGCCATCCGCGCCGGGGGGAATGGAAATCAGCACATGGGTCACGCCGGCAAGAACCGCCGCGCCGCCGGCCATGGCCTCTTCGCCGTCGAAGCGGGTCAGCCGGACGCCCGGCAGCATGTCGTCCGCGGCCGGTTCCTCGCGGGTGGTGCCGCTGACCGTCCAGCCCCGTTCGAGCAGCCGGGCGGCGAGGGCACGCGCGGTATAGCCGAAACCGAAACACAGCAGATGCATGTCAGGCCCCCGGTTTCACGCGCCCGCGCCCCATTCGCGGCGCACACCGGCGTCGTCTTCGCGCGGCTCGCGGCGCTCCTTCAGGGCGTTGAACGATTGGGGGTCCATCAGCCTCCTCAGCGCCCAGACCGCCATGGCGCGCACCAGCTCTGAGGGGTCGTCGAGCAGATCCGCCGCCGGTGCGACGAGCGCGCCATGGCGGTCTGGGCGCTGAGG
>JALURZ010000110.1 GCA_027058735.1 Hyphomicrobiales bacterium | reverse complement strand
ACTTTGTTGTAGATGGCCGGCGCGCTCAGGGCGGGCTTGATTTTCACCCCGAGAGAGGCGGTGATGCCGAGATCGCCAGCCAGCCAGGCGGCAACAGCCGTTGCCAGTCCGCCAAGCGCGCCGGCCGCGAACAGAATGGACAGACGTTGCCACGATATCATGAGTTCACCCGTTGGACTGCCGCTGCCGGCGCTATTCCTTCTTCTTTATGTCGGCCACCAGCCTCATTGAAATGATGCGATCGGGCCTGATCGGCGGCTCGCCCTTGGCGATTTTGTCGACGAATTCCATGCCCGAAACAACCTCGCCGAAAGCGGTGTAATTCCGGTCAAGGTGACGGGCATCCGCCAGGACGATGAAAAACTGGCTGTTGGCGCTGTCAGGGCTCCGGGCGCGGGCCATGCCGAGGGTGCCGCGCACAAAGGGCATGTGATTGAATTCCGCCTTCAGATCGGGGAGTTTCGATCCCCCCATGCCGGTGCCGGTGGGATCGCCGGTCTGGGCCATGAAACCCTCGATGACGCGGTGAAACTTCTGGCCGTCGTAGAACCGCTGGCGCGTGAGGGTCCTGATCCGCTCAACATGCTTGGGCGCCAGATCCGGGCGCAGGCGTATGACCACGGTCCCGTATTTGAGCTTGAGCTGAACCGTATAATTCGGGTCCAGCACCAGGGCGCTTGCCGGCATCGCCAGCATGACGGTGAACGCAAGCAGGAAGGAAATACGCGAAATCAGACGGAACATGGCGACACAACTCTCCTTGTTTTATGCACCCCTGATCGTGGGGTTCACTGACCGATCTTTGCCGACATGGCTTTGGCGACACGTGGCGGCACAAATGCACGGATATCACCACCCAGTTGCGCAATCTGCTTGACCAGCGAGGATGACACATAGCTTGTTTGCGGCGCTGCGGCCAGAAATATGGTCTCGATTTCCGGCGCCATTGCCGCGTTCATGCCGGCAAGCTGGCGCTCGTAGTCGAAATCGGTGCCGTTTCGCAGCCCCCGGATCAGGACCGAGGCTTTTGCGCGTCTGGCCGCATCGACAACCAGATCGGCGAATGTCGTGACCCGGATCTCGCAGCCATTGGCGGTGTCGGTGCCGGCTATTTCGTCTTCGAGCAGACCCACGCGCTCTTCAGGGGTCATGAATGCGGCCTTGCCATGATGAGCGCCAATGGCCACGACGAGGCGGTCGACGAGCCCCGCGGCGCGCTTGACAATATCCAGGTGACCGTTGGTCACGGGATCGAAACTGCCGGCATAAAACCCTGTTCTCATGCCCATCTTTCCGTTGCGCGCCAGCAGGTGTCAGCGGCGCGTGAGCGCCAGCCACACACCGCCGCCAGCGCATAGCCTGAATCCAGCCCGACCGCAACCAACGCAAACGTGGCCGCAACCATCATGGCGCCCGCCAGAACAAAGCCGGCATAGAGCTCAACAGACATCATTACTCCTCGCCACGCGCGCGCGCACCGTTTCGGGCCGCTTCATCGCCTTGCGGGTCGGCACCGTCCCCGTGCCCGTCATCTTCGCCATCATTGCCATCATCGTCATCTTCGGCGATATGTTCAACAGAGACGACATGCTCGCCCTTCGCCGTGTCGAAAATCGTCACCCCTTGGGTGGACCGCCCGGCGACGCGAACATCCTTGATCGGGCAGCGGATCAATTGCCCGCCATCGGTCACCAGCATGATCTGGTCGGCCTCCTCAACCGGAAACGAGGCGACCAGCTTGCCATTGCGCGCATTCACCGTCATGGCGATGATGCCCTTGCCGCCGCGCCCGGACACCCGGTATTCATAGGCCGAGGTGCGCTTGCCATACCCGTTTTCCGAAACAGTCAGGACAAACTGCTCCCTTGCACCCAGTTCCGCATAGCGCTGCTCGTCAATCGTTGTGTCTTCTTGTGCGCTTTCGCCCTCCCCGGGGGCCGCGGGAGCATCATCGTGCGCGCCGTCCTCATCGCCATCAACCGCGCGGCGCAGTTTCAGGTAGGCCCGTGCGGTCGCGGGCGTGATGTCCACATGATTCAGGATCGCCATGGAAATGATCTCGTCGCGGCCAAGCTCCTCGCTGTCGCCCAGCCTGATGCCCCGCACGCCAATGGACCCGCGGCCCTTGAACAGCCGCACCTTGGGAACATGAAAGCGGATCGCCTGGCCGTTGGCCGTGGTCAGCAGCACATCGTCGTTTTCGGTGCAGATCTGCACGCCGATAATGCCGTCGCCGTCCTGGAGTTTCATGGCGATCTTGCCGCCGCGATGAACATTGGTGAAATCCGACAAACGGTTGCGCCGCACATGGCCTGAGCGGGTCGCGAACATGAGATCGAGGCCGTCCCAGCTTGCTTCGTCTTCGGGCAGCGGCAGGATCGTGGTGATCCACTCGCCTTCGTCAAGGGGCAGCAGGTTGATGAGCGCCTTGCCGCGCGCCTGCGGGGCGGCCAGAGGCAGCCGCCAGACCTTCAGCTTGTAGACGATGCCGGACGACGAAAAGAACAGAATGGGCGTGTGGGTATCGGCGACGAACACGCGGGCGACAAAATCCTCATCATGCGTGGACATGCCGGCGCGTCCCTTGCCGCCGCGGCGCTGCGCGCGATAGGTCGACAGAGGCACCCTCTTGATATAGCCGCGGTGTGAAACCGTCACCACCATATCCTCGCGCTGGATCAGGTCTTCGTCCTCCACCTCGAATTCCTGGTCGACAATGCGGGTGCGCCGCTCATCGGCGAATTCCTCGCGCACCGCGCCCAGTTCCTCACGGATGATGCCGATGACCCGGGCGCGCGAGCGCAGAATATCGAGAAAATCCTCGATGTGCCCGGCCAGTTCGTGCAGTTCATCGCCGATTTCGTCGCGCCCAAGCGCGGTGAGGCGCTGCAGCCGCAATTCGAGGATGGCGCGCGCCTGGGCTTCGGAAAGGCGATAGGTGCCGTCATCCGCCAGCTTGTGGCGCGGATCGGCGATCAGCGCGATCAATGGCGCCATGTCGCGGGCGGCCCAGACCCGCTCCATCAGCTGCGCGCGCGCGCTGCCCGGGTCCGGCGCGGCGCGAATGAGTCTGATCACCTCGTCAATATTGGCAACCGCGATCGCCAGCCCCACCAGCACGTGGGCGCGGTCGCGCGTCTTGCCCAGGCGGAACTTGGTGCGCCGGGTTATGACCTCCTCGCGAAACGCCGTAAACGCGCTCAGCAGGTCCTTGAGATTGAACACTTCCGGCCTGCCCCCGATCAGGCCGACCATGTTGCAGCCAAACGAGGATTGCAGGGGCGAGAAGCGGTAAATCTGGTTGAGTACCACATCGGCCATGGCGTCGCGTTTCAGTTCGATGACAATGCGCATGCCGTCGCGGTCGGACTCATCGCGGATATCCGATATTCCCTCCACCCGCTTGTCGCGCACCAGATCGGCGATCTTCTCGATCATCGTCGTCTTGTTCACCTGATAGGGAATTTCGGTGATGATGAGGGCTTCGCGATCCTTGCGGATCGTTTCCCTCACCGCCTTGCCGCGCATGACCAGCGAACCGCGCCCGGTGTGGTAAGCCGAGCGAAGCCCCGCGCGGCCGAGAATTTCGCCACCGGTGGGAAAATCGGGACCCTGCACGATGTCGATCAGCGCATCGACGGAGATTTCCGGGTCCTCCAGCAGCGCCAGGCAGGCGTCGATGATCTCGCCCAGATTGTGCGGTGGAATATTGGTGGCCATGCCGACCGCGATTCCGCCCGCGCCGTTGACCAGAAGGTTGGGATAGCGCGCCGGCAGCACGACGGGCTCGGTCTGGGAATTGTCGTAGTTCTCCTGAAAATCGACGGTGTCTTCGTCGATATCCTCAAGCAGGGCATGGGCGAGCCTGCCCAGCCGGACCTCGGTATAGCGCATGGCGGCGGGTGGATCGCCGTCGATGGAGCCGTAGTTTCCCTGCCCGTCGAGCAGGGGCAGGCGCATGGAAAAATTTTGCGCCATGCGCACCAGCGCGTCATAGATCGACTGGTCGCCATGGGGGTGATATTTGCCCATGACATCGCCGACCACGCGCGCCGACTTGCGATACGGCTTGTTCCAGTCATAGCCGTTTTCGTTCATCGAGTGGAGAATGCGCCGGTGCACCGGCTTCAGCCCGTCGCGCACATCCGGCAGGGCGCGGCTGACGATCACGCTCATGGCGTAATCGAGATAGGAGGTTTTCATCTCCTCTTCGATCGAGATGGAAGAAATGTCCTCGCCGCCGCCGGACCCGCCGCCGGGTGTTGGATCGTTTTGCTCAGACAAAGTTCACAGGCTCCACGGCGACCGCCAATGCGCCCCGGCCGGCCCCTTGCGGACGATCCTGCAGCGGACATGAAAACGGTCTGGAAATTTCAGAAAAACCTTTGATTCGCAGCATTTTCGATCCTAGCAACTCAGCAT
>JALURZ010000109.1 GCA_027058735.1 Hyphomicrobiales bacterium | reverse complement strand
ACGCCGCTGCCATCGGTCTTGACCCGGATCTTGACATTGTAGTCAACGACCCGTTTCACCGGAACCAGTATCTTCATTCAGACGGTATCCCCAAACACTATCGGGCGTGCATTGCCGGGCGCGCCCCTGCGCCGTGCGCCCGCCGATTGTTGCGCTGCAATATATCCGGTCGCGACCGTAATCCTGTTGAATATGCGGAGTCAACGATAGACCCGCCCTGAGCGCGATTTTCCTCGCTGCCTCACCACTTGCCCAGAAGCGGAAAGGATTTGTGGCGCAGCACAACAACCAGCAGCATGCCGGCGGCGATGCCCCCTATGTGAGCCCACCAGGCGATGGTCTCCTCAAACCCGAAATAGACACTGAACACCTGCAATCCCACCCAGAAGCCGAGCGCAAAGACGGCCGGGATGGGCAGCGGAATGCGCCCCAGCAGCAGGATCCACAGCCGGACTCTGGGATAGAGCAGAATGTAGCCGCCGATCACGCCGGCGACGGCACCGCTGGCGCCGATCAGGGGCGCCCGCGAATCGGGCAGCGACACGGCATGCGCAAGCCCGGCGGCAATGGCGCACAGCAGATAGAAAATGAAATAGCGGACATGACCCAGGGCATCTTCGATATTGTCCCCCAGCACATAGAGAAACGCCATGTTCGAGATCAGATGCAGCCAGCCGCCATGGATAAAACTGTAGGTGATGAGCGAAAACTGCTCAGGCATCACGACAAGATTGGGCGACAGCTCGACCGCGTCGAAAAGAACCGCGGGAATGGCCCCGTAACTCAGGCTGGTGGCGGGCGCAGGCGCGAACACCCAGCCGCTTTCATAAAGCACGAAGATCGCGACATTCAGGACGATCAGGCCGGTGTTAACAAAAGGGAATTTGATGACGACAAGGGGGTTGTTGTCTTTAAGGGGAATGAACACCTGATTTCCGGCCTATCTGTTGGCGCCGGGCACCCACAACACGTCGCGCGCGCCCTTGTCGTTGCAGTAGCGCCCGATCACGAACAGCAGATCCGATAGCCGGTTGATGTAGCTCAGCGCGTGCTCGCTGAGCGTTTCGCCGGGCTCGCCGGCCAGTTTCACCATATGGCGTTCCGCACGCCGCGAAACGGTACGGCACATGTGCAGCGCGCCCGACAGCTCCGTGCCGCCGGGCAGAACGAACGATTTCAAGGGCGTCAGATCGGCGTTCAGCCGATCGATTTCGCGTTCCAGACGCGCCACCTGTTCGCCCGAAATGCGCAGCGGCTCAAAGCCCGGATCACCGCCGCTGTCGGGGGTGCACAAATCCGCGCCCAGATCGAACAGATCATTCTGGATGCGCCCCAGCATGGCGTCGATGTCGCCAAGCGCCGGGTCCCTGGTGTGCAGCCGCGCCAGCCCGACCGTGGCGTTGGTCTCATCGACGGTGCCATAGGCCTCGATGCGGGTGGCGTGCTTGGGTATCCGCGCGCCGGTGCCAAGCCCCGTGGTGCCGTCATCACCGGTGCGGGTGTAGATCTTGTTGAGCTTGACCATGGCGCCGCCTGTTCCCCTTCATGCAGCAACAGGCCAGACTGTAGCGGGCCTGCGCGCCCGTGAAAACCAAATTCGCCGCCCCGGATCTTCCGCTACACTCCGGCCAGCCAGCCATCGAGCGCGGCGGCGATATCCTCGGCGCTGTCCTCCTGGATGAAATGGCTGCCCTTGACGGTCGCTTCCTTCTGGTTTTTCCAGCCGCGGCAGAACTCCCGCTGGTCGCCGGTCAGAATGGCGCCGGGCCCGGCGTTGATGAACAGCTTGGGCAGATCGTTCGCCGCCATCCAGTCGGCATAGTCGCGCACGATGGCGACGACATCGCCGGGTTCGCCATCGAGCGGGATCTGGCGCGGCCAGGTCAGCGTCGGCCGGCGGCCTTCGCCGGGGTCCGCGAACGGCCTGCGGTATTGCGCCATTTCCTCATCACCCAGCCTGCGCAGAATCGAACCGGGAAGCACGCGCTCGACAAAGATGTTCTTTTCCAGCACCATGGCCTCGCCGGCGGGTGAGCGAAGCGCCTCGAATACCGGGCGGGCCTCTTGCGAGAACTGGTCCCACGTCAAGGGTTGCACGATGGCCTCCATATAGGCATAGCCGGAAACCTGCCCCCGATGGCGGTTGCCCCAGTCAAAGCCCAGCGCCGAGCCCCAGTCATGAATGACGAAAACGATATCCTCCGCAACACCGATCGCCGCGAGCAGCCCGTCGAGATAGTCGCGGTGCTCAACGAAGCGATAGCTGTCCGGGCCGCTGTCAGGCAGTTTCGCGGAATCCCCCATGCCGATGAGATCGGGCGCGATCAGCCGGCCATGGCCGGCCAGCGGCGGCATGATATTGCGCCACAGATAGGACGATGTCGGGTTGCCGTGGAGAAAAACGATGGGGCGGCCCTCTCCCATCTCCACATAGGCCATGTCGAGGCCGTTCACGGTGGCGGTTTTTTTCGTGTTCGCGGTCATCGCGTTCCAAGATAAAGGGCGGCCATGACCAGAATCACAGCGGCGAACTGAAGCCCCACGCGCCAGCGCATCAGCGTCTGGGAGCGGCCAGAAGAGCCGCCGCGCATCATGTTCCACAGACCCAGCACCAGAACAGTGGCGACGGCGGCCAGGGCCAGTGGAATGAGATAGCTGAATACCGTTTCCATGAACCGCCTTTCTCCGGGACCCGCAGTCCTGTTTAGAGCCTTGTCAGACGCGCGGCAAGAAAATCAAACACCAGCCGGATGCGGCGGCTGGTCTTGAGGTCCTGGTGCGCGGTGAGCCAGAGTGGCAGCGGCGCCACGTCCAGTTCCGGCAGCACGGGCACAAGATCGCCGTGCCCGCCGGCCAGCCATTTCTGGCAAAATCCGATGCCCAGCCCGGCGCAGACCGCCTTCCAGTGGACCACGTAGGAATCGCTGCGGATGGCGAAATCATTGCGTGACAGCGGAAATCCCAACGCGCGGGCGGCATCGATAATCCGGGTATTGCGATCATCGCCGATCAGATGATGGCCGGACACATCGGCGAGCGTGCGCGGGGCGCCGAAACGCGCGATATAGGTCTTGTGGGCAAAGGCCGCGACCGGCAGTTCAGCCATTTTTCTCGCAATCAGATCCTCCTGGGTGGGGCGGAACATGCGCGCCGCGATGTCGGCCTCGCGACTGAGCAGATTGGCGGTCGCATCGCTTGGCACGATCTCGAGCTGAATTTCCGGATGCCGGTCGCGCAGCGCCGCCAGGATCGGCGGCAGGATATACAGGCTCACCAGTTCGCTGGCCGTGATCCGCACCGTGCCTTCAATCCGCTCTGACTGCCCGGCGGCGATGCGCGATATCGCGTCCGCCCGCGCGCGCATCGCGCTGACATGTCCGGCCAGTTCCGCACCCGCCGCTGTGACCTGGAGGCCGCGCGCGGTGCGCTCGAACAGGCGCACTTCGAGGCTGCGCTCCAGATGCTCGATGTGCCGCCCGGCCGTGGGCTGGCTCAAGCCGAGCTTGCGCCCGGCACCAGACAGGCTGCCCTCCTCGACAACCGCCAGGAATGTTCGAAGCCTGTGCCAGTCAGGCGTGGCCATGGTTGGACGCTTTCTCATGGATATTCACAATAGATACTCATAATTGAATATCATAGTCTCTATTTTTGACAGTTCACATGCAATTACGCATGCCATAAGTCTTCCTCCAGGACAACCAGACAGGAGATTAAGAACATGGCAGGCAAAGCCCTGGTGATCGGCGCGGGCGGTGGATTTGGCGGCGCCATGACAACTTCCCTGCTTGAGGCCGGATGGACGGTGACGGCGCTGGCGCGGCGCCCGCGCCAATTCAGGTTTGACGGACATCAGAGGTTCAGCGTTGTCGAGGGCGATGCCCTTGACAGCAGCGCTGTAACGGCCGCGGCCCGGTCCATGGATGTGATCGTACAGGGGTTCAATGCGCCTTATCAGAAATGGCGGCGGCAATGGCCGGCGGCCAATGCGGCGGCGATGCGCGGCGCGCGCTCATCAGGCGCCACCATTCTTTTTCCCGGCAATATCTACAATTACGGCCCCGAAGACGGGCGCATCTTCCGCGAAGACAGCCCTCAGCGCCCGGTGACCCGCAAGGGCCGGTTGCGTAAAGAGTTGGAGCTGCGGCTTGCAGAAGACGCCGCCGCCAGCGGCTATCGCGTGATCGTGCTCAGGGCCGGGGATTATTTCGCGCCGCACGCAAACGGCTGGATGCCCGAACTGATCCTCAAATCACTGGCAAAAGGGATCGTGACCTATCCCGGCCCCCTCGACATTGGCCACAGCTGGGCCTACCTGCCGGATCTGGCGCGCGCGGGCGCGGGCCTGCTGGACCGGCGCGCGGCGTTCGCGCCATTTGAGGTTTTTCATTTCAGGGGCCATGTGGTGGCCTCGGGGCAGATTTTTGTTGA
>JALURZ010000108.1 GCA_027058735.1 Hyphomicrobiales bacterium | reverse complement strand
CTTTATTTCCGCGGAGCGCAACGAGCCGCCCGATATCGATGTCGATTTCGAGCATGAGCGCCGCGAGGAAGTGATCCAGTATATCTACCGCAAGTTCGGGCGCGAGCGCGCCGGTCTTGCCGCCACCGTGATCCATTTCCGCGCCCGCAGCGCCGTCCGCGAGGTGGGCAAGGCGATGGGCCTGTCAACCGACACGATCAGCGCGCTGGCATCGCAAAGCCGGGGCCGGTCGGCGGACATGATCGCCGAGGAACGGGTGCGCGAGATCGGTCTTGATCCCGCCGACAGGCGGCTGGCGCTGACCCTTGATCTGACCGGCCAGATGACCGGCCTGCCGCGCCATCTCTCCCAGCATGTCGGCGGCTTCGTCATCACCCGCGGCCGGCTCGACGAGATGGTGCCGATCGAGAATGCGGCGATGGAAGAGCGCACCGTGATCGAATGGGACAAGGACGATCTCAACGCGCTTGGCATTCTCAAGATCGATGTGCTCGGTCTGGGCATGCTGACCTGCCTGCGCAAGGGGTTTGACCTGCTGCGCCATCACTATGGTAGGGACCTCGATCTCGCGACCCAGCCCAAGGGGGACGAGGCGGTTTACGACATGTTGTGCAAGGCCGATTCCATCGGCGTGTTTCAGGTCGAAAGCCGCGCCCAGATGTCGTTTCTGCCGCGCATGCGCCCGCGCAATTTCTACGATCTGGTAATCGAGGTGGCGATCATCCGCCCCGGACCGATCCAGGGCGACATGGTGCATCCCTATATCCGGCGGCGCAATGGCGAGGAGCGCATCGATTATGTGTCCGATGATCTGCGCGGCGTGCTCGAGCGCACCCTCGGGGTGCCGCTGTTTCAGGAACAGGCGATGAAGATCGCGGTGGTCGCCGCCGGCTTTACACCATCAGAAGCCGACAATCTGCGCCGCGCCATGGCGACGTTCCGGCGCATGGGCACCATCCACACCTTCAAGCGGAAGATGATCGAGGGCATGGTGGCGCGAAACTACGAGCGCGACTTCGCCGAACGCTGCTTCCGCCAGATCGAGGGTTTTGGCGAATATGGCTTTCCCGAAAGCCATGCCGCGTCCTTCGCGCTGCTGGTCTATGCGTCGGCCTGGATGAAGTGCCACTATCCGGATGTGTTTGCCTGCGCGCTGCTGAATTCCCAGCCGATGGGATTTTACGCCCCGGCCCAGTTGATCCGCGATGCCCGCGCGCACGGCGTCGGGGTGCGCCCGCCTGATATCAACCATTCCTCATGGGACCACACCCTGGAGGCGACCGGCGGGCCGCATTGGGCGCTCAGAATAGGGTTTCGCCAGATCAAGGGTCTGCGCAAGGAGGATGGCGACTGGATCGTCGCGGCCCGGGCCAACGGTTACCGCGATGTGGATGGCCTGTGGCGGCGCGCCGGGCTGGGGCGGCGCGCTCTGGAAGCCCTGGCCCGGGCCGATGCGTTTTCCTCGCTGTCGCTCAAGCGCCGCGCCGCCCTGTGGCGGATCAGGGGGCTGGGCGCGGACCCGCTGCCGCTGTTTGCCGCTGCCGGCGAGGACGAGCATGGGCCGGAAGCCGATGCCGTTCTGCCGGCCATGACGCTGGCCCAGGAGGTCTATGAGGATTACGGCTCCTTAAGGCTTTCCCTCAAGGCCCACCCGGTGACGCTGCTGCGCGCGCGCCTGCCGGGCACCCTTGAAAACAGGGCGCTCGGCGATCATCCCCCCGACACCGCCGTCACGGTGTGCGGCCTGGTGATCGCCCGCCAGCGGCCCGGCACCGCCAAGGGGGTGATTTTCGCCACCCTTGAGGATGATACCGGCATCGCCAATATCATCATCTGGCCGAAGACCTATGAGGCCTATCGCCGGGTCGTGCTGACGGCGCGCCTGCTCACCGTGCGCGGCACGCTGCGGCGCGAGGGGCTGGTGATCCACATTATCGCCACCCATCTGGAAAACCGCTCCGACCTGCTCGACAGCCTGAGCCATGGCGAACGGTTCTTGGCCACCGCGCCGGGCGAGGAAGCCACCCGCCCGCCAACGATCGACCCCCGCCACCCGTTGCGGCCGCGCAGAGGGGCCGCCATACCGCGCCCGCGCCACCCGCGCGATCAGGCCCGCGTGCTGTTCCCCTCGCGCGATTTTCATTAGGGCGTGACTTTGTTCAGGTGCGGTTCAGGCTGGATCTGCCAGTATCGCGCCATTGAGGTTGCAAAACCGCGCTGAGTACGCCACGTTTCAGGGAAGCACTATACTTCCGGCGGGCATGACGGCCGGTGGCCGTCCGGACCAAATGCAGGAGAGGGAGATTTGCCATGAAATACATGAGCATAAAGGCACTGCCACTGGCCGCGCTGGTCGCGGTTGGCGCCTTTGCCACAAGCACCCAGCAGGCCAGGGCCCACAAGGCCGCCGGTTACATCATCGGCGGTCTGGTCGCCGGCGCGCTTGTCGGCGCGGCGATCCACCACAACCGCCGCTATTATCGCGCCCCGCGCTACAACAATTACGTCTATTACCCGCCCTATTACAGCCCGCGCTACTATCGCGTGCCACACGGTTATCACCCCCCGCGCTATTCTCGCGCCAGAAGCTGTTATCGCTACAGCCGGGCCTGCGCACGAAACTGGGGCTACCGCAATCCGAACTACTACGGTTGCCTGAGATATTACGGCTGCTAGAGCGTGTCTTTGTCATACGTAATCATTTGACCGGATTTTCGCGTTTGCCGGCAAGGCCAGGCTTTCCGCCCGGGTCTGCCCGGCGCAGGGTGCCGGCGGGCCGCATCGCGCCTGCTTCCCCGTCCGTTGCGCGAACCGGTGTTGCGCGCAACGGCGTTCAGGGGTTCGCCGATATGGCGACCGCCAGGTCCATCAGCAGATGGTCGCTGCGGGCCGGGCCGATCAGCGACAGGCCAAGCGGGGCGCCCTCCCATTCGCCCAGCGGCAGGCTCATCTGCGGCAGCCCGGTGAGGCCGGAGATACACAGTTGCGACAGCGCCCGGTTGCGGAAAATTTCGATTTCCGATATCGGCGTGACTTTCAGCGGCGCGACGCCGGGCACAGTGGGCAGGACCAGAACGTGATCGTCTCCCAGTAACGCGGCGGTCCGTTCGCGGAATCCCACACGCCGGGCCTGCGCCTCGGCCGCCGCATCATCCGTGACGCCGGCGGCCCACTCGAACCGCTCCCTGACGCCGGGGCCGAAGTCCGGCTTGCGCGACGTGATCCAGTCCGCGTGCACCCGCCAGATCTCATGGCCCTGACAGATACGAAACACATCAAGCCACTCCGTCAGTCCATTTTCGGTGAGCCGGACGGACGTACCTTTCCCCAGCACGGTTTCAACCCGCTTGAGCGGACCGGCAAGGGCGCTGCCCGGCCCGTCGAGCATCAATTCGAACGCATCGCCCGCCACCAGCAGCCCCGGCGTTTTTCGCGGCTCCGCATCCGCGCCCAGCATCACCGCGCCGACCCTCCTGTAGGTCTGCGCATCGCGGGCGAACCAGCCGACGGTGTCAAACGAGGGGGCCAGCGGCATGACGCCATCCAGAGGAATCCGGCCATGGGTTATGCGCAGCCCGTAAAGCCCGCAATAGCTTGCCGGCGCGCGGATCGAGCCGCCGGTATCCGTGCCCATCGCAAAATCGACCAGCCCGCCCGCGGTTGCCGACGCCGAGCCGCTGGACGAACCACCTGGAATGCGCTGCGGTGCGCGCGCGTTCACCGGGGTGCCGTAGTGGGCGTTGATGCCGTTGAGCGAGAACGCCAGTTCATCGGTGAGCGTCTTGCCGGCGAACCGTGCGCCCGCATCCAGCACGCGCTGCACCGCCACCGCACTGATGGCGGCAACGGGGCTGTCTTCCAGCCTGGTCGGGTTGCCGCAGCCGGTGCGATAGCCGGCGACATCGAAAACGTCCTTGACCGCCACGCTCAGGTCGCGCAACGGACCCTCCGGCGCGGATGCGACCTCGGCCGCGGGATAGTCCATGAAGGCGCCGAGGGGATCGTTGCGAATAATCATCGTATCGGGGACACCATGGGCTGCAGCGTCGCCAGCCACATTATCGCTTTTTTCTGCGCCATTCCCAGGGCTTTTCGAAACGCCCCTGCCATACCCCCCGCCGGGCCGCCCTGGCGGTGCGTTCCTGCTCGACATAGCTGAGCGAATGGGCGCGATAGGCGAGCGCCAGGCCCGCTGCAACCTGCGCGGCGTTGAGCTCCCGCCCGCCCGCATGACAGATGGCCACGACGCGGCCGTAGCGGTCCTCATCCACACCCCGGCAGCGCACTTCGGCGTCTGCAATCAGGCGGCGCAGAGCGCGCGCGGCCGCCCGGCCACAGGCCCAGCGTGCGCCATTGGCCTGCCCGCACATCTGCCCGGCTTCGGGCGCATCGATGCCGAACAGCCGGATTTCGCGGCCATCGACTCGCAGGC
>JALURZ010000107.1 GCA_027058735.1 Hyphomicrobiales bacterium | reverse complement strand
TGGGACGCGATCGCCGTAGCCATCGACACTTTCACGCCGCACGAATGCAAAAACTATTTCGCCGCTGACCGGTATGACCACGATTAAATCGAATCTGCTCTAATACATCAGTAAAATGTTACAAATACTTTACGTGACGCCTCATCTCGTGTATACGATGAACCCTCACCGATCCGCCGGAATCGAGCCGCCATGGGCAATGCGAGGGAAGCTGAGGGCGCAAGGCGCCGTGTCATTGTTGCAATTACCGGCGCGAGCGGTGTCGTATACGGTGCGCGGCTGCTGGAAATATTGCGGGAACTGGACACGGTCGAAAGTCATCTGATCTTGTCGCGCGCCGGCCGGCTGACGGTGCAGCAGGAAAGCAGGATCACCGCCGCCCAGCTCTCCAAACTCGCCGATTTCGTCCATCAGCCCACCAATCTCGGGGCGCCGGTGTCGTCGGGATCGTTCAAGACATATGCGATGTTGATCGTGCCCTGCTCGATCAAGACGGCCTCGAATATCGCGGCCGGCAATACCGGCGAGCTGATCAGCCGGGCGGCCGACGTCATGTTGAAGGAGCGCCGGCCCCTGGCGATCGCCATCCGCGAAACGCCGCTGCACCGCGGGCATCTTGAGACACTGGCGAAGCTGGCCGGCCTCGGCGCCATCATCTTTCCGCCGGTGCCCGGGTTTTATCACCGGCCCCGCTCGATCGGCGACATTGTCGATCAGACCTGCATGCGGCTGCTCGACCAGATCGGCATAGCGGTGGAGACCGCGCCGCGGTGGGGCGAGGATGATGGCGTTCGCGCCATCGGCGGCGTCGGGGCCCTGGGCAAGTAGGGCGTGCGGGCAGGGCCAATGCCGGAACAATCCGGCGGGAGGAACAAGATGACGGCGAAGCGGGGTTGCGGTGCCGCCGGCACCGAATCAAAAGGCGGGCTCGACAAGGACCTGCGCGGTTTTCTGAAAACCAACAGCGATATTGTCACCGTGATCGCAAAGCCGGTCAGCATTGACGATGTCGGCGCCCTTTCGGCCCAGAGCGAAAACCCGATCCTGTTCGAAAATATCAAGGAATATCCCGATTTCCGCATGTGCGACATTCTCGTCAAGCACAGGCGCCATCAATGCCGCGCCCTGGGCGTGAAGGAGGCCGATTATCTTGCGACGCTGGCAAAGCGCCTGCGCATGCCGCCACGGGGCCTGAGCACCGTCAAGACCGGGCCGGTCAAGGAAATCAAACTGCTCGGGGACCAGGCGGATCTGGGGAAACTGCCGATCCCGTTTCACACCGATATCGAGAAATACCCCTACATCACCGCCATGAACATCGTGAAGGATCCCGAGACCGGCTTCTACAACTCGTCTCATGCGGGAACCAATCCGGTGGGACCGCGGCGCGGGCTCGCCAGCTTCATAACGCCGCACACCCAGATCATCATGCGAAAGTATCTCGCCCAGGGGAAAGACCAGATGCCGATTGCACTTTGTTTCGGTCTGCACCCCGCTTACGAGATCATGGCCAATTATTCCGGCCTGCATATGGATCTGTGGGGCGAGATGGAGATGGTTGGCACCATCATGGACATGGACATCGAAATGGTCGCCTGCGAGACCGTCGATCTGACCGTGCCGGCCCATGCCGAGATCATCGTCGAGGGCACGGTCAATCTGAAAGACCTGTTCGATGCGAGGGAAATCATCGCGCCGACCATGTATGCCCTGCCAAAGAACCAGCGCCTGCCGGAGCTTCACGTCAGCGCCATCACCATGCGCGCGGACCGTCCCATCTACCGCAATCACCAGGTCGTGCCCAACACCGATCACCAGGTGCTGCCGCGGCTGTGCCACGAAGCCGTCCTGTACAACCGGCTTTGCGAAATGGGCCTCACGGTCCATGACGTGCGGTTTCCCACATGGGGGGCGGCGCTGTCCTGCATCATTCAAATCGAATATCCGCGCCAGGGCTTCGTCAATGACGCGCTCATGCAATGTATGGGCGCGCCCTGGCTGAACACAAAGATGGTGGTCGCGGTCAGCCCCGATACCAATATCGACGATCCGGGGGATGTCTATTTTGCGATGGCGACACGGGTCGATCCGGATCGCGACATTTTCGTCGTTCCCAACACAAGAGCCAATTTCGGAGACCCGTCCGGCCTGCCGCTCGATGATCTCTATCCGCACAGAACGACGGGAAAAATCGGCATCGACGCGACGGTCAAGCCGCGCCACAACCTGGCGGATTTCGAACGCGCCTGGCCCAAGAACTGGGGCAAGGTTCACCTGTCCGACTACCTGGACTAGCAACCGAAGAACCGCATTGGCGCGGTGCCGGCCCGCGAAGATCAGATCTGGACAAGCAAGGAGAACGACATGGGCAGACAGACCGGAACGCCACGCGCCGAAGACGAGCCCTTTATCCCCTATGTGGAGGAAAAGGACTATCCGGAGAGCCTGCGCCACCTGCTCGATCCTTATGTGCAGCGCATGGGTTTCGTGCCCAACGCGCTCAAGATCTACATGCACCGGCCCGAGATCGCCGAAGTGCTCTGGTCGCTCAACTCCGCGATCATGCGCGATCCCAGTTCGACGCTGGATCAGTTTCTCAAACGCAAGCTCGCGGTCGTCTGCTGTGCGCTCAACGGCTGCGCCTATTGCACGGCGCATTCCTGCTCGATGCTCAAGAAGCCGGCCGGCATCGGCGCGGAGGGCTGGGGCATGGAGGAAACCGAACTCAGCGATCTCATCTCTGGCCAGGCCCGCCCGGGCGATGCCATGGAGCAGGCCTGCTTCGACTATGTCCGCGCGGCCTCATCCGATCCCACAAACGTGCCCGATGCGGTGCTTGACAATCTCAAGCAGCACCTGACGCCGCCGCAGATCGCCGAGCTTGCCTGTCTGGTGGGATTCTGGAAGTTCTACAACACCGTGCATGACAGCCTGCATATCCCGATCGAGGCCGATCTGCTGGAGGATGCGCGCTATGTCGGTCTCGCCGCGCGGTGAACCTGCCGGTCCGGCGAACCCGCAATAGCACCGTGATAGAGCGCAAATAACGCGCGCCCGGTCAGCTTTCGTCCTGCGGGCGGAGCCCGTGGGCGTTGACGTTGGACTTGAAAATATTTTCCAGGAAAGAGCGTATGTGCCGCACCGCCGCCTCGCGCGCAGCCGCCGCGTCATGCGCCCTGACGGCTTCGAAAATGGCCCTGTGCTCGGCCAAAACCATCTCCAGATGCGGCCGTTCGCTCAGCGAAATGAACCAGAACCGCAGCGATCTGTCGTGAAGGCCCGTCAGCACGTTGCTCAACACGTCATTGCGCGAGGCGTTGGACAGCAATGCGTGAAACTCGCGATCGAGCATCATCATGCGTTCCACATCGTGCTGTTCGACGCCTTTGAGCGATTCATCGAGCACGCGCTCCAGTTCGCCCAGTTCCCTGTCCGAAATGCGCTCCGCCGCCAGTTCCGCGCACAGTCCCTCATTCACGATGCGCACGTCCGAGATCTGCATGATTTCATTGAGAGACACAGGACGCACGATAACGCCCTTGCGCGGAATGACATCCACCATGCCTTCCAGCCTGAGCCGGTCTATCGCCTGGTGTATCGGCGTCTTGCCGATGCCGATCTGGTCGCTCAGCAAGGCTTCGTTGAGATACTCGCTGGGCTTGTATACCAGCGAGATTATGCGTTGCTTGATCTGTTGATAGGCCATATCGCGCAACGATGTCTTTTTGCCCGCACCCCCGGATTTCAATGTCGAAGCATCTGCCATGTCGATATTGCAAGGCGTCCAATAAATCCCGGAAACGCTCTAGCCCTCCACCGGCAGCGCGACAATCGTGTAGGCGTGAGACAGGGTTCGACCGAGGATCGGGTCTTCCAGCTCGATCTCGAACCGGTCCGCCGCATGCACCCGGTCGATGACGCCCAGCGTTCCGCAGAACATGACCAGCCCGGACGCCGGTGCCAGCGTTCCGGCATAGCCTTGCAGCAGTTCGCGCGGGTCCCGCAATATATTGACCGGCCCTTCCTGATACAGTTTCCTTTCGTTGCCACACGTCGCAAACGAACGCAATATCAAATTGTCCCAGTGCTCCGCGACATCCGCGAATTTCCATACCTGGCCGCAGACCGGTTTCGGGCACAGTTGTTTCGACAGCGTGACCCCGGCTTTTTCCGCTTCCCGATCGGTGTGGTCCGAGCCGGGACCGACATAGAGCTCATTGTCCAACACATAGATGACGAATTCCGCTTCGCCGCTCGATGCGCCGCCGGACACCTCGATTGTCGGCGCCGTCGTGAGCAGGGAGGAGGCGACCCGGTAATAGGTCGGTGTTCTTGCCGGGCGCGCGACCCCGATCTGCTCAAGCTCGCGGATATGCTCTTCCATGGCCTTCTCATCGCGCGCGGTCCATCCCGCGATCACGAGCTCGCTGACACTCGCCTCGAGCGCCACCGCCGCGCCATCGCT
>JALURZ010000106.1 GCA_027058735.1 Hyphomicrobiales bacterium | reverse complement strand
CCAGCCAGATATTGCGCGCAAACAGGGCTGCGATCAGATCACTGCCGGCAAGGCCCAGCCCGAGCGCGGTCAAAGACCCGAGACTGGCCAGAAAAATCTTTCCCCAGCCGATCATGCGGCCCCCGCGCGCGCTGACGATGACGAGATCGCCGTTCGGTATCGGGTCCTCCATCGCGAGCGGCGGCGGCGTGCCCGACAGGCTGTGGCGGGCCTTTGGCGCAGGCGCGCCTTTCGGCCTGCCGCTTTCGGCCTTGCCCGCGGGCCGGGCCGCGTCGGCGGCCTTGAAGGCCTGGGGCTTGCGCCGTTTTATTACGGATTTCGTCATGGTCATTTGATCTTGTCGGCAATGAGAAATTCAAGCGCCCGGTCAAGCCGGATATGCGGCAGGCCGGTATCGGGGACAGGGGGAGGCTGAAAACGCACGAAACTCAGATCATCGGGCTTTTGTTTTGCCGGTTTCGCCGCGTCCGCAAACAGGGTTTCGGGATCGCCGGGAAGGTCGCCGGGAAACACCGCGATCTCGTGCCTGCCATCGAAGCTCGTGGCGTTGACCTGTTCGCCGGGCAGCGGATAGCCGAGCACGCAGGGCACCGGCTCGCCGCCGCGCGCCAGGTCTTCCTCGCGGGTCGCGCGGATGGCCGAAAGCGCCATGACGCCGATTTCCGCGCCCTTGAAATCCGCCCTCGCTATGGCCGCGCGCACAAGGCGCTCCAGTATCGCCTCCATGGCGCCATGGGCCTGGTGGTGCAGATGGTCGGCCTTTGTCGCGGCAAACAGGATGCGCTCGATGCGCCGGGCGAACAGATGCGACAGGATCGAGTTCGATCCGGTCCGGAAACATTTCAGGATATCGCCAAGGGCGCGCTCCAGATCGGATGTCGCCGCCGGGCCCGCATTGAGTGGCGCGAACAGGTCCACCAGCACGATCTGGCGGTCGAGCCGGGCGAAATGATCCTTGAAAAACGGCTTCACGACGAGCGCCTTATAGGCTTCGTAGCGGCGCGCCATCATGTGCGCGAGCGAGCCTGAAGGCGCTGGCCCGCCGTCTTCAATATCGAGCGGCGAGAAAGTCAGCGCCGGTGACCCGTCCATGTCGCCGGGCATCAGAAAACGCCCCGGCGGCAGGGTGCTCAGCGAAAGGTGGTCCTCGCGGCAGCTCTTCAGATAGCCCTTGAACAGATCGGAGGCCGCAATCGCGCTGTGTTCGTCGGCGGGCGCGGCCGGATCGAGGGTCGCCAGATGCGCATGCCATTTGCGCGCGGCTTTTGAACGGGCCTTGTGGCGCGACAGCGCCAGGGTTTCGCGCGACCATGCCTGGTAGGATTTGGCGAGCAGCGGCAGATCAAGCAGCCACTCGCCGGGATAATCGACAATGTCGATATTGAGTTCGCCGCGCCCCAGATTGCGGGCGACGAAACCGTCGGGCTCATAATCTAGGGTGAGCCGGAGCTGGCTGAGGCGCGTCGTGCTTTCGGGCCAGTGCGGTGTATCGCCGCGCAAGGCTGCAAGATGCCCCTCATAGTCGAACCGCGGCACGCCATCATCGGGCTGGGGCTGCAGATAGGCGCGCGTGATGCGCCCGCTGGCGAAGGGCCGGAACAGCGGCAGATGCCCGCCATGGACGAGATTGTGGATGAGCGAGGTGATGAAGACGGTCTTGCCCGCGCGCGACAGGCCGGTTACCCCAAGCCGAATAGTAGGGTGCAGCAGATCGCCGGCGAAGGCGGCCGCGTTGCTGGCGATCAGGGCGGCTTCGTCTGCAAAGGTCAGTCGTTTCAAGGAAAAATCTCCTCACCGTAAAATGGGGCAGGCGCAGGCGGTTTGCAAGTGAAGGGGGCGGCGCGCGCGCCTGTGTCCATCGGCGCGGGGATCGGACTACGGGGCTCCTTCGGCCGCATTGCGCCCCTCCGCAGACCGCCCGCGCGGCCTCTCATCACGGCCCTATCGCTGCCCCATCGTGGCCCATTGCGGCCCATTGCGGCCCATTGCGGCCCATTGCGGGGCAATGCCGGAATTTCAGAAAAAAGTGAATGAACGTTCATTCATTTTTTCCTGCGGACATCAGGGTGCCCCGGCGTCGATGTCCATCGAGGGTTCCCGGCGTCGATGTCCATCGAGGGTTCCCGGCGTCGATGTCCATCGGGAGGCCCCGGTGTCGATACCCATCGAGGGTTCCCGGCGTCGATGTCCATCGAGGGTTCCCGGTGTCGATGTCCATCGGGAGGCCCCGGTGTCGATACCCATTGAGGGTTCCCGGCGTCGATGTCCATCGGGAGGCCCCGGTGTCGATACCCATCGAGGGTTCCCGGCGTCGATACCCATCGAGGGTTCCCGGTGCCGATATCTGGAAAGGGGCGGTGGCGCCGTTGCGGGGTTATTGCGGCACTTCCGTCCTCTTGCCTCTTGCGCGGCGGGGAAACCGGATTGTATTATCTAAAGTCATTGTAGATTTGAGAGGGCGCGATGCCGGACACCCAGGGTTTGTCCATTGGCCAGATGGGCGCGCTTGCGGGATGCAAGGTGCAGACGATCCGATATTACGAAGAAATCGGGCTGATGCCGGAGCCGGTCCGCACCGGCGGCAACCAGCGGCGCTACGCATCGGGCGATCTGGAGCGGCTGCGGTTTATCCGCCATGCCCGCCAGCTCGGGTTCGATATCGGCTCGATCCGCGAACTGCTTCAACTGGCAAGCGATCCGAACCAGTCGTGTGCGACCGTCGATACCCTGGCCCACAAGACGCTCGAGCGCGTCGAACGCCGCCGCCGGCAACTGGAGGCGCTGGGCCGGGAACTGGAGCGCATGATCGCGCAGTGCAAGGGCGGCCGGGTCGGGCAGTGCCGCATCATCGAAGTTCTCGCCGACCACGAACTGTGCGAAACCGACCACCAATAGGCCCTATTTTTCCGCGGCCTCGGCGCTGAGCGCGGCGAACAGGGCGTCGAGTTCGCCAGCCAGCTTTGTGAGCTTTTCGCCGCCTTCGGCCATATAGGGCGCGAACACATGGCTCGGCGTCTTGTAGGCCAGGGTGGCCGTGCCGTCCTGGTTTTCGGTCACATAGAGCCTGATCGGCGCCTCGATGCCGGCGGCGATGCTGGCCTCCAGCATGGCGACCGCGAAGCGGGGGTGATAGAGCCCGATCACCATGTTGCCGGGGATGGTCCTGCCGAGCACGGCGGCGGCTCCCCGGGATGCCGATGCACGGGTGACGATGCCGATCTTGTGGGCCTTGGCCGCCGCCTCGATCCGCTTGACCAGCGTGGCGTAGGAATGGGGCGTCGGCTTGACAACCCAGCCTGGACGCTTCGCGATCTGGGCGCCGGCCGGCACCATCGCCAGAGCCGCCGCCACCGCCAGGGCGGTCATCAGGGTGCGCAGGAACATAGGCCCCGGTCTCCTCAAGCAACGTTGCCCTCACAACAGCCCCGCAAACTGCCCCAGGTCAAATCAATTGCCGGTGATGGGCCGGGCTAGGCCCTCACCCATTCCCAGGCGGCCTCCAGCTTCTGCGCCGGGAAGTGGCGGATTTCGCCATCCGTGAACGGGGCGAACAGGTTCATGCCCCATTCCACATAGGCCGGGCCGCCCACCAGCGCCAGTTTGCTGAAATCCTTGCGGTGTGCGATGTCGAACAGCGCATCGTCCAGTCCGGCCGCAAGGCTCCAGCCCTCGAAATCGTCGAATTGCAGCAGCACTCTGGGCCGGGGGTGCATTTTCAGCAGCGCTTCGTATCGTGGAATCAGGACATCCCTGTAGTCGGCGACGGTCAGCTTGCCGCTTGCCTTGATTCCCAGAACATCGTCTTTGCTTTCGGGGAGAAACTCGAACATGGCGCGATTTCCTTCACTGGGGTTTCAGCGATTTGCCCCTCCTTGTAGCCGCCGCCGGCGGCCGGCCCCATGATCTCGATCAAGGGGCTGAGGCGCTGCCGGGCTTGCCCGTCTCGCGACTGCCCGGCCCGCCCGGCAGCGACTTGCGCGCGATGGCCCTTGTGAAGCGTTCCAGAATCGGCGAAATCACGCCGCGCTCCAGCATGATTTCGACGAGTTGAAATGTGCTGTCGTCCCTGGCCGCCGCATCGAGGGCGTCGCCCAACTCACGGCGCGTCGTGACCCGGACGCCCCGCCCCCCCAGCGAGGCGGCCATATCGGCGAAATGCCAGTCGTCAAGATCGTTATAGGCGGTATCGCTCTGGAACGCCTTCAACATTCCCCAGCCGGTGTTGTTGAACACCAAGACGATCGGGTTCCAGCCGTAACGCCGGCAGTTGCCCAACTCCCAGCCGGTCATCTGAAACGCGCCGTCGCCCACCATGACCAACGCCCGTTTGCCCGAAGCGGTCTGAAGCCCGAGCCCGGCGGGGACGCCCGGGCCCATGGTCGCGTAATATCCAGGCGCCACCAGCGCGGTGTCGACGATGTCCATGGCGGTAAACAGGCAATCGCCCATGTCGGATGCGATCGGCATGCGCCCATGGG
>JALURZ010000105.1 GCA_027058735.1 Hyphomicrobiales bacterium | reverse complement strand
AAGCAGGCCTTCGTGCTGACCACGATGGCCTGGGTCACGCTGGTGGCGTTCGCCGCCATCCCGTTTTCGCTCGGCAGTCTCGACCTGTCCTATGCGGACGCCTATTTCGAGGCGATGTCCGGGCTGACCACGACCGGCTCGACGGTCATCGCGGATCTGGATCTCGCGCCGCCGGGGCTGCTTTTGTGGCGCGCGCTTCTGCAATGGCTCGGCGGCATCGGCATCATCATCATGGCGATTGCCGTCTTGCCGATGCTGCAGATCGGCGGCATGCAGCTGTTCCGGGTCGAGGCGTTCGACACATCGGAAAACATTCTGCCGCGCGCAACCCAGATTTCCGGCTCCTTGTCCCTTATCTACGTGGCGCTCACCGTTGCCTGTATTGTCGGCTATTACATCGCCGGCATGGGACTGTTCGACGCGGTTGCCCACGCCCTGACAACCATATCAACCGGCGGGTTTTCGCCATATGACAATTCACTTGGGCGTTTTGACAGCCCGCTTATCGAAACCGTCGCGATCGTCTTCATGGTTGCGGGCAGCATTCCGTTCCTGCTGTATGTCAAGTTCGTCTTTTCCGACCGCATCGCGTTTCTGCGCGACCGGCAGGTGCATGTGTTTCTCGGCTGTATCGCCGTCTTCACCGCGATGATCTGGCTCTATCAGCACCTCGTCTATGGCGAGGGCGCGCTCACCGCGCTGCGCCACGCGGCGTTCAACGTGGTCTCGATCATGACCGGCACCGGCTACGTCTCGACGGACTATACGGTCTGGGGACCGTTCGCGATCGTGTTTTTCTTTTTTCTGATGTTCATCGGCGGCTGCGCCGGCTCCACATCCTGCGGCATCAAGATTTTCCGCTTTCAGGTGCTGGCGGCGAATGTGCGCAGCTATCTGGCGCGCATCATCTATCCCAACGCGGTTGTCGTGCCCAGCTATGACGGGCGCGCCCTGCCGGAAAACGTGTCCGTTTCGGTCCTGAGCTTCCTGTTTCTGTTCGTGGCGAGTTTCGCCGCCACCGCGCTGGCGCTCAATCTCATCGGGCTCGACGACGTCACCGCCCTGTCGGCGGCGGCGACCGCGATTGCCAATGTGGGACCGGCGCTGGGGTCCACGGTCGGGCCGGCTGGAAATTTCGCGCCCCTGCCCGAAAGCGCCAAATGGATCTTGAGCTTCGCCATGCTGCTCGGCCGCCTGGAACTGTTCACCGTGCTGGTCATGTTCACCCCCGCCTTCTGGCGCTCGTGACCCGAAACCGGCCGCGACGCCGCCCCCCCCCAACGCAAACAAAAGCCGTCCTGCGCGCCTGTTTTCGTCTTGAATCTACAGAGGCTGGAGCTTCTATATTGGCGTTTCCCATTACCTCAACGAAGCGCACCTGACGATGACAAATACAGTGACACTGACGGTTCAGGGCATGGATTGCCCAAGCTGCACCGGCAAGATCGAAAACGCGGTCTGCGCCCTTCCCGGGGTCGAGAACGTAAAGCTGAATTACACGAACCAGCGCCTGAAACTGGACATCGACGAAACCGCGACCGATGCGGCGGCGGTGTCCAGGGTGGTGGAGAAGCTGGGATACAAGGTCGCCCCGGCCGGTGAAAACAGGACGGCGAAATTCAAGCCCTGGTGGCGGACGGGCAAGGGCCGGCTGGTGCTGGCGACAGGGGCGTTGCTGGCGGTTGCCGGGGTATTGTCCTTCGCCCTGCCGGCCAGCGCGGCCTACGTATTTTCCGCCGCCGCCCTGATGGCGCTGTTGCCGCTGGCGCGCAAGGCCGTGATGAGCGCCTTTGCGGGCCAGCCTTTCACGATCGAAACCCTGGTGACGATCGCGGTGATCGGCGCGATTTTCATCGATGAGGCGGCCGAGGCGTCCATCGTCGTGTTTCTGTTTCTGATAGGCGAGCTTCTGGAAATGCTGGCCGCGGCGAAAGCGCGCCGTTCGGTGCAGGCGCTGGCCGATCTGGTGCCGAAGACAGCCTTCCTGGTGACCGGTACGGGCGTTGAGGAGGTGGCGGCAGACACCCTGGCAATCGGCGACCGGATCGAAGTGCGCCCCGGCGGGCGCATTCCCGCCGACGGCGAAATCGTGCAGGGCGAAACGTCCGTGGACGAGGCCAGCGTGACCGGAGAATCCATCCCCAAGCGCAAGCAGGTGGGCGATGGCGTCTTTGCCGGCTCCATAAATGCGGACGGCGTGATCCGGGTGCGGGTGACCAAGACCGCCGCCAATAACATGATCTCGCGCATTTTGCAGATGGTCGAGGAGGCCGAGGCGAGCAAGGCGCCAACGGCGCGGTTTATCGACCGGTTCAGCCGCTATTACACGCCGGGCGTGATCGTCGTTTCCGTGCTGATCGCGGTTGTGCCGCCGGTCTTTCTGGGCGCGGAATGGTTTGAGTGGATCTACAAGGGGCTGGCGATCCTTCTCATCGGCTGCCCCTGCGCGCTGGTGCTTTCGACACCGGCCGCCATTACGTCAGGCATTTCGTCGGGCGCGCGCCAGGGGCTGCTCATCAAGGGCGGCGCCGTGCTCGAGGCCATCGGCAAGACGGCGCTGATCGCCTTCGACAAGACCGGCACCCTGACCGAGGGCACCCCCAGGGTGACCGATATCGAGACCTTCTCGGGCGATGAGAAAACGCTGCTGTCCCTGGCCGGCGCGGTCGAAGCGGGGTCCAACCATCCCCTGGCGATGGCCATCGTCAACGAGGTCCGCGCACGCGGCATCAAGATCATCGAGGCGACAAAGTCCGAGGCGCTGCGCGGGCGCGGCGTCAGGGCCAGGGTCGACGGCAAGACCGTCACCATCGCTTCGCCGCGCTTTGCCGAGGAAATCTCCAAACTCTCCAAGACGCAGAAATCAACCATTCGCTCCTGGGAGGAAGACGGCAAGACCGCCGCCGTGGTGCTCGTCGCCAAAAAGGCGATAGGCGCCATTGCGCTTCGCGATGAATTGCGCAGGGACGCGCGTGCGGCCATGGGGAAACTGTCGCGTCTGGATATTTCCGCCGTCATGCTGACCGGCGACAACGCGCGCACCGGCGCGGCCCTTGCGGGGCAACTCGGGATCGATGTCGAGGCCGAACTCATGCCCCAGGACAAACTGGAAGCCATCGAGAAGCTGAAACGGCGCGGCAGCGTCGCCATGGTCGGCGACGGCATCAACGATGCGCCGGCGCTGGCGCGCGCCGATGTCGGCATCGCCATGGGCGGCGGCACCGATGTGGCCCTGGAAACAGCCGACGCCGCGCTGCTGCATGAACGCGTCGGCGATGTACCGGCCCTGGTCAGACTGTCGCGCGTGACGATGGCCAATATCCGCCAGAATATCACAATCGCGCTGGGCCTGAAGGCCGTCTTTCTGGCGACCACGCTGCTGGGCATGACCTCCTTGTGGATGGCGATCCTCGCCGATACCGGCGCAACCGTCCTCGTCACCATCAACGCCCTGCGTCTGCTGCGCCACCGCTTCGACTAAACCGGGCGGCGGCCGCCAGGCCCGAATCCCGGCCATGGTTCCAGAGGCCGGATATAGGCCACCGTAGTCCAGCTTGCGCTCCCCTGTTGATGCCCTTTTCGCGGCCTGCGCGCGCGGCGCGCAGGCGCCTGGCGGTCACACTACAATTGAATGCAACTAAGAATGCTTATCATTTGCAATTAGAATACACATTGTGTATAACGGCGCCGGTGGGGAGTAACGGAGTCAGTCACATGCCCTGTCGATTTCTGCCATTGGCCGCCCTTGCGGCCTTTCTGCCATTAGCCACCCCGGTCCTGGCTGCCAGTGAAGTCAATCTCTATTCCTATCGCCAGCCGTTCTTGATCAAGCCGTTCCTGACCGCCTTCACCGAGCGGACCGGCATTCATGTCAACGTCGTCTTTGCCAAGAAGGGCATGCTTGAGCGGCTCAGGGCGGAGGGCGAGAACACCCCGGCCGACGCGGTTCTGACGGTCGGCATCGCGCGGCTGGCGGCGCTCAAGGAAGCCGGGCTCCTTCAATCCGTCAGGTCGAAAATTCTGGATGCGAATGTGCCCCCCCATCTGCGCGATCCCGATGGCCAGTGGTACGCCTTGACGACCCGCGCGCGCGTCATCATCGCCCACAAGCAGAGGGTGAAGCCCGGCGAAGTGCGCACCTATGAAGATCTGGCGGCGCCGCGCATGAAGGGCCGCGTGTGCATCCGCTCGGCTAAGCATCCCTACAATGTCAGCCTGATCGCCTCGATGATCGCCCGTGAGGGAGAGGAAAAGGTCGAAAAATTTCTCACCGGCCTGAAGGCCAATCTGGCGCGCAGGCCCCAGGGCAACGACCGCGCCCAGGCCAGGGCGATCTTCGAGGGACAGTGCGATGTCGGGATCATCTACACCTATTACATGGGCAAGATGGCCACCAACGAAAAAAAGCCCGAGCAGAAGAAGTGGGCAGCGGCCATGCGCATTATCTTCCCCAACCAGCAGGGGCGGGGCACGCACGTCAATCTCTCGGGCGCCG
>JALURZ010000104.1 GCA_027058735.1 Hyphomicrobiales bacterium | reverse complement strand
TCGGGGTGATCGAGGCGGCCGAAAAATCCGGCGAGCTCAAACCCGGACAGACCGTGATCGAGGCGACCAGCGGCAATACCGGCATCGGGCTGGCCATGGTGTGCGCCCAGAAAGGCTATCCGCTGGTGGTGACCATGGCCGAAAGCTTCAGCGTCGAGCGCCGCCGGCTGATGCGCTTTCTCGGCGCCAAGGTGGTGCTGACGCCGGCCGCTGCGAAAGGCACCGGCATGGTCGAAAAGGCGGTCGAACTGGCAAAAGCCAACGGCTGGTTCCTGACCCGCCAGTTCGAAAACGAGGCCAACCCGGAAATTCATGTCCGCACCACCGCGCGCGAGATCATCGATGATTTCAAAGGCACCCCGCTTGACTACTGGGTCACCGGTTTTGGCACCGGCGGCACGCTCAACGGCGTCTCGCGCGTGCTGGCGAAGGAAAGCCCGGACACAAAAATAGTGCTGTGCGAGCCGGTCGACGCGCCGCTGCTGACCAGCGGTGAAGCCCAGGCGCGCAATGCGGACGGGACCCCCGCGGCCAGCCATCCGGCGTTCAGGCCCCATCCCATGCAGGGCTGGAGCCCGGATTTCATTCCCAAGCTGACCGGCGATGCGCTGGCAAGCGGGGTCGTGGAGCGTGTCCTCACGATCGCCGGGCCCGATGCGCTGCGCTGCGCCAGGGAGCTTGCCACCAAAGAGGGCATATTCGTCGGCATTTCGGCCGGTGCCACCTTTGCCGGTGCGCTCAGGGTCTGCGCGGACGCGCCACAGGGCGCGAACGTGCTGTGCATGCTGCCCGACACCGGCGAGCGGTATTTGAGCACGCCGCTGTTTGCCGATATCCCGGCGGACATGTCGGATGAGGAGGCGGAAATATCGCGCTCCACGCCGGGCCATCATCTGGCCGCGGCCGAGTGACCATGCGCGCCCGCGATCACCTCCGTTTGCAACTGAAATGCTGAGGGCGGACCCCGCGGCGCGCACGCGCGGTATCAGCGCTCCCATTCTGATCGCCTATGGTCTGGCCGCGATGGCGGTCATGTTCTGGTCCGGTAACTGGGTCATGGCGCGCGCGGTGCGCGCCGATATCTCGCCGCTGGAACTGAACTTCTGGCGCTGGGCCATCGCAACCCTGGTGCTGCTGCCCTTCGCCTGGCGGCAGGCCCGGCGCGACTGGGCCATCGCGCGCGCGCATTGGGCAATCGTGCTGGCGCTGGGTGCGAGTGGTGCGGCGGTGTTTCATTCCATGATCTATATCGGTCTGCGCACGACCGAAGCCGTCAACGCCCTGCTGCTCAACGCGAGCGCCCCGGTCATCATCATCCTGATTGCCTGGATCATGTTTCGCGACACCATCACCGGGCGCCAGATGGCCGGCATTTGCCTGTCGATGCTGGGGGCGGTCGTTCTGGTGTCGCGCGGCGATCCGTCCGCGCTTTCCTCCCTGCGCTTCAATTGGGGCGATCAATGGGTGCTGGCCGCACTGTTCGTCTGGGGGATCTATTCCAATCTGCTGCAGCGCCGCCCGGCGCGGATGGGCGGGCTTTCCCTGTTGTTCTATATCAGCGTCGTCGGGGCCGTTCTCATGGCGCCGGGATATGTTTGGGACCTGTGGCGCAACGGCCCCATGGACCTGAACCTGACCAATCTGGCAAGTGCGGGCTATACCGGGGTGTTCGCCTCGATCGCGGCTTTTCTTTGCTATAACGCGGCGGTGGCCAGGATCGGGCCGGTCGTGGTGTCGTTCTTTCTCCACCTGATGCCGGTGTTCGGCGGCGCCATGGCGATCCTGTTTCTGGGCGAAACCGTCCATCCCTACCATTTCCTCGGTTTTGCGGTCGTGCTGTCGGGAATTTTCATCTCGACCGCGCGGGCGTCCAGCGCCCAGGGCTGATTGGTGTGTCCGCAACGCCGCTACGCCGGCAGCCCCAGCCCGCGCAGATAGATCAGTACCCCGGCCTCAAGCAGGTCTTCGGCCGGCATCGGCAGGGCGCGCCGGGCCTCATCGCCGCGCGCGTAGAGCGAGGCGATGCCATGGGACAGCGCCCAGATATGGCGTGCGACCATCATGGCGGGCGGCCGGTCGGGCTCGGGCAGTTCGCCGCACAGGCGTTCGGCGGCCTGGCGCAACACGCCAAAGGCGCGCTCGCCGGCGTCCGCCAGTTCGGGGCTGAGATTGGGCGGCAGCCCGGCCTCGAACATGGCGGTGTAATAGGCCGGTTCGCTGCGCGCGAAATCGAGATAGGCCCGCCCCAGATGCTGCACGGCGCCGCCCGGATCCGGATTGCCGTCGTTCCAGGCGTCGCGCAGGGCGGCCTCAAGCAGTTCAAAGCCGCGCTTGGCCACATGGCCGAGCAATTCGTCACGGTCGCGGAAATGGCGGTAGGGCGCGGCGGGGCTGACGCCGGTGGAGCGCGCCGCATCGGCAAAGGTGAAACCGGCGGGACCCTTTTCGCCGATCAGATCGAGGGCCGCGGCCACCAGCGCTTCGCGCAGATCACCATGGTGATACCCCTTGCGGCTGCGGCGCGGGCGATGTTTCGACCAGTTCATGTAACGATGCTTTACATGAATCGCGCCGCCTGCATAAGGGCGTTTGGCCGGTTTGCGCCGGGGCCGGCCAAGACCGTCAGGCCGGATTTTTCGGGAAAGTCCCCCGGCGCGCCGCCACGCAGGGTCCGGCAAGGGCGTGATCGGCTCCGCCGCCGTCCCGCCGATGGCGCGGCGCGCTCAACCGGCAGGCCGGTAGTCCGCCTCGAGCGTTGGTGTTGCGCCGTCGGCGCACACCACTTTTTCCCGTTCGATCAGGTGCTCCATATGGGCCAGCACGGACATCGCCGCCGCGCCATGGAGCCGCGGGTCGATATCGCTGTACAGCGCGCGCACGATATCCGCGATGCGATGCCGCCCTTCGCGCAATTGCTTGAGTATCGCGGCCTCGCGCGCCTTGCGGTGCGCGATGAACGCGCGAACGAAGCGTTGCGGCCGGACGACGGCAGGCCCGTGGGTGGGCCAGTAGAGTGCATCGTCGCGCTCGCTAAGGACCCTGAGCGAGGCCATGTAGTCGCCCATATGTCCATCCGGCGGCGCAATGACGCTGGTGGACCAGCCCATGACGTGATCGCCGGAAAAAAGCGCCTTCTCCTCACACAGCGCAAAGCTCATGTGGTTCGAGGTGTGGCCCGGCGTGAAGACGCATTCCATGCGCCAGCCGCGACCTTCGATCATGTCCCCGTGGGTGACGGTCTGATCGGGAGCGAAGTCATGATCGCCCGCCGCATCGAGCTGCGCGCCGCCGCTGCCGCTGGCCTTGCTGCGCGCGCCCGCGCCATGGGGCCCGAACGCGACAGTCACCGCGCCGGTCAGCGCCTTGAGCCGTGCGGCAAGGGGGGAGTGGTCGCGATGGGTGTGGGTAATCAGGATATGGCTCACCGTTTCGCCGTCGAGCGCTGCCTCCAGGGCGGCAAAATGCGCATCGTCTTCCGGCCCCGGATCGATCACCGCCACGCTGCCCCTGCCGACAATATAGGTGCCGGTTCCGGTAAAGGTGAAGGGGCCGGGATTGTTGGCCACGACGCGGCGGATCAGCGCTGAGACCTGCTCGGCCCGTCCGTAGGAAACGGAAAAATTCTTGTCGAAGGTGAGTGCCATGGTCCGGTATGTTTCCGTTGCTCTTGAGATCGATCCACAAGGCGACTATACAGGCGCGGGCCGGCATGGCCAGCGCGCGTTTAAGGTTGCGCCGCCGCGTTGCTGGCAGGGCCGCGAACAAAGGAGGAAACCATGAACAGCAGTGAAACAGCGACAATTTCCGATATGCTCTGGCCGCGTTCACCGGCGCTGCGAGGGTGGCGTTTTCTCGTTCTGGCGCTGGCCGGTTCCATGTTCATCGCGCTTTGCGCCAAGCTGAACGTGCCGTTCTATCCCGTGCCGATGACCATGCAGACATTCGCCATCGTGATGCTCGGTGCTGCATTCGGTTCGCGCCTCGCCGGGGCGAGCGTTCTCGCCTATATCGCGCAAGGGGCGCTGGGCCTTCCGGTTTTCGCCACATCACCGGCAACGGGTGCGGGGCTCGCCTATCTGCTCGGGCCGACCGGCGGATATATTCTGGGCTTCCTCCCGGCCGCCATCCTTATCGGCCTGCTGGCCGAGCGGGGCTGGGACAAGAGCCTGGTTTTGACCTTTGCCGCCATGCTCGCCGGTGTGGGTATCATCTACGCATCCGGCCTTGCCTGGCTCGGCGCGGTCATCGGCTGGGACAAGCCGTTGCTGGAGATCGGCTTTTTTCCGTTCATACTGAGCGATCTGTTCAAGATAGCCCTGGCCAGCGTGGCGATCGCGCTGGGCTGGTCGGCTATTCGCAAATTTCGCGGTCCGGCGGGCCGGAACACTCCCTAGCCGTGGTGCCTCAACAGGTTGTCCCGGTTCGGGCCGGGGCGACTGATTGGCGTCTGATTTTTTATTCCGCCATGGGGGCGATGCCAATTATAAAGATGTGACCAAGG
>JALURZ010000103.1 GCA_027058735.1 Hyphomicrobiales bacterium | reverse complement strand
AGTGCGAATGCGCGTAACACCTTCCCGGATGTCGCCGCAAATCCCCATCGAAATCCGGGCTGATGTGCCAGAGTTCATGAAGCACGGTGACCAGTTTCTCTTGAAACGGCAAGTCCAGGAACCGCGGCAAGTAAAAGCTGAGAATGTACAGCATTTCTCGACCGTGATGGTCGACCAGTTGCTGCACCGCATATTCGACTCCCCGCCGCTCGCCCGTGCGGGCTCCCCCTTCAAACCGCATCGGTGTCAGTGTTGCCTGCAATCCGTACGTCACACGGCGGCGGGCCCGCGAAAACGCGCCTCAATACAGCCCGCCGGTGCCGGTGGCCGGCGTGCCGTCGCCGGCCGTGTCCCCCTGGAGCACCTGGCGGGTGCCCGTCGGCGCCGTTCCCGGCTTGAAGGCTTCCAGAATGACATCCTCATCGCCAAGTTGCGCCAGTTGCCCGGTCTTGGAGTTGATGGGAATGAGGTTGATGCCGGGCGGCACGCGAAACGGCGTCGCCGGTTTGTCCTTCAGGGCCATTTCCATGAAATCAGCCACGATCGGAGCCGCCAGCCGGCCGCCCGTGGCGCCCCGGCCCATGGGTGTGGGCGTGTCGAATCCGACATACACGCCGACCACGAGATCAGGGGTGAAGCCGATGAACCAGGCATCCTTTTCCTCATTGGTGGTGCCTGTCTTGCCGGCGACCGGGCGGGCGATCCTGCGCAAGGCCGTTCCGGTGCCGCGCTGCACCACGCCTTCCATGATCGACGTCATCTGATAGCTGGTATGGGGGTCGATGATCTGCTCGCGGTCGTCGGGCAGAACCGGCTCCGGCTGGCCGGTCCATTTGGCCGGCGCGCAATCGGGGCAGGGCCGCTGGTCATTGCGCAGGATCGTCTTGCCCCAGCGGTCCTGAATACGGTCGATCAGTGTCGGCCGGATTTTCTTGCCGCCATTGGCGATCATGCCGAAGGCCGCGGTCAGTTTCAGAACCGTCGTTTCCCCGGCGCCGAGCGCCATCGCCAGAACCGGCTGCAGATTGTCATAGATGCCGAACCGCCTGGCATAGGCCGCAACCGTTTCCATCCCCAGATCCTGAGCCAGACGCACGGTCATGACATTGCGCGATTTTTCGATGCCCAGCCGCACGGTCGAAGGCCCGTAAAACTTGCCGCCATAGTTCTTCGGCCGCCAGACCTTCTGGTTGGGCACGCGGATCTCGATGGGCGCGTCCAGCACCACGCTGGCGGGCGTATAGCCATTGTCCAGCGCGGCCGCATAAACGAAGGGCTTGAACGCCGATCCGGGCTGGCGCAAGGCCTGCACGGCGCGGTTGAATTCGCTTTGCGCATAGCTGAAACCGCCGACGAGAGCATAGACCCGCCCGGTATGGGGATCGAGCGCGACGATCCCGCCTGCGATTTTCGGCACCTGCATGAGCTGCCATGTCCCGGAGGCGGCCTTGGCCTTGTTCTTTCCCTCAACCGGGGCCGCATAGACGACATCACCAACCTTGAGGACCTGCTCCATCGACCTGATTTTCGGTCCCAGCACGCCTTTTTCGCCCCATGCGCGCGCCCACTGGGCCTGGGCCAGAGGAATGACGGCTTCATCGCGCGCGCTGTCGAGCTTGCCGTTCTTCAGCCGTCTGGGTTGCAGGCCGATCCGCGCCTGCCTGGCGGAAACGTCCAGCACAACGGCGAGGCGCCAGGGCTGAATATCCGAAAGCGCCTCGATTGCGCCAAGCCGCCTGCCCCAGTCCTCGCCGATCTCAATCCGGGCAACCGGGCCGCGCCAGCCCCTGGAACGATCATATCCAATCAGCCCGTCCAGCAGCGCCCTGCGGGCCATGACCTGCATGGCGGGGTTCAGCGTCGTGCGCACCGACAGGCCGCCTTCATAGACGCGCTTTTCGCCATAGATGCCGATCAGCTCGCGGCGCACTTCCTCGGCAAAATAATCGGCAGCGAACAACTGCGCGCCAAAGGGCCGCGGCGTGATGGTGAGCGGGCGCGCCTTGGCCTCCAGCGCCTGCTTGTCGCTCACATAGCCATTGTCAACCATCCGGTCGATGACCCAGTTGCGCCGCTCGATCGCGCGTTTGGTGTATCTGAAGGGGTTGTAGTTGTTGGGGGCCTTGGGCAGGGCGGCCAGATAGGCCACTTCCGAGATGTTCAGTTCGCGCAGCGACTTGCCGAAATAGTTCAGCGACGCCGCCGCCACGCCGTAGGAGCCGAGACCAAGAAAGATTTCATTGAGATAAAGCTCGAGTATTTTTCCCTTGGAGAATGTCCGCTCGATCCGTATGGCGAGCAGGGCTTCCTTCAGTTTGCGCTGAATGGTGCGGTCGCGGGTCAGCAGAAAATTCTTGGCGACCTGCTGGGTGATGGTCGAGGCGCCCACCAGCCGGCGCTTGGCCATGATGTTGCTGATATTGACGATGACAGCTCTTGCGACCCCTTCAAGGTCGATACCGCCATGTTTGTAGAAATTCTTGTCTTCGGCCGACAGGAACGCCTGGATGACGGAATCGGGAATGGCGTTTATGGGTATGTAGAGGCGCCGCTCGCGCGCGTATTCCGCGATCAGCGAGCCGTCGGCCGCGTGCACGCGGGTCATCACCGGCGGTTCATACTGGCGCAGCACCCCATAGTCGGGAAGGTCCTGAGAGGCGTGCCAGACCACATAGCCCACCGCCACGGACACACCCAGGAACATGATCACGCCGCCGGTAAACAGCAATCCGATAAATCTCAACATGGCTTGTCCAAAATCCCGACAAATGGCGCGCTGCCGTCCGTCCCGGGCCGTTGGGGTGCAGGAAAAACCATCATGACCGTCCGGCGCTCAATCCAGATCGCCCCTGATGCCGCACACCATCTAGGCCGCAATTATGGCAGGCCCTTGGCGAACCAGAACCCAATTCCGGGCCGCCGCCGCACCGGCGGCCGCTGCCCGTGTCCTACATAGCCCAAACTACCGCATTGTGCCATCGGCAATCCGCGCCCGAAAAAACGCATCCATGGCGCGGATGATCGAGGCCGCGACCTTCTTCTGCCAGGTTTTGGACAAGAGCCGTTTTTCGTCGCGGCGGCTGCTCAGATAGCCCAGTTCGAGCAGGATGGAGGGCGTATCGGGCGCCTTGAGCACGCGAAATCCCGCAAACCGGTGGGGCCGGCGCGTCAGGCGGGTGGAGCCCCTGAGATATTTGACCGTCAGATTGGCGAATTTGGCCGAGTGATTGTTGGTCTCGCGCTGGGCCAGATCGATCAGGATGCTGGCGACGGCGCTGTTTTCGTCATCCAGATCCACGCCCGCAATGATATCGGCCCTGTTTTCCTTGGCAGCGAGCGCTTCGGCCTCCTTGTCGGAAGCGCGTTCGGAAAGCGTGTAGATCGTGGCGCCGGTGGCGCTGCCGCGACGGATCGAATCGGCATGAACGGCGATAAACAGATCCGCACCGCGCGCGCGCGCGATCGCAACGCGTTTTCGCAGCCGCAGAAACTTGTCGTCGCTGCGGGTGAGATAAACCCTGTAGCGCTTTGTGGCGGCCAGTTTCTGATAAAGGGTCTTGCTGAAGGACAGCACAACGCTCTTTTCCGCCGTGCCGCGGCGGCTGATGGCGCCCGGGTCAACCCCGCCGTGGCCGGGATCGATCACGATGGTCGGCCGTCTCGACCGCAGGCGCGGCGATTTCGGCTTGTCCCTGCGGGCCGTCCTGACCGGCCTCGAGGTCTTGCGTTTTGCGGCTTTCGACGATTTCGCGCCGTCTTTCTTCGTTGCGGACAGTGCCTCCTGGCGCGAACGCATCCGGGCGAAGGTCACAGCGTCGGTGCGCATCAGATCGACCACAAGACGGGCCGGCTGACCGTTTTTCGCACCCAGCACAAAAGACTTTTCAATCAGCACCGGCGCGCTCGCATCCAGCACGATACGCGATTTTCCCGGCGAAAACAGGCCATAGCGGAACGCCGAAACCAGCCCGCGCCCGGTTTCGCCCAGACCGGGGGGAAGCTGAAAGTTCACCTCCGGCAGATCGATGATGACGCGGAACGGCTTGGGCACGACAAAGACGCTGAAACCCACCGCCCGGTTCAGATCGACGACAAACCGGGTCCGTTTGTCGTCGCCCCCCAGCCGGGCCGCGACCGCCGTTGCGGGCTGGGCCGCCGCGCGCGCGCCGGTGGCCGCCGGTTCAGCATGGACAAACCCCGCCGCCAGCAAAGACGCCAGCAGCGCCGAACGGAGGAAACCGGCAAGTCTTGCGATGTCGCCTGTTGTCAGCACACGCCTGCTCACACCCGATGATGACGCCCGGTATGATCCGGAAACCGGCAATACGTTATCAATTCGCAGTTAATCCTTGGTTGCCGGCCCCGCAAACCGGCCCCGCCCTGCGGCCCGGGCCCGATCTCAAGTGCTGCACAAAATTGCGACCACAATCCGATCAGTCATCCAGAGACTTGCCAATCGTTCGCGCACACCCTAAATAGAGTCGCATGGCCAAGCGAGTCTCCCTTGTCACGGACAGGTTGCGAAATGCGTTCGTGCCGGTATCAGTTTACCGGGGACTTGGGAAAACTCAATTGAAATGAGGCTTTCGGCTCTGTGAGAACAAGAACAATATGACGAGGTCGAAGCGGCCAATCTTCTCATAGACCAGACTCTGAAGCCATGGACCCCGCGGTTGTGCGGGGCAAATGAAACGGTTTTTCGCCGCTGCCGTTCCGGACGTTCGATGAACGCGGGAACGGGACCGGCTGTACCTTCAAGGCTCCTTGTCGAAGGAACCATTCAAGTGGCCTCAAGAGGCCATGCAATGACACGCCGGTCACTGGCAATCGGGCCCGGCGGATTGTTGCAAACAGGAAACCAGGGACGGCCGGTGCATCGAGGCCGGCAAATTGAAAACAACGGTGTTTATGATTGGATCCACACACAATTTAATCCTGCGACCGACGCCCTCCCCCATCGGCCGATTCGTCACGCGAATGCCGATCCGGCGCGGTTTGCAGTCGTTGTATTCGTGGTTCTGCAAGACAATTTTCGGCGCCGGCAGGCGGCTATCAGCAGATCAATCGGACGCGCTCCCGCGCGCCCACCCTGTCGCCACCTGCGCTCGCCGTGGGGATTATACAAAATGGAAAACAGAATGCTTATTGACGCCGCGCATCCCGAAGAGACGCGCGTCGCGGTCGTACGTGGTACGAAACTTGAGGAATTTGATTTTGAATCCGCCAAGCGCAAACAGCTTCGCGGCAATATCTATCTCGCCAAGGTCACGCGCGTAGAGCCCTCGCTGCAGGCGGCTTTCGTGGAATATGGCGGCAATCGCCACGGGTTTCTGGCGTTCAGCGAAATACACCCGGACTATTATCAGATACCGGTGGCCGATCGCCAGGCGTTGCTGGAGCAGGAGGAGTTCGACGCGGCGGCCGCGGAGGCCGAAGAAGAAAAGCTGGAGGCCAGTGGCGCCGGCACCGCGCGAAACGGGGCCGATCCGCACGGCGGCCTCGATGACGACCTTCTCAACGAACCGCCCGGGGATGTGCGCGACGAAATTTTCGAGGACGACGAAGACGAAGACGACGAGGCGGACGGACATGACGAGGGCGTTGAGTCCGTCGGCGCGGAGGATGCGCTTGAGGAAGTGCCCCGGCGCGCCACTCGACGGAGCCGCCATTATAAGATACAGGAAGTCATCAAGCGCGGGCAGGTTATTCTGGTTCAGGTCGTAAAGGAAGAGCGCGGCAAGAAGGGCGCGGCGCTGACTTCCTATCTGTCTCTTGCCGGGCGCTATTGCGTGCTGATGCCCAATACCGCGCGCGGCGGCGGCATCTCCCGCAAGATCACCAGTGCCGCCGACCGCAAGCGTCTTCGTGACATCGCCAAGGACTTCGGCGTCGCTCAAGGGGCGGGCATCATCATCCGCACCGCCGGCGCCAACCGGACCAAAGCGGAGATCAAGCGCGATCTGGAATATCTGCGCCGGCTGTGGGAAACGGTCCGCGACCTGACCCTGGAATCCAGCGCCCCGGCACTGGTCTACGAAGAGGGCAGCCTGATAAAGCGGTCTATCCGCGACCTCTATAACAAGGAAATCGGCGAGATTCTGGTCGAAGGCGCGGAAGGCTACAAGGAAGCCAAGAGCTTCATGCGCATGCTGATGCCGAGCCATGCGAAGAACGTGAAGCTGTTCGAAAACAGCCAGCCGATCTTTGTCCACCACAAGATAGAAAACCAGTTGGACGCCATGTTCAGCGCCAATGTAACGCTGAAATCGGGCGGCTATATTGTCATCAACCAGACCGAGGCCCTGGTCTCCATCGATGTCAATTCGGGCAAGGCGACCCGCGAGCGCAATATCGAGGATACCGCGCTGAACACAAACCTTGAGGCGTCCGATGAAATCGCGCGCCAGTTGCGGCTGCGCGATCTCGCCGGTCTGATCGTCATCGACTATATCGACATGGAACGCCGCCGCAACAATCGCGCGGTCGAGCGGCGCATCAAGAGCCGGCTCAAAGACGACAGGGCGAGAATACAGATTGGCCGGATCAGTCATTTCGGCCTGCTGGAAATGTCTCGCCAGCGGCTTCGCTCGGGTATTCTTGAGGGCAGTACGGCGCCGTGCCCCACATGCGAGGGACATGGCTTCGTGCGCTCAACCGAATCGAGCTCGCTGCAAGTCTTGCGCGCCATCGACGAACATCTGATGCACGCAAAGCACAATGACCTGCTGGTCCGCGCGCCGGCGCCGGTCGCCCTTTATATCCTGAACCAGATGCGTTCGCGGCTGCTGGCGATCGAAGGCCGATTCGACATCGCGATTCATGTTGAGGCGGACATCACGCTGGCCAATTCGAACTTTGAAATCCTGAATCTCGACGACGCGGCGCTGGATGCGGCCGGACCGGAACCGCGTCCAAGACGCAAGCCCGCGCAAAGAGACGAGGCGGAGGAAAAAAGCGGCGACGGCAATGCGCGCCGGCGCCCCAGGCGTTCGCGCGGCGGCGCGGAGCGTGGCCGGAAACGCTCCAGGACCCAGGACGAGGACAAGGCTGAAACCGTTGCGGCCGATGCGCAGGACGACACCGCCGGCGAGGAGGCGGCAAAGCCCGCATCCAAGCGCCGTCGCGGGCGGCGCGGCGGCCGGCGGGTGCAGCAGCGCCGCAAGATCCGGGAAAATGCCGGCGACGAGCAGGCCGCAGCGCATGCAGATGAGAGCGAGGCCGCGCCTGTGGATGCACCCGAAGGCGACGGCGCGGAACAGCGCGAACCCGAAAAGGCCAAGACCCCGCGCAAACGCGCGCGGCGCAAACCGGCGGCGGCTGAGAGCGAGCCTGCCGAAACCGGCGGCGACCCGGCCGCTGCGTCGCGCGACGAGAAGACGGACGCACCGCCCCGGCGCAGCCCGGAGCCCGCCACCGCGCAACCGCCCGCCGGCAAACCCAAAAAGCGCAAGACCGCCAGCCCGAAACCGGAAGAAACGGCGCCCCCCAGGCGCTCCCCCAGGGCCGCCGCCGGCAACGGTGCGGCGGTGTCCCAGGACAGTGAAGCGGATGCTCCCGGCGAAATCCAGGCGGAAGAGGCCGCCGATTCGGCGGCGCGCAGAGGATGGTGGCAACGCCGCCGCGCGCCGGGCGGCAGCTGAGCCCCGCGCGCACGGCACAGCCGCCGCAATATGGCCGTAATTGCTCGGCTCTTTTGGCGGCGGCAACGATATGTTCCGTGGCGCCATGTGGCCGCGGTCCGCGGGGCGTCGAAGCTGCCGGTCCGGCCGGACACCCGCAGGATATCTCAATGCAGGATATCTCGATAATGCACGTATATGCCCAGGGCTCGGCGAATGACATCGAAACGGTTTGACCCGCACCCCGCCCGGCTGTTCTCCTCAGGCGGCCGGCCGAGGGGGGGCCTTCGGCGTCCCGCCTGCGTGGCATTCGCCCTCATGCTGGCCGTCTCCCTCGTCGCCACGACCCCGGCCTGGGCGCAGCGCGGCCTGATACGCGATGCCGAGACGGAATCCCTGCTGCGCGACTATGCGGTACCGATTTTCCGCGCCGCCGGCCTGACACCACGCTCCGTCAAGGTCTATCTGATCGCCTCCGACATCATCAATGCCTTTGTGGCCGGCGGCCAGCGCATGTTCATCCACACCGGCCTGCTGCTCGATTCCAAGACCCCCAACGAGGTGATTGGCGTGATCGCCCACGAGGCCGGCCATATCGCGGGCGGGCATCTGGCGCGGATGAGACGCCGGATCGATGAGCTTCAAACGGCGAACATTATCGCCATGATGCTTGGTGTCGCGGCAATCGCGGGAGGGGCGCTTTCGGGTGCTCCTGGGGGTGCCGCGGCCGGCCAGGGCGTTCTCTCAGGGGGACAGGCGATGGTGCAGCGCAGTTTCCTCGCCTACCAGAGAACCCAGGAAGCCGCGACCGATCAGGCCGCCGTCACCTATCTCGACAAAACCGGCCAGTCCGGCAGGGGGATGTTGACGCTGTTTGAGAAGCTGGCTGACAAGGCGTTGATTTCACTGCGGAATGTGGATCCCTACCTGCTCTCTCATCCAATGCCCCGCGACCGCATCAACCTGCTCGCGCGGCTTGTCAGGAAGAGCCCGAATTTTGAAAAACGCGACACCCCCGCCCTTCTGTTCCGCCACCAGATGATGCAGGCCAAGCTGCGCGGCTATCTCGAATCGCCCGGCTCCATTCTGCGCCGCTATCCGCGCTCCGACACCTCCATGCCGGCGCGCTATGCGCGCGCCGTCGCCTATTATCGCGCGGGCGAGCTGTTCCGGGCGCTGCCTGAAATCGACGCCCTGCTGAAACGGCAGCCCGCCAACCCCTATTTTCACGAACTGAAGGGGCAGATGCTGCTGGAGAGCGGAAAAGTCGCCCAATCCATCGCGCCGCTGCGCCGCGCCGTCAAACTGGCGCCGAACGCCGGGCTCATCCGCATCATGCTGGCGCAGGCCATGCTGGCCAGCGAAAACAGGGACCTGACGAACGCGGCCATCGCCCATCTGTTCAAGGCCAGGGTGAGTGAACCGTTTTCCATAGAATTGCAGCGCCAGCTCGCCATTGCCTATGCGCAGAAAGGCAATATTCCCAAAGCCCAGCTCGCGACCGCGGAAGCCGCCATGCTGGCCGGCGATCTCAAACTCGCCAAACAGCAGGCCAGGCGCGCCAGGGCGAAGTTCAAGAAGGGTTCGCCGGAGTGGATAAAATCCAACGATATTCTGAACTTCAAGAAGCCCAAGAAATAGTGGCCTGCGCGGTTGTGCTCGTCTAAAATGGGGCGGGTGTTAAATCGAAATTGCAAACGGTGTGTGGGACGATGACAAAATCGACAGCTTCGCAAAGGACCCTGACCGCAATCGCGGCCATCGCCGCGCTGGGCGTGGTGATCTGGGGCGCCGGGCTGATGCTCGATCGCAATGGGCTGAGCGAACGCGAACGGGCGCAGACGGCCCAACTGGTCAAGGAACAGCTTGCCGCCGGTTCCCCGGCCGCCGGAGCGGTCCGGCCCTTCAGCGATGAACAAAAGGCGGAAATAGCCGAGATTGTCAAAGGGCTTGCCGGCGGCGGCGAAGCACCCGTCCAGTCAACCCCGGCCAGCACCTTCAGCGCCGCGCAGAAAGCGGAGATCAACCGCATCTTCAAGCAGCAGCTGCTGTCCAATCCGGCAACCCTGCGCCAGGCTCTGGTGGCGCTTGAGCAGTTTCAGCAGGCCGAGCAGCAACAGCAGGTGAAACAAGCGATCTATGACAATGCCGATGCCATTTTCCGCTCCAAATATTCCTTCGTGACCGGCAATCTCGACGGCAAGGTCACGATGGTGGAGTTCATGGACTACAACTGCCCGTATTGCAAACGGTCATGGAAAGACGTCCTCAAGCTCAAGGAAACCGATCCGGACCTGCGCATTGTCATGAAGGAATTTCCCATTCTTGGCGAAGGGTCGCTCTATGCCTCGCGCGCGGCGATCGCATCGCGCAAACAGGGCCTCTACTGGAAGTTCCATCGCGCGCTCATGGAGGCGCGCGGTCGCGTCAACGCTGCAAGAGTGGACAAAATCGCGCAGAGTATCGGCATCGATCTGGACAAGCTCAAGGCGGACATGCAGTCGCCGGATGTGGCGGCCGAGATCGCCGAAGGCCAGATGCTTGCCGAACGGCTGGGCATTCGCGGCACGCCGGCCTTTGTAATCGCGGATGTGCTGATCCCCGGCTCGCTCGGGTTCGAGGCGCTGCAGAGCCAGATCGCGGAAGCCCGCAAAAACAACACCTGCAAGGTTTGCTGAAATTGCGTGGATAACCTTTTGCGGCATTTGCGCTTTTCGTGATTTGCACAGTTTCCTATAAGCTGCGCTCTGGATAGTGCCGAAAACATTCGACCGCGCCGATGACCCAGTCGCTGTATATTCTGAACGGCCCCAATCTGAATATGCTGGGGAGGCGCGAAACGGATATCTATGGCGATGTGACGCTGGAGGCCATTGCGCGCTCATGCACCCGGCGCGCCGGGACGCACGGGTTCGATGTCGCCTTTCATCAATCCAACGACGAGGGCGAACTGGTTGATCTCATTCACGAGGCGGGCGCCAAAGGGGCCGGCATCGTGCTCAACGCCGGCGCCTATACCCACACGTCGGTGGCGCTGCTGGATGCCTTACGCGCGGTGGACCTGCCCACGGTGGAAGTGCATCTGTCCAATATTTTCCGCCGTGAGGAATTTCGCCGTCACAGCTTTGTCTCGCAGGCGGCTGTCGGTGTAATTTCGGGTCTCGGACCGATTGGCTATGAACTGGCCATCGACGCGCTGGCCGCGCATATCGGGATCGCGAGCGCCTGAGACACGGGAGTTCCCGGGCCGCATCAATTCATTTGTCCAACCACCCGCAAACGGATAGTTTCACATCGCTATGACCAGGAAGAAGATTATCGATCCCGATGTGATACGGGAACTGGCCGATCTGCTGAGCGAGACCGGGCTCAGCGAAATCGAGGTCGAGAACGCCGGCAATCGCGTCCGGGTCGCACGCCCGGTGTCGCCGGCGGCCGTGGCGGCCCCGGTGGCGGCGGCCGCGGCACCGCTGCCCGAAACCGCGCCGCGGCAAGAAGACGGACAGCCGCCCGGCACCGTTCCCTCGCCCATGGTGGGCACCGCCTATCTCTCGCCGGAACCCGGCGCGCCGCCTTTCGTGAAGGTCGGTGAGCGGATCAACGAAGGCCAGACCTGCATCATTGTCGAAGCGATGAAGACGATGAACCATATTCCCGCACCGCGTGCGGGCACCGTTTCAGCGATTCTCATAGAAGATGGCCAGCCCGTGGAGTATGGCCAGCCGCTCCTCGTGATCGAATAGGGCCGGGGGAAACGCGCGGCCATGTTTGACAAGGTTCTGATTGCCAATCGCGGCGAAATCGCCCTGCGCATCCAGCGCGCGTGCCGTGAAATGGGGATCGCCACGGTGGCGGTGCATTCGACCGCGGACGAAGACGCCATGCATGTGCGGCTGGCCGATGAAAGCGTGTGCATCGGCCCGCCGCAGGCGGCGCAGAGCTATCTCAATATTCCGGCATTGTTGTCGGCATGCGAAATCACCGGCGCGGACGCGGTTCACCCGGGCTACGGCTTCTTGTCCGAGAACGCCCGGTTCGCGGAAATCCTGATCGAGCACAACATCACGTTTATCGGGCCAAATCCTGAACATATCCGCACCATGGGCGACAAGATCAAGGCGAAGGAGACCGTGGCCGCGGCGGGTATTCCGGTGGTGCCGGGATCATCGGGGGGGGTTGCATCGCACGATGAGGCGCTGGGCATCGCAAAGGAGATCGGCTTTCCGGTGCTCGTCAAGGCCTCGGCCGGCGGCGGCGGGCGCGGCATGAAGCTGGCCCGCAGCGCCGCCGATCTGCAAGGCGCCATCGCCGCGGCCCGGACAGAGGCGCGCGCCGCGTTCGGCGATGACGTCGTCTATCTCGAAAAATACCTGACCAAGCCGCGCCATATCGAAATCCAGGTTCTCTGCGATGGCCAGGGCAACTGCATCCAGTTGGGCGAGCGGGACTGTTCCCTGCAGCGCCGCCACCAGAAAGTCTGGGAAGAGGCCCCCTCTCCTGCCCTCAACGAACGGCAGCGGGCGGAAATCGGAAAAACCGTGGCCAGGGCCATGAAGAAGATCGGCTATCTCGGCGCGGGTACAATCGAATTCCTGTACGAGGACGGCGGGTTCTACTTCATCGAAATGAACACCCGCCTGCAGGTGGAACACCCGGTCAGCGAGATGGTCACCGGCGTCGATCTGGTGCAGGAACAGATCCGCATTGCCAGCGGCGGCGCGCTCGCCATCAAACAGGGCCAGGTCAAGATCCAGGGGCACGCCATCGAATGCCGCATCAATGCGGAAAACGCCTTCACATTCGTTCCCTCGCCCGGGCGCATCGTCAGCTATCATCCCCCCGGCGGGCTTGGTGTCAGGGTCGATTCAGGGGTCTATGCGGGCTACGAAATCCCGCCCTTCTATGACAGCCTCATCGGCAAGCTGATCGTCTCGGGCAAGAACCGCCCCGAATGCCTCATGCGTCTGCGCCGCGCGCTGGAGGAATTCGTGATCGAGGGGATCGACACGACCATTCCGCTATTCAACGATCTGTGTAGCCATCGCGATATCGTCAACGGAGACTATGATATACACTGGCTTGAGACATTTTTGAGCGAGCGTGCCGAACCGGGCGCGGACAAGGATTGATGGTCCGGACCGCTATCTGGAGTTTGAGTGATGTCTACGATCTCCCCCCAGGTTCTGCTCAAGGCGTATTCGGCCGGAATTTTTCCCATGGCCGAAAGCGCCTCGCAGAACTGGCTGTACTGGATCGATCCCGAAAAACGCGGCGTCCTGCCGCTCGACGGTTTTCACCTGCCAAGGCGGTTGTCGCGAACCGTGCGCTCCGGCAAATTCACGGTGAGCGTGGATAAGGACTTTGAGCGGGTCATCGAGGCCTGCGCGCGCAGCACCGACACGCGCGAGTCGACCTGGATAAACGGCCAGATCCGCGTGCTCTACAAGCAACTGTTCCAGCTTGGCTGCTGCCACAGCATCGAAACCCGGCTGGAGGGCGAACTCGTCGGCGGACTTTATGGCGTGCGGATTGGCGGCGCGTTTTTTGGCGAAAGCATGTTCAGCACGGTCACCGACGCCAGCAAGGTCGCCCTCGTCCATCTCGTCGCGCGCCTTGTCACCGGCGGGTTCACCCTGCTCGACACCCAGTTCGTGACCGATCACCTGCGCCAGTTCGGGGTGGTCGAAATCACCCGTGAGGACTATCACGAACTGCTCCAGTCAGCGCTTGGGGTAGAGGCGGATTTTCATTGCCTGCCCTTGGACGCTCCGCCCGGGGCCGTCTTGCAGGCGGTAAGCCAGACATCGTAGATCGCATGATCCACTCCGTGCAGTCCGGGGGAGGATGCAAACATCCAGCCCGTGAATATCCGCCTCGGCGCGCCGTCATGGCGCAATTCGTCAACTTCCACGAATGTGGTGGTCTGCGGGGGTTCGGTGGGAGGACGCGTGTAGCACACGCGCGGGGTCACTTCCAGGGCCCCGAATATCCGGGTTTCGTTGATCGGGATTTCCAGGCGCGTGATCGTGCCGGTAATCTTGTCCAGGCCGGCGAAAACGGCGATCTGGTTTTCCTGTGGCGCCGCGCGGGCAATGTCCATGGCCGTGGCCGAAAAAACCAGGACCCCGGCCAGCGTCGCCGCCCAGCGCCGGCAATCGCGGGCCAGGATTTTCGGGCAATCCATCTGAAAAAACTTACGCTGCATGACGGCTGTTTACAGTGTCCGCAACAACCTTCCAAGCCCCCATATGGCGGGCGCGGTGTCCGATCGGGTAAAAGGTGAAAAAATAAAGTCCGGATCAAGGCAGCACCGCTTCGACGCGCAAGCGCACATAGTCCGCCGTCCAGCGCCCCGCTTCATCGCGCAGCGCCGGCTCAAGCACGCTGACGACCTCGTCAAGCACATCGTGCCGCTCATCGCCGAATTGCGCAAAAAACGGTTCGCGGAAGGTTATCAGCCAGTTTTTCATGCCGGTTGGCAGGGGCGTGGGACGCGGGATCAGGGCGATGCGGTTGACCGAAAAGCCTTCGCCTTCCAGCAGGGCCTGATATTCCGCGCAGGTCGGGTAATACCATGGCCCGGCGATCGCCTCATCGCCGCCGCGTGCGCGCGCCACCGCGCGCATGGCGGTCACCACCGCGGCGACATTGCCATGGCCGCCGAATTCGGCGACGAACCGCCCGCCGGGCCTGAGCGCGCGGGCAACCCCCGCGGCCACGTCGCGCGGGCGCGTCATCCAGTGCAACGCCGCGTTGGAAAAAACCGCGTCGAATTCCTCGCGGAACGTCAGCTCGTGGCCATCCATTTCGCGCGCATCGAGACCGCGCCGGCGCGCGCCCTTGAGAAGATCGGCACAGGTGTCGATGCCCACCACATGCGCGCCCGCCTCAACCAGCCGCACGCTCAGCGCGCCATCGCCACAGCCAAGATCGAGAATACGCTCGCCGCGCCGCGGCTCCAGCCACTTCACAACGCCCGCGCCAAGCTCCGAGACAAACCGCGCATGGGTCTCATAGCGCTCCCCCGACCAGGTCTGACCGGGCAAACCGGCCCGAGGCGCGCTCACGACCCCTTTGCAGCCCCGAATATCGCCTTGCCGATAAGATCGAGAATGCTGACCGAGCTTTGCGTGTGCACGAACTGGCCGCCGTCAGCCAGCATGGTTTCGCTGCCGCCGGCCTCGATGAGAACGTAGTTGCCGCCAAGCAGCCCCTCCGAAGCGATCTTGACGGTGGAATCATCCGGCAGCCTTATGCTGGGATCGATCGCAAAGGTCACGTTGGCTTCGTAGTTGTTCTGATCGAGATCCTGCGCCACGACCGAGCCGATCTTGATCCCGGCCAGACGGACATCGGTGCCCACGGAAACACCGTCGATGCGCTCGAACTGGGCGCTGACCCGGTAGCCGCCGGCGCCGGCGCCGACCCCGGCGGTCTTGTAGGCAAAGACGAAAAAGGCGGCGGCCACGACAATGACGATGCCGCCGACAACGGTTTCTACAGCATTTTGTTGCATCAGACTGCCATTCTCTGTTGTGTGGACTTTCCTTGTTATGAGGATTTTATTCCGGCTTCCAGGCCTCATAGTCGCCGCTTGCGGCGGGCCGCTTGCCGCCGCGCGCGATACTGCCGGGCGGACGATAGGCTTGGTGCGTGCCGGTGCGGTTGCCGACCCAGGGTTTTTCCCAGGGCCTGCGTTCATAGTCTTCCTCCAGCGGTGTCTTGTCCAGCATGTGGTGCAGCCATCCGTGCCATTCGGGGGGCACGCTGGAGCTTTCCGCCAAACGCTTGTAAATGACCCAGCGGCGCCTGCCCTCGCGTTCGCGATAATACCGGTTTCCGGCCTCGTCCTGGCCGACGAATTCGCCCTTGCGCCAGGTGAAGAAACGGGTGCCGATCGTCTGACCGTTCCACCAGGTGAACATCTGCAGGAGAAAATTTTTCATGGCAGGCCAATTCGCGAAAAATCCGCACCGGCGCGCGCCGCGACCGGACGTCCTGCGCGGACTATGGCACCGGCGCCGGACCCGGTCCAGAGGGAATCGCGATCCTGCCGGGAGACGAAATTTCGCGCCGCGATCCGGCGGCTACAGTTCCCATACGGCTTCGGTATCGTCCCCGGCATCGCCGCGTGATTCGGCTTTTGCGACCGGCGCTTTATCGCGGCCACGCTTTTTCGCGCGTCCCCACTGCTCCAGATTGGGCAGAAACGGCAGATGTTCCTGCCAGTCGGGGATCAGGTCGCTCATGCCTTCAATCACATATGTCCCGTCGCACAGCACGAATTCGCGCGGATCGCGCAACACGGCCGCGATTCTTTCGCACAGCACCTTGGCGGAAACCGGCTTGGTGACAAACTGGCTGGCCCCCACCGCCATCGCCTGCTTGACGAATGCGCGGGTCGGATGGCCCGACAGGACGATCGCGGGGATCGCGCATAACGGCTGCATCTGCTCGCTGCGCATCGTGCGAATCAGCGAGCGGCCGTTCATCGGCGCCATCACCCAGTCCGTAATCAGCAGATTGGGCGGATCGCTCAGCATTTCGCTCAACGCCGCGGACCCGTCAGTGGCCGTCCTGATTCGCGCCACATCGAGACCGGAAAGAATCGACTTGATGATCTTCTGCATCCCGTGCGCGTCTTCCGCGATCATCACATCGAGTGATTCCGGGTTCAGCAAATACGCAGAATTGTGGCTCATTCTACACCCTTTTCGCTCATAATTCCGGGGCGCCGCACGCGCCTGGATAAGTAGACGGAGTTCCTTAACATCGGGCTAACCATAACCGTGGACGGGCGGGCGAAAACACGTTAGAACCTGCGCACGGATCGCGCGGTTTTGCCGCGTCACGCCCTGCCTGAAACCGCAAATTTCTGCCGTTTTTTCCCTGTTTCTTCATCGAGCCACAACATGTTGTGTTAATCTCTCGTTAACACACTACTTCTTGACTGGCGCATGAAGTCGTCATACAGTGCTCATCCGCTAAGGGGAACCTGCATCGAGCGTTTCGGCCGGTCATCGGCCTTGGGCGGTTGATGCATCCAGAAATTGAATGCTCGCGATCCCTGGCGCCGAACGTGACTGCGGATTTTGTCTGAAGGCACGCAGCTTGGCGCTCCAGGGAGGGGATGCTTGTCGCCTGAGCGCGGGGGAACCGCCACAGCCCGCATCTGGGGCCGGCGGTTCTTGAGGGGAACGACAGACCGGCGCTGCGAAACCGGGGCGCCTTGAGGGTGAAGAGGACTGCAACATGCGGATAGCGCGCCGTTTTACAGAAGCTGGAAAATCACCGTTCGCAGCGCTGGAATTCAGAACCACAACGAGTGAAATCCGCAATCCGGACGGCTCTCTGGTTTTCCGACTTGAGAATGTCGAGGTGCCGGCCGCGTGGAGTCAGGTGGCAAGCGACATTCTGGCGCAGAAATATTTCCGCAAGGCCGGGGTTCCCGCCCGCCTCAGGCGCGTCGAGGAAAACACCGTCCCGGCGTGGCTATGGCGCAGCGAGCCCGACCGCGAAGCCCTTGGGGAACTGCCCGAGGCTGAGCGGACAGGCCCGGAAACCTCGGCCCGGCAGGTGTTTTCGCGCCTTGCCGGCACCTGGACCTACTGGGGCTGGAAGGGCGGCTATTTCGACAGCGAGGACGATGCGCGCGCGTTCCATGACGAGCTTTGCTACATGCTGGCCGCGCAGATGTGCGCGCCGAACTCGCCGCAGTGGTTCAACACCGGCCTGCACTGGGCCTATGGCATCGATGGGCCGGGACAGGGGCATTACTATGTCGATCACGCCACGGGCCGGCTGGTGCGCTCGAAAAGCGCCTATGAACATCCCCAGCCCCATGCCTGTTTCATCCAGTCGGTGGAAGACGATCTGGTCAACGAGAACGGCATTATGGACCTGTGGGTGCGCGAGGCGCGCCTGTTCAAATACGGCTCGGGAACGGGGTCGAATTTCTCGCGGCTGCGCGGCGAAAATGAGGCCCTGTCAGGGGGCGGCAAATCATCCGGGCTGATGAGCTTTCTCAAGATCGGCGATCGCGCGGCGGGCGCCATCAAATCCGGCGGCACGACCCGGCGCGCGGCCAAGATGGTGGTGGTCGATATCGACCATCCCGACATCGAGGAATATATCAACTGGAAGGTCATCGAGGAACAGAAGGTCGCCGCCCTGGTCACCGGCTCGAAGATCTGCGCGGACCATCTGGCCACGGTCATGAAGACCTGCGTCAATTGCGAAGGCTCGGGCGATGACTGTTTCGATGTGCAGAAGAACCCGGCGCTCAAACGCGCGGTTCGCGCCGCGCGCAAGATGAACGTGCCCGACAACGCCATTCAGCGGGTCATCCAGTTCGCGCGCCAGGGCTATAGCGAAATCGAGTTCCGCACCTATGACACCGACTGGGATTCGGAAGCCTACCGCACGGTGTCGGGGCAGAACTCCAACAATTCGGTGCGCGTCAGCGACGAATTTCTCAATGCGGTGGAGGCCGATCTGGAATGGGATCTGATCGGGCGCATCGAAAACAGGCCGGTCAGGAGCGTGAAAGCCCGCAAGCTGTGGGATCAGGTGGGGTTCGCCGCGTGGGCCTGCGCCGACCCGGGCATTCAGTATCACACCACCATCAATGACTGGCACACCTGCCCGGCATCCGGTCCGATCCGCGCCTCCAACCCGTGTTCGGAATACATGTTCCTCGACGACACCGCGTGCAATCTCGCCTCGCTCAATCTGATGCGCTTCACCCACGAGGATAACCGCTTCGATGTCGAAACCTTCGAACACGGCGTGCGCCTGTGGACGATGGTGCTGGAAATATCGGTCATGATGGCCCAGTTCCCCTCGAAGCATATCGCGCGGCTGTCCCATGATTTCCGCACGCTCGGGCTGGGTTACGCCAATATCGGCGGCCTGCTGATGACCTCGGGAATTTCCTATGATTCCGATGAGGGGCGCGCCATGTGCGGCGCCATCACCGCCATCATGACCGGCACGGCCTACGCCACATCGGCCGAGATGGCCGCCGAGTTGGGGCCCTTCCGGGCTTATGAGAAAAACGCGGAACACATGGGCCGCGTCATGCGCAATCACCGCCAGGCCGCGCGCGGACAGGCGGGCGGTTACGAGAATCTGGCCATCGCGCCGGTGCCGCTCGACCATGCGTCATGCCCCGATCCGCGCCTCGTGGAGCACGCGCTCGCGGCCTGGGAACGGGCCGTCGCGCTGGGCGAAAAGCACGGCTTCCGCAATGCCCAGGCCAGCGTCATCGCGCCTACGGGCACCATCGGCCTGGTGATGGACTGCGACACCACCGGCATCGAGCCTGATTTCGCGCTCGTCAAATTCAAGAAGCTGGCGGGCGGCGGCTATTTCAAGATCATCAACCGCGCCGTGCCCCAGGCGCTGCGCAAGCTGGGCTATGACGAGGCCGCCATCGAGGCCATCGTGCGCTATGCGGTCGGCCATGGCACTCTGCTGGACGCCCCCGGCATCGGCCACGACGCCCTGCGCGCCAAGGGCTTCACCGAGGACAAGATCGACGCCATAGAAGACGCGCTGGGCTCTGCGTTCGACATCAAGTTCGTGTTCAATAAATGGACGCTGGGCAAGGATTTCTGCACTGACGTTCTCAATCTGGATGAAGACGCGCTGGATGCGCCGGACTTCAATCTGCTGACCGCCATCGGCTTTACCCGCGGCGAAGTGGAACTGGCCAATATCCATTGCTGCGGCGCGATGACGCTGGAGGGCGCACCGGGGCTGGACGAGGCCCATATCGCCATCTTCGACTGCGCCAATCCGTGCGGGCGCACCGGCAGGCGCTATCTGTCCGTCGAAAGCCATATTCGCATGATGGCCGCCGCCCAGCCGTTTATTTCCGGCGCCATTTCCAAGACCATCAACATGCCCAATGGCGCGTCGGTTGCCGAGTGCAAGGACGCCTATATGCTGTCGTGGCGTCTCGCGCTCAAGGCCAATGCGCTGTATCGCGACGGCTCGAAACTGTCGCAGCCGCTCAACGCGCAATTGCTGGGCGATGACGAGGAGGAGCAGGACGAGACCATTGAGCAGATTGTCGCCGACCAGCCGGCCGCGGTGCGCGCCGGGGTCGTGGCGCAGAAGGTGGTCGACCGGGTGGTCAAGGTGGTCGCCGAACGCGAGCGCGAAAAACTGCCCCACCGGCGCAAGGGCTACACCCAGAAAGCCATTGTCGGCGGGCACAAGGTGTATCTGCGCACCGGAGAGTATGATGACGGGCGGCTTGGCGAAATCTTCATGGACATGCACAAGGAAGGGGCCGCCTTCCGCTCCCTGATGAACAATTTCGCCATCGCCATCTCGCTCGGCCTGCAATACGGGGTGCCGCTGGAGGAATATGTGGATGCCTTCACCTTCACCCGGTTCGAACCCGCAGGCCTGGTGCAGGGTAATGACGCGATCAAGAACGCCACATCCATTCTCGATTATGTGTTCCGCGAGCTCGCGGTCTCCTATCTGGGGCGTTCGGATCTCGCCCATGTGGACCCGGCCGAATCAGCCTTCGATGCCCTTGGCAAGGGTGTGAGCGAAGGCAAGAAGCCCGAATCAGCGCCCCTGCCCGTCTCGCAGGTCATGAGTTCGGGCTATGTGCGCCAGCGCATGGCGGATGAGAATGTTGTGGTGATGCCCGGCGAGCCGGTTGCATCGGCCTCCGGCGCGGTGGGATCGCTGCGCGCACTGGCGCTGAAACTCGCCGAAACGCCCGAACGGCAGCACCGCGCGGAAGAGATCCTGATACCGGAACTCGATCCCGGGACCAGCCCCGAACGCAGCGCCGCCGATCTGGCCGCGGAAGCCCGCATGAAGGGCTATGAGGGGGATGCCTGCGGGGAATGCGGCAACTTCACCCTGGTGCGCAACGGCACCTGCCTGAAATGCGACACCTGCGGGGGCACCAGCGGGTGCAGCTAGACCGGCGGGTGCAGCCAGGGATGTGCGGATGCAGCGCATCGCCGGCACCCGCCGACTGCCGGTTGCGCCGGCGCTGGGCGCACGGCGCCAGGGGCGGAATTTTCCGGGTTTTCCTCATGACCCGGCGGCATTCGCGCCCTGCTCGTGCTGTTGGGCTTCGACAACCGCCAGGGCCGTCATGTTGACAACCCCGCGCGCGGTGACCGAAGGCGTCAGGATGTGCGCCGGGCGCGCGGCCCCGATCAGCATCGGCCCCACCGGCAGCGCATCGGCCATCACCTTGATAAGCTGATAGGCGATATTGGCGGCATTGAGGTCGGGCATGATCAGGACATTCGCTTCGCCCTTGAGGCGGGAGCCTGGAAAGATGCGCGCGCGCAACTCCTCGTTCAGCGCGGCATCGCCGTGCATTTCGCCCTCCACCTCCAGTTCCGGCGCGCGCGCGCGCAGCAGGCGCACCGCCTCGCGCATTTTCTTCGCGCTTTCGGTATCCGCGCTGCCAAAACTGGAATGGGACAGCAGCGCGATCTTGGGCTCGATGCCGAAGCGGCGCACCTGGGCGGCGGCCAGGACGGCCATTTCGGCCAGTTCCGCGGCACTCGGGTCGGGCGTGACATAGGTGTCCCCCAGAAAATAGGCGCCGCGTGACAGGATCACCAGGGAGAGGGCGGAAAAATCCTGAATGCCGGGAGCCAGACCGATGACATCGCGGACGTGGCGCAGGTGGCGGGAAAAATTGCCCTCGACCCCGCAGATCATGGCGTCCGCATATCCCAGATGAACGGCCAGCGCGGCGATCACGGTGGTCCGGGTGCGCACGAAGGTCCGCGCCCGGTCAGGCGTCACGCCCTTGCGGCAGGTCGCCGCCAGATAGGCATCGACAAATTCCTTGTAGCGCGGATCGTCCTGGGGATTGATGAGTTCGAAATCCCTGCCCGGCCGGATCGACAGGCCGAACCGCTCAAGCCGGCGCGCCACCACATCGGGACGCCCGATCAGGATGGGAACCGCCAGCCCCTCCTCCAGCGATACCTGGGCGGCGCGCAGGATGCGCTCGTCCTCGCCTTCCGCGTAGATGACCCGTTTCGGGGCCTCCATGGCCTTGGTGAACACCGGCTTCATCAGCAGGCCGGAGCGGAACACGAACCGGTTGAGCTGTTCGTCATAGGCCTCGAAATCCTCGATCGGCCGGGTGGCGACGCCGCTGGCCATGGCCGCCCGCGCGACCGCCGGCGCGATGCGCTGGATCAATCTGGGGTCAAACGGATTGGGAATGAGGTTTTCCGCGCCGAACGTGCGCACCTTGCCCCCATAGGCCCTGGCCGCAATGTCCGAAGTGGCCTCATGGGCAAGGCCCGCGATGGCCCTGACGGCGGCGTGTTTCATCTCTTCGTTTATGGTGCTCGCGCCGGCATCGAGCGCGCCGCGGAAAATATAGGGAAAGCACAAGACATTGTTGACCTGGTTGGGATAGTCCGAACGCCCGGTGCAGATCATGGCGTCATCGCATACTTTCTGAACCTCTTCGGGCATGATTTCAGGGGTCGGATTGGCCAGCGCAAGGATCAGCGGCTTTTTGGCCATTTTCGCAACCATATCCGGCTTCAATACGCCGCCGGCCGACAGGCCCAGAAAGACATCCGCACCGGCAATGATATCGCTCAGGGTCCGCTTGCCGGTCTTTTGCGAAAACGCCCCCTTCCAGGGGTCCATGTTTTTCTTGCGCCCGGCATGGACGACCCCGTCGATATCGCTGATCCAGATATTCTTCTTGGCAACGCCGAGCGACACCATCATATTGAGACAGGCGAGCGCGGCGGCGCCCGCGCCCGAGGCCACCACCTTGATATCGGAAAGGCTCTTGCCGGCAAGCTGCATGGCGTTGATAACGGCCGCGCCGACAATGATGGCCGTGCCGTGCTGGTCGTCGTGAAAGACCGGAATGCCCATGCGCTCCTTGAGGCAGGCTTCGATCTCGAAACATTGCGGCGCCTTTATGTCCTCCAGATTGATGCCGCCGAAGGTGGGCTCGAGCGCGGCGACGACATCGCAGAACCGCTCCGTATCGCGGGCATCGACCTCGATATCGAACACATCGATGCCGGCGAATTTCTTGAACAGAACCGCCTTGCCCTCCATCACCGGCTTTGCGGCCAGCGGCCCGATATCGCCAAGACCCAGCACCGCCGTGCCATCGGTGACGACAGCGACCAGATTGGCGCGAATGGTCAGGTTGGCCGCCTCGCCCGGGTCATCCGCGATGGCTTCGCAGGCGACCGCCACGCCGGGCGAATAGGCCAGCGCGAGATCGCGCTGATTGCCCAGCGGCTTGGTGGCGTGAATGGCCAGCTTGCCCGGCTTCGGCGATTGATGATAGATCAGCGCGCCCGAGCGCAGATCGTCAGACAGTTTTTCCCCCATGGCGCCACCTTCCCGCGATGATCAGCGCGAATCGCTGCACATGGATCATAACGCCCCCGCACCGCAATTACAGGGCGCGCGCCGCGAAAAAGCCCTGCACCCGGGACATGTAGCCAATATGGTCTCGCGAACCCGGCCTGGCGACAAGCCCTGTTTCATGGGCGACAAGCCAAGTGCTGCGGCGCGGGCACACCCGGCGCTCATGGCCCGATCGAAGCGGATGCTAGCGATCCGCCTTGGGCAGATCGAGCCTGATATGAAGATCGCGCAACTGGCGTGGCGAAACATCCGAAGGCGCGCCCATGAGCAGATCTTCGGCCTGCTGGTTCATGGGGAAAAGCGTGACCTCGCGCAGGTTCTCCTCGCCGCATAACAGCATCACGATCCGGTCGATGCCCGGCGCCAGGCCGCCATGGGGCGGCGCGCCGAAGGAGAGCGCGCGCAGCATGCCGCCGAATTCCTTTTCCACCGCGTCGGGGCCGTGGCCGGCAAGCGCGAACGCCTTTTTCATGATGTCCGGGCGGTGGTTGCGGATCGCGCCGGACGACAGTTCAACGCCGTTGCACACGATATCGTACTGGTAGCCGAGAATGTCCAGCGGGTCTTTGGTTTCCAGCGCCTCCAGTCCGCCCTGGGGCATGGAAAACGGATTGTGCGAAAAATCAACCCGTTTTTCCTCTTCGTTCCATTCGAACATGGGAAAATCGACAATCCAGCAGAATTCGAAGCGCTCTTCGTCGATCAGCTTCAACTCCGCGCCCACGCGCGCGCGCGCGGCCCCGGCGAACTCGGCGAATTTTTTCGGCACGCCGCACACGAAAAACACCGCATCCCCGTCGCCCAGGCCAAGTTGTCCGGCGAGCGCCGCGGTGCGTTCGGCCCCGATGTTTTTGGCCACCGGGCCCGCGCCCTCGCCATCGCGAAAGAAAATATAGCCCAGTCCGGGCTGGCCCTCGCCCTGGGCCCAGGAATTCATCCGGTCGCAAAACGCGCGGGATCCCCCGCCCTTCGCCGGGATCGCCCAGACCTCGACCGCCGCGTCCTTTTCGATCATGCCGGCGAAAATCCTGAAACCCGATCCGCGAAATGTCTCCGTCACGTCCTGCATGACGATCGGGTTGCGCAGATCGGGCTTGTCGGAGCCGTATTTGCGCATGGCCTCGCCATAGGCGATACGCGGGAAGGACGGTGTGACCGGCTTGTTCCCGCCAAATTCCTCAAACAGCCCGCGCAGCACCGGCTCGACCGCCGCGAAGACGTCTTCCTGGGTGACGAAGCTCATTTCGATATCGAGCTGGTAGAACTCGCCGGGGCTTCGGTCGGCGCGCGCGTCTTCATCGCGAAAACACGGCGCAATCTGGAAATAGCGGTCAAACCCGGCCATCATCACCAGTTGCTTGAACTGCTGGGGCGCCTGCGGCAGGGCGTAGAACTTGCCCGGGTGCAGCCGGGAGGGCACCAGAAAGTCGCGCGCGCCCTCAGGGCTCGAGGCCGTCAGGATCGGCGTCTGGAACTCGAAAAACCCGGCCTCCCCCATGCGCCGCCGGATCGAGGCGATGATCGCGGAGCGCTTCATGATGTTGGCGTGCAGGGTGTCGCGCCGCAAATCGAGAAACCGGTATTTGAGCCGGATATCTTCAGGATAGTCGGGCTCGCCAAACACCGGCAGCGGCAGTTCGCCGGCCTGCGACAGCACCTCGAGACGGGAAATCCGCACCTCGATCGCGCCGGTGGGCAGGTTCGGGTTGAGCGTATCCTCACTGCGCGGATCGACCCGGCCATCGACCCGGATGACCCACTCCGCGCGCACGGTTTCGGCAAGCGAAAAGGACGGTGCGTCCGGCTCCACGACACACTGGGTCAGCCCGTAGTGATCGCGCAGGTCGATGAACAACAGCCCGCCGTGATCGCGCACGCGGTGCACCCAGCCGGAAAGCCGGACCGTTTGCCCGACATCGCCGGCGGCCAGTTCGCCGCAGGTATGGCTCCGGTATTGGTGCATCGTCTGGAAAACCCGGTTGCCCGCGCGCAAGGAGTACGCAAAACGCCGCGCGAACAGCGCATGAGGCAGGTGATTTGTCAAGATGGCGAGGCGGCGCGCGCCGGCCCTTGAGCGCACGGGCGGAAAGAACGCGGCAGCCGGATCAGGACGTGATCCGCGACCAGATGACTTTCAGACCGCGCACGAACCTGTCGAGGAAGCCGGCATCGCCCGATGAAGCCTTTTTCGGCGCCGCGAACACCAGCTTGGTCAGATTGCCCTTCGACCAGTGCGCCGGCAATGTGCTGGTGAAATCGCCAGCCGAATAGACCGGCGCATTCTCTAGCTGATAGCGCCCGACATTGAGCCGGTATTCTTCCTTGCCCGGCTGGGCGGCAATCTTGGAGATGGGCACGATCACGGTCTTGGTGCGCCCGATCGGCGGTGCGCTGTAGTCGATGACCGCGTAAACCCTTGCGCTACGGACATCCGCCGCGACCGCCTTGATGGAGCCCACCAGCTCGTTCAGCGGATTGCGCAGCCGCACGCCGACAAGCTTGCCCACGCTCGTCGACAAGACCGCCTCATCCTCGCCAAGCTGTTTCAGGCGGACCTCCCCGGCCGCGGCCTCTTCCTGGCCGCCGGCGCCAGGCTGCACCGCCACCGCACTGCCAATATTGGCGATCCCCAACAGGCCCGCAGCGATCAGCCCGAAAATCACAATCCAGGCGAATAAAAACTTGATCCATCGCATGAGATAGGCCCTTTCCTCGCAGTCCCCTGCCGGCATTCCGGACACTTGCAGCAGCCGTTCGCAGGCTACCACAAGCAGCCGAAAATGTCTCTGCTACTGGAATACTTAAGGGCGAACCGGCAATATACAAGAGGCGGGATGTTTTGGTCCCGCCGACTTTGTTGGCATGCGAACGGCGCGGGCCATAACCGGGCTCACCGGGTGCGCGATAAACCGGGCGACAGGCCTTGAGCGCTGCGATATAGATCACGGTCATGGAAATCATCGAGAACACCGGGGCGCTGGCGCGCATGTGCGAAAAATTCGCCGCGTCCCCCTTCGTGACGGTCGATACCGAATTTATCCGCGAAACCACCTTCTGGCCGCGGCTCTGCCTCGTTCAGATCGCCGCGCCGGAGGGCGAGGCCATTATTGACCCTCTGGCCAGGGGCATTGATCTGAAACCGTTTTACGACCTGATGGCCGACACCGATATCGTCAAAGTCTTTCACGCGGCGCGCCAGGACATCGAAATCATCCATCACCAGGCCGGTGTCATTCCCTCGCCACTGTTCGATACCCAGCTCGCCGCCATGGTCTGCGGGTTCGGCGATTCGGTTGGCTACGAAAACCTGATTCGCAAGCTGGTCGGCGCGCAGATCGACAAGTCGTCCCGCTTCACCGACTGGGCGCACCGGCCGCTGACGGCAAAGCAACTGGCCTATGCGCTGAGCGACGTGACCCATCTGCGCGATGCCTATCTGCAACTGAAGGCCAAGCTGGATCAGACCGGACGCGCCTCGTGGCTGGCGGAAGAAATGGCCATTCTCGAATCGCCCGACACCTATTCGGCCGACCCGGAAGACGCCTGGCGGCGGATCAAGTTTCGCGGCAGGAACGCCCGGACATTCGCCATTTTCCGGGAACTGGCGAAATGGCGCGACATCGAGGCCCAGGCCCAGGACATACCGCGGCGGCGGATCCTGCGCGATGATGCAATCAACGAGATCGCCCTCCAGGCGCCCGCCGACAAGCAGGCGCTGGCGCGTCTGCGGTCGGTGCCGCGCGGCTACGAGCGCAGCCGCTTTGCCGACGGCATCATTGCCGCGGTCAGGGCCGGGCGCGACATGGATGCCTCAAAGCTGCCCGAACCCGACCGCAAACGGCCGCCGCCCGCCAACCCGAACGGGCTGGTGGAGATGCTGAAGGTCGTGTTGCGCATCACCAGCGAAAAGCACCATGTGGCGCAGAAACTGATTGCCACGGTGCCGGATCTCGAAAAGATCGCGGCCGACGACAAGGCCGACGTGCCGGCGCTTTCGGGCTGGCGGCGCGAACTGTTTGGCAAGCACGCCCTGGCGCTCAAGCACGGCGCCCTCAGCCTCACCATGAAAGACGGCCAAGTGGTTCTGCTCAATACCGGGGACTAGCCGCTGATTACGGGATTTCGCCCGATCGCCTCGGCAAGATCGCAGAGCCGGCGGGTCAGGCGTTCGCCTTTCAGTGCGGCAAGCTTTTCGGGCAGGTGCAATTCCAGCGCGGTGCGCGTCAAGGTGAGTTTCACCAGCGGCAGCACGCCGGGCATGGCGCCCCCCAGCACAAAGGCGAGACGCTGGGCGGCGCTGATCACGCGCGCCCGGAAGGCGGCGTCATCTTTCAGAAGATCGTTGAACCCGGGATTGATTTTTTCGCTCCACGGGCCCTCATAGCGATACAGCACGCTGAGCGCCAGAAACACCCGGCCTGGATGATCGACACCGACGAAGGAGGCCTGGGACACGATGGTCATGGATTCCTCGCCGCGATAATCAGGATGCGCCCGCCAGCCGATATCGGCCAGATAACACGAAGCATGGCGCAGCCGGCGCTGGTCCGGGGTTTCGCTCAATTTCGGCCTGGCGCCGAATAACTGGTCGGTCCAGCGGCGCAGTTCATCGGCATAGTCCGGCGAGCGGGCGCGAAGCCGGGCGAAATCCCTGCAGGCCGCCATCAGCGGATCCTGTTTTTTCACCTTTCCCGGCAGCTTGGAATAGAGCATGCCTTCGCGCGCGCCATAGGCGGATATGACCACCTTGCCAACCCCGGTCCGCTTGAGAATTTGCGTCAATACGCGCGCGGCCAGCGGCAGGGTTTCGGCGCGCTTGCGGTTGATGGCATGGACATCCTGAATGGTGTCGGGCTCCAGCGCGCCGACGAATTCGGCGATACCCAGCGCCACCGGGCCCGGCATTTCATATTGCTGCAGGACGTGCAGCGGATAACGGGTCTGGGCCATGTGCAGGCGCGCGAGGTTGCGCCAGCTCCCGCCGACCGCGTAAAACGCGCTCTTCTTGTGGCGCGAAAGAAAGTCGACCCCGTCGAGCGCCTGGCCGATCAGCCGGTCGGCCCGCTCCCCCGACCCCGCGGACAGATCGCGCAACTGCAAGGGGCCGAGCGGCAGGGTTATGCCACTGCCGATCCTGCCGTCGTCGATTTCCACCAGTTCGAGACTGCCGCCGCCAAGATCGCCAACAAGCCCGCTGGCGCCGGGAATGCCCGCCATCACCCCATAGGCGGCCAGCCGGGCTTCCTTCCTGCCGGTCAGCACCTTGATCTTATGCCCCAGAGCCGCCTGCGCATCGCCAATAAACGCCGCGCCATTGTCCGCGTCACGGGCAGCGGCGGTGGCGAAGGCGTGGACTTCGCTCACGCCCATCTGCGCGGATATGGCGGCGAACCGTCTCAGCGCCAGCAGCGCGCGCCCGATCGCTTCCTCCCCGAGCAGGCCGTTCAGCGCGATCCCGCGTCCAAGGCCGCACAGGACTTTTTCGTTGAAAACGGGAGTGGGAGAGCGCCTCTTGCCGTCATAGATGACGAGGCGCACCGAATTGGAGCCGATATCGACGAGCGACACGGGCGAAAACCAGTACGATTTCGCCTGTGAGCGCCCGGACCTGGCCTTGACGCCGGCCTTGCGCCGGCTCGTGCGCTTACCGGGTTTTTGCTGTGCGGGCTGTAAAGGCACGCGGATAGGTTTCCTCCAGCGACGCGCCGCGGCCCGACAGGGACGGGTTGGTCATGAAATACTGGTGCAGGTTGAACGGCTCCTCGCCATCGGCCGGCTCGATGCGGCGGGATGTTCCATCAGCCATCAGGGTCCAGCTCTGCTGGTTGTCCATCATGTTGGCCACCATGATCTGGTCGAGAATCTGTTCATGCACGGTCTCATTGACGATCGGCACCAGCGCCTCGACCCGCCGGTCGAGATTTCGGGGCATCCAGTCGGCCGACGAAATATAGACATCGGCCTGCGCGGAGGGGAGCGCCTTGCCGGCACCGAAACACACCACGCGGGCATGTTCCAGAAACCGCCCGACAATGCTCTTGACGCGGATGTTTTCCGACAGGCCCGGCACACCCGGCCGCAGGCAGCAGATTCCGCGCACGATCAGATCGATCTGCACGCCCTTGCCGCTGGCTTCGTACAGCGCATCGATGACGTCGGGATCGACCAGCGAGTTCATCTTCGCCCAGATCTGCGCCGGGCGGCCCGCGGCCGCGTGCGCGATCTCCTTGCGCACCCCCTCCAGCAGCCGTTCACGCAGGGACACGGGCGAAATCGCGATGCACTCAAGGTTGCGCGGCTCCGCATAGCCGGTGATGTAGTTGAACAGGCGCGCCGCGTCGCGCCCCAGCGCCGGATCAGCGGTAAAAAACGACAGATCGGTGTAAATCCTGGCGTTGACGGGGTGGTAGTTGCCGGTGCCGAAGTGAACATAGGTGCGCAGGCCCCCGCCCTCCTGGCGCACGACCTGGCTGAGCTTGGCGTGGGTCTTCAGTTCGATGAAACCGAACACGACCTGGACGCCCGCGCGCTCCAGATCGCGGGCCCACTGGATATTGGCCTCCTCGTCGAATCTGGCCTTGAGTTCAATCAGCGCCGTGACCGATTTGCCGCGTTCGGCGGCTTCCGTCAGGGCGGCGATGATCGGCGAATCCGAACTGGTGCGGTACAATGTCTGCTTGATGGCGATGACATTGGGGTCGGCGGCGGCCTGGCGCAGAAACTGGAGCACCACCTTGAACGATTCATAAGGGTGGTGAACGACAAGGTCCTTTTCGCGGATGGCGGCAAAGCAGTCCCCGCCATGATCGCGGATGCGCTCGGGAAAGCGCGGATTGTAGGGCACGAATTTGAGGTCCGGGCGTTCATCGAGAATAAGCTGCGCCGTGTCCGCATAGCCCACGAAGCCGCTTTGCACGACATTGTGATAATCGCTCACCTGTTCGTTGCTGACGAACCGCCTGAGATTGTCCGGCATGCGGGTATCGACCTCGAGGCGGATAACGGACCCCCGGCGGCGGCGCTTGAGCGCCGTTTCAAAATGCCGCACCAGATCTTCGGCCTCTTCCTCGATTTCGATATCGCTGTCGCGGATGACCCGGAACACGCCGTGCCCGAGGGTCTCGTATCCCGGAAACAGTTGCCCGATATACATCCCGATCATCGTTTCGATCGTTATGAACCGCGCAACGGCGTCACGCGGGCGTTCGCCCTTCGCGCCCGGCAGCCGCACGAACCGGTCGAGCTTCGCCGGCAGCGGCAGCAGCGCGTTCATTCTGTGGCCGTCGCTCTCGCGCCTCAGGTCAAGGGCCATGGTCAGCCCCAGATTGGGAATGAAGGGAAACGGATGGGCCGGATCGACGGCCAGCGGCGTGAGAATCGGAAAAATATGGCTGAGGAAATGACGGTCCAGCCATTGGCGCTCCGCCGCGCTCAAATCGTCCACGCCGGCCAGAACGATGCCGGCTTCGGCCAGTTCGCCGACCAGCGTTTCCCAGCGCACGAACTGCTCGGCCATGAGATCGCTGGCGACATCGTTGATCGCCTCGATCTGCGCGGCGGGCGTCAGGCCGTCCTGGGAAAGCGTCGTGATGCCCGCATTCATCTGCCCGCGCAGACCCGCCACCCGCACCATGTAGAACTCATCGAGATTGGTGGCCGAAATGGACAGGAACCGCAGCCGCTCGAGAACCGGATGGTTGGGGTTGCGGGCTTCTTCCAGAACCCGCGTATTGAAATCCAGCCACGACAATTCGCGGTTGATGAAGCGCTCCGGCGAGTCCGGCCTGACAGACAGGACCTCAAACCGCCGCTTGTCCGGCGCGCGCGGCCGAACCGCCGACAATGCCGGTTTTCGCGTCACCCTGGCGTTTCCGGGTTCAGGTTTGGTGGCCATCGGGCAACTCTCGTCTTGGCTGGTCGTTCCAGGGCGGCGCAGGCGTCATTTCTCCCGCGGTGACAGTATAGCACACGATGCCCGGTTGCGGCCCGCGCCAATTCGCCATGGTTTACGAGTCTCGCCGCAGCAAGGAAACATCATTTCTCCTCCGGCGCGCCCGCCAGACCTTCAAGCGCGCGGGCCGCCAGCCTGAGTGAAACGGGCGCCTGTTCGGCCAGCGCCAGCCTGTCGAGTTCATCCACAAGCTCGCTGGCCATCGACAAGGAGCGTTCCATGCGCATCAGCACATAGTTCAGCACCCGTTCCCCGACCGCGATCTGCCGGTCCACAAACAGCTTCACCAGCACCGCGCGCAGCAGCGCATCGTCGGGCTCCTCCAGCACGATGGCCGGGGCGGCCTGCAACCGGGTCGCCAGATCGGCAAGGCCCAGATTCCAACGTGCGGGAAACTCGCGCGCCGTCAACAGCAGGCTGCCGCCGTGCTCATGCACCAGGTTTATCAGGTGGAACAGCGCGGCCTCATCAAGGCTGGCGCCGGGCAGATCCTCAATCAGAACCGCGGTGGCGCCATCGGGCACCGCCATGCGCTGCAGCGAAATGTCGGCCGGCCGTATCGCCCGCGCCTCCGATAGCCGCCGCCAGACTTCGGCGAGATGGGTCTTTCCGCTGCCCGGCGGCCCCACCAGAACCATGGCCGGATAGGGCCACTCCGGCCACGCATCGATCATCGCCACGGCGGTCTCGTTGCTGGCGGCGACCAGAAAATCCTCGCGCCCCAGCGCCGGGCGATGGGGAAACGAAAACGCCAACTGATCCGCGCCGCCGGCCATGGCCGATCCGTTATTTCGGCGTCCGGGGCTCTTTGGCCCGGGACGCCGAAATAA